>CACYDA010000036.1 GCA_902773095.1 uncultured Lachnospiraceae bacterium | reverse complement strand
TTTCGTTATATCATATTTTGTGACAGGAAATGGTGTTTCGAATATTTCCATCATTGTTTATAATATGACGAAGCGTACCAATCCTACCATTAATGCATTATCGACAATTGTGGTCGTAGTGATTGCGCTTTTGCTCATTACGACAAAACTGATTCCGGCGATGGTGAAGCAGACAATGAAGAAAGTCATTGCAGTTGCTCTTGTAATATTAGTGGGTGTATCCGTATTTACAGGTGTACGTACTACTTCAAAAACACTCAGAATCTTCAATGCAGGGGAATATATTGATCCTGCTATCATAGAAAAATTTGAGAAAGACCATGGATGCAAGATTATTTATGAGACATTTGATTCAAATGAAAGTATGTATACCAAACTGAAAAGTGGTGCGAAATATGATATTTTGATACCATCAGATTATATGATTGAGAGATTAATCAAAGAAGAACAGATTGTTCCTCTTGACTGGAGCAAAATTAAAAATGCTGATGGCTTGAATCAGGAGATTATGAATCTGGCATATGATCCGGAAAACCGATATTCAGTGCCATATTTTGTAGGAACTGTGGGAATCTTATACAATAAGAATATCGTGGACGAAGAAGATTTAAAAGACGGCTGGGAATTACTTAGGAATACAAAATACAAAGGTAATATCTATATGTATGATTCGGAAAGAGATTCATTCATGGTAGCATTAAAGGCACTGGGATTTTCTATGAACACGGATAACAAAGATGAAATCAATGAGGCATATAGGTGGTTGATTGAGCAGAGAGATCAGATGGATGTAGTCTATGTCGGAGATGACGTAATGGATAATATGATTGCCGGAAATAAGGCTTTGGCGGTGGTATATTCAGGCGATGGCGCATATATCATGGCAGAAAACAGTGAACTTGCTTATCTTGAGCCAAAAGAGGGAACAAACGAGTGGTGTGACGGAATGGTTCTCACAAAAGACTGTAAGGATCAGGAACTGGCTTATGAATTTATGAGTTATATGCCGGAATATGATGTCGCCTATCGGAATTCACTGTATGTAGGGTATACATCACCTGTAAAAGAGGTGGCAGATGCCATAGCCGGTGGTGAATACGAAGGGATTAATGCCTATGTACCATCATTTGGCGGCGAAAATAACGAAGTCTTTGGCTATCAGGATATGAATCTGAAACAGTTTATCGCAAATCTGTGGACAAAGGTAAAGGCATATTAGGATTTTTGTGAAAAAAAAAACAATCGTATCAAAGACAATAGTATGTGGGAAGATAAAGTACGAAAATAAACACATTATAAACAGCGATACATACTTTGTTTACATTGACAACCAAAATATCAATTGATATAATAATTAGTGAGTTTTTGAAGAAGACCGGTTTTAGAACAAAACCGGTTCTTCAGTGCATATTTTATATATTTTAATGGAGGAAGACTATGAAGTATAATGGATTGACCGACAAAGAGGTCGAAGAGTCAAGAGAGAAATATGGCAGTAATGTCATACCTGATTCAGAGCCAACCACGTTCTGGCAGGAATTTAAAGAAACATTCAGTGATCCTATGATCAAGATCCTGCTTGTGATTGCAGTAATCATGATTGTGATGTACTTTTTAGGGTATGCTGAAATTTATGAGCCGGCAGGAACAATCGTTGCTATATTGATTGTTGCCATAGTTTCCGCAAAGACAGGTGTTGCCAGTGATTCTAAATATAGAGAATTAAAAGATAATACGGAAAAAGATACCTGTAAGGTGTACAGAAATGGTGAGATTACAGTGATTGAAGTCGATGACGTTGTTGTTGGCGATAAAATCTTATTGCAGGCGGGTAACAAGATTCCGGCGGACGGTATCCTGATCGCAGGAGATTTGAGGGTAGATAATTCAGCACTCAATGGTGAAGCCGAGGAATGTAAGAAATTTGCAACATCTGAGGATACACAGCTTGCCGAAGAAATCACAGGTGATACTTTCGTTGATGAATACTCTTTGTTTAAAGGAGCAGTTGTATTCGATGGTGAAGGCGTACTTGATGTAAGAAAAGTCGGATTAAAGACGATGATGGGTAAGATGGCTGAGGAAATGCAGGAAGATGAGCCGGATTCACCACTCAAAGTGAAACTCGCAAAACTGGCTGGTCAGATTTCGACATTTGGTTACATTGGAGCTACTGTTATCGCTATTTTATATTTTGCATATTATATTTATACATTTGACGGTGGAGCTTCTGCTTATTTTGACCAGCCTTGGAAAGAAATTTTAAAGAACGTTGTAGATGCAGTATCCCTTGCGGTTGTTATTATCGTTTGTGCTGTTCCGGAAGGTCTTCCACTGATGATCTCGCTGGTTTTGATGCAGAATACAAGTAAGATGTTAGACCACAATGTATTAGTTCGAAAAGCTGAGGGTATTGAGACAGCAGGTTCTTTAAATATCCTGTTTAGTGATAAGACAGGTACGATTACAAAGGGTAAATTGGAAGTGGTTGAATTCTTTACGGCAGATGGAAAGACAATCCCACTTGATGAGATTTCAAAGCATAAGAAAATAAAAGAATACTTAGATTTATCAATTGGTAAGAATACATCGTCAATGTTTGATGCAAACCATAATGTCATTGGTGGTAATGTCACAGACCAGGCACTCATGAAGTTCATGGGAGAAGAAACATTTAACAAACTGACATCCGGCAAAGAATACACTGTTGATGAGTCACAGGGATTCAATTCGGCAAACAAATTCAGCCAGGCACATATTTCGCAGTTGAAAAAGACATTCTATAAGGGTGCACCAGAGAGATTCCTTGATAAGGCAACAAAGATGTTAGATGGAAAAGGAAATGAAGTTCCGTTAGATTTAGATGTATTAAATGAAAAGATCAATGCGCTTGCAAAGAAAGCGATGCGTGTGCTTGCATTTGGCTATTCGACAAAGAATATGACAGAGAATAAAATCAATGATGATGTTGTGCTTGTCGGTCTTGTTGCCATCAGAGATGAGGTGAGAGCAGAGGCAAGAGATGCCATCAGAGAAGTGAAAAAAGCCGGTATTCAGGTAGTTATGATCACGGGTGACAGATTGGAAACAGCTGTTGCCATTGCAAAAGACGCAGAATTGTTAGAGAGTGATGATGATGTTGCAATCACATCTGCTGATTTAGCAAAAATGTCAGATGATGAAGTGAAAGAAATTGTGAGAAAGATTCGCGTGATTGCAAGAGCATTGCCAACAGATAAGTCAAGAATGGTAAGAATCTGTCAGGAAATGAATCTTGTTGTAGGTATGACAGGTGATGGGGTTAATGACTCACCGGCTCTTAAGAGAGCAGATGTCGGATTTGCAATGGGAAGTGGCACTGAAGCTGCAAAAGAAGCTGGAGAGATCGTTGTACTGGATGATAACTTTAAATCCATTAAAGATGCCATCTGGTATGGAAGAACGATTTATCATAATATTTTGAAATTCTGTAAATTCCAGCTGGTAATCAATGTGGCAGCAGTTGTTGTCAGTGCAATCGCACCATTCTTTGGTATTGATGAACCGTTGAAAGTAACACATTTGTTGTTTGTCAATCTTGTCATGGACGGACTTGGCGCAATCATGCTCGGTAACGAACCGGCATTGGAAAAATATATGGAAGAAGCTCCAAGAAGGAGAGATGAAAGTATTATCAGCAAACAGATGCTTGCCCAGATTATCACAATGGGTACGTGGGTAACCATTATCAGTTTTGTATACTGGAAATTACCATTCTTTGATAAGTTTTTTGATAACATTGACCAGAAACGTGCAGGCTATTTTGTATTGTTTATTGTAACAGCATTGTTTAACGGATTTAATGTTCGAGATGATGGATTTGGTATTTTTAAAGGATTAAATGAAAACAAAGGATTTTTGAAAGTATTCTGTACAATTATTCTTGTTCAGGCATTAATTGTAAACGCAGCATTGATTCCGGTAAAAGCATTTGAGTTTATTGGAAAGATGTTCAGCTGTGAACCATTTGGCATAGCAGGATGGGGTATTGTTGCTGTATTGGCAGTGACAATTATTCCTGTTGATTTGATAAGAAAAGCAATTGTAGGAAGCAAATAATATCACTGATCGGAAGAAAAGCAAGCGCCAGTCATAAGAGATTGCCTTTGCTTTTATCCGATCATTCGTACAAAGAGGAGGTATTGGGATATGTCTATTAATTTGCAGAAAGGTCAGAAGATTGATCTGACGAAAGGTGGAACAGGACTGACCGGCATTATGGTTGGTTTAGGATGGGATGAAGCTGTAAAGTCGCAGTCATCAGGAGGTTTCTTTTCTAAGTTGAAATCGCAGCCACAGCAATATGACTTTGACTGTGACGCTTCTGCAATTCTTTTGAATGAGGAAGGAAAGCTTGTTGGAACCGGAGTGAATTCATGTTGTGTATACTTTGGGAATTTGAGGCATCCTAGTAATGCCATTATTCATCAGGGTGATAATTTAACAGGTGCTGGCGACGGAGATGATGAACAGATTTTTGTAGATTTGCCTAGAGTTCCGGCAGAAATACACAAAATTGTGTTTGTTGTGAATATCTATGATGCAACACCGAGAGGACAGCATTTTGGTATGATTAGTAATGCTTATATCCATCTGATCGATATGCAGAAAAATCAGGAAATCTGTAATTTTAACTTATCAGAGAACTATGATGGAATGACAGGTCTTGTCGTTGGAGAATTATACAGATATAAAGGTGAATGGAAATTTAATGCCATCGGTCAGCCGGTGAAAGAAGCCAGCAGATTGAATTCTTTATTATATTTATATACGTAATAAAACGGTAATGACAAAAAGTTGAAACAATCAATTGAGGAGGTATTTACATTATGGCAATTAATTTACAAAAAGGACAGAGAATATCATTGGATAAGTCCATGAAACGCGCACTGATCGGACTTGGTTGGGACACAAACAAATATGATGGCGGTGGAGATTTTGATCTGGATGCGTCTGTATTTTTGATTGGTCCTACAGGAAAGATGACATGCGATGAAGATTTTGTATTTTATAATAATTTTGAAAGCAGAAACGGTGCAGTAAAGCATATGGGTGATAACAGAACAGGTGCAGGTGACGGAGATGATGAAGTAATCGTTGTTGATTTCACAAAGATGCCTGAAGAAATATTGAAACTTGTGATCTGTGTTACCATTCATGAGGCAGAGCAGAGAAGACAGAACTTTGGTATGGTAAGTAATGCATATGTTAGGGTTGCAAAACTGAATGATGAAAATGATATGCAGGGGGAAGACCAGCTTCGCTTTGATTTGGAAGAAGAATTCTACCTTGAAACGGGTATCGTTGTCTGTGAAATCTACAAACACAATGGTGAGTGGAAATTTAATGCGGTCGCAGCAGGATACCAGGGTGGATTGCAGGCAATGTTAGATACGTATAATTAGGATCAAGTTAATAAGTTGTAAAGGAGGATGCGATTATGGCAGTAAATCTTCAAAAGGGACAGAGAGTTTCTCTTGACAATTCAATGAAAATGGCACTGGTAGGACTTGGATGGGATACAAACAAGTATGATGGAGGATTTGATTTCGATCTGGATGCCTCGGCATTTTTGCTCGGAGCAAATGGCAAGTGCTTAAGGGACGAAGATTTTGTATTCTATAACAACTTAGACGGAAGGGACGGAGCTGTCGTTCATCAGGGCGATAACCTGACTGGTGAAGGAGAAGGGGATGATGAGGTTATCATCATCGATTTTTCAAAAATACCTAATGATATTCAAAAGATAGCAATCTGTGTTACTATTCATGATGCGATTGCAAGGAGACAAAATTTTGGTCAGGTTTCGAATGCGTATATAAGAGTGGCAAAAATTGAAAATGAATTTGATACAGTAGGAGTCGACCAGCTTCGATTTGATTTGGAAGAAGAATTTTCGATAGAGACAGCACTTGTTGTTTGTGAAATTTATAGGAAAAATGGTGAATGGAAATTTAATGCAGTTGCTTCAGGATTCCAGGGTGGATTAGAAGCACTTGTCAGAAATTATGGATTGAATTGTTAATTGTATGAGGCTGTCGCATTAAGGTAGTTACTCGAACGATAAGAATTGTGGTATACACGGTATTATATACACGGTATTATCGTACAGTAATTCGCTTAGTGTGGCAGCTATGTTTATCTCACGATAGAGGACAAATATGAATCAATTTGAAATAGAAAATAAGACAAACACAATTGATATTTCTCATTATGTTGAATATACTAAAGTTTTAGGTCCTTATCTTAGAAGTGCATTGTGGGTGCATGGCTGCAATGCCGGATGTACGGGTTGTATTGCCAAAGAAATGAATGAAGAAAAAGGTACAATCTATGATGTGGATGAACTGGCAGGATTATTTGCCGGGATTCCCAATACAGAAGGCATCACAATTAGTGGTGGAGAACCGTTTTTACAGGCAAAAAGTATTGTGACAATGATTGAAAAAATTAGAAAAATAAGAGATTATGGTGTAATAGTATACACAGGATTTTTATATGAAGAATTAGATCAATCAGAAGATGAGAATATCAGAAAAATGTTGTATAATATAGATATATTAATTGACGGAAGATATATCAAAGAATTGGACGATAATATACCATACAGAGGTTCGTCAAACCAGAGGATCATTCAACTGACAGACAGATATCAAAATGTCATGAATACTTATTATCATGCACATGATAAAAGAAAAATTGAAATTAATGTAACTGAAAACAAGGTCTATTTAGTAGGAGTGCCATCAGAGTACGGGCTGAAGGTATGGGAAGATTTTAAAAAGAAGGCAGGGGGAAAAAGTGGAATTTGATTTAATGGCAAAAGATTATATTAAATTTTATCTGCTAAATGAAGTTGTGAATAGGAAAGTGGTGAAATTCCATCTCTATCTTGAAAGCGAAGGAATTGAGAGGGATTTTCTTGATATAAAGACAGACAAGGCAGTTTATAGATTTAATAATTTCAATGTATCAGAAGATGGTACCAACGACTGCATTACATTCCGACCAATTGTGGTAGGCTGTTATTCGTATTTTGAGATAGAAGGTCAGTTTCCTGTGAAAGTTGAGATCATCCGGAATGGAACGAGTACAGTGGAACAGACAATCACATTACTACCGGGTAAAACAAAGATTGTATTTGAGCCGGATGGAATCAAGAAATATCGGTTGATCATTGAGCAGACGATTCCAACAGCACAAAATATGCCAATGCAGAACACGACAGCACAAAATATGCCAATGCAGAACATGGCAGTGCAGAATATGCCAATGCAGAACATGCCAGCGCAGAATGCGCCAATGCAGAACATGCCAGCGCAGAATATGCCAATGCAGAACATGCCAGCGCAGAATATGCCAATGCAGAACATGCCAGCGCAGAATGCGCCAATGCAGAACATGACAGTGCAGAGTATGCCAATGCAGAATACGACAACGCAAAATGTGCATATGAGACAGGATTACCTTCATAATCTTGAAAATGAGAGAAGAAATCTGATACTGGGAAATGACAGAATCAGCGAAGAAATCAACAAGATTAATGAAGATATTATTCAGATTGAAGAAAAGAAGAAGCAACTGACCGAAAACAGGAATCATCTTCAGATACATATGGAAAATTTAAAAAATGAATATGAAAAAGACTATTCAAAATTTGAAAGTGATGCCGAGGATATCAGAGCAAGGTATTTGGTGGATGAGGAATTAATTCGGATGTATGCGGGGAAAGAAGTAAAGCCGATTGAAGAGTTGCTTGTGCAGGCAGAAAATCTGCTTGAAAACATTGAACAGCAAATCAAAAACTTTGTTACTGTTCAGGAGAAAAAAACGACAGAGATTGAAGATGAATTAAAAATAGGCAAGAAAGGTTGAAGAATCGTCGGGGTGGAATCGAAAGCCAGATACTTTTCCAGGTATAGGATTGATCCGGGATACAATATTTAAAGGAATCAGATATGGATGAAATTAGAAGATTAGAAAACCAGATACGTGAACTTCAGGAAGAATTGCAGAGGCAGAATATGCAGGCAGCCAGGATGAGACAGCAGCTTGCAGATGAAAATCTAAGAAAACTTAGGGATTATCAGGCAGAAATGCAGACAAATCTTAACAGACATGACAAAGAGGTTCAAAAAGAATATGACAGGCTGTTGAAAGAATATCAGGATAGTGTGAATCTTGAATTAAGAGAACAGCAACTGAAAATGAACGATGAGTATCAGAAATTGCTTCGTGGAACCCAGGCAAAGGAACGAGAATGGCAGGAAAAGACAAAACAACTGCAGCAGCTGATAGATAAAATGAAAAAAAGCGGAATTGAGAAGGAGCAGGTATCCGGACAGGAAGCAAGAAAGTATATTGAAGAATCCATGAGAGCATACAAAAATGTGGAAAAGAAGCCTCATGAAAAGTTTTTTCCAAAGAGACTGGGCAACTACTATAATGCAATAAGAGAAGCAAGGACAATGTATGAGAGTGGTCTCAATGAAGCAGCAATTGCCATTTCGATTTCAGCAAAATCAGGGGTAAACAGACTGGGATATGATGTGGATGATGAATTTTCGGAATGGAAAAGACAGTATTTTATACTTAAAAATAAAGTTGGTTCACTTCATTTGAAATTAAATGATGAGATTGTGATCTGGGGGGAATTCTCAGGTAATCCGACTGGAAGAAAAGAAGAGAAAATCATCGGACAAAAAGCAGTGAATTTTTGGTCAAAAGGTGAATATGGTACAATCTGTAACCGACTTGCACAGATTGGAAAAGAAATTGGAATAGCGGAATCAGATGGTATGGAGAACTACTTGAAGAAAGAAAAAAGTATGTCACGGGATGACATAAAAAAATATATTGATGAAGTAGATGAAATGGAAAAGCAATTTGAGAATCAGCAGATTTTATATAAAAGTCAATATGAGGCTTCATGTGAAAGGGCTGACTGGGGAGAACGCATTATTGATTTTTTTACGGATGAGATTAATTTGGAGTGGGTTGAATCAGAAAGTCATTTTAGAATACCTGATGAAAATATTTTGAAAAGTAGTGATTATCAGGAATATATGGTATCACTTTTTGGTGAGGACTATGAAAAGGCAGACATGAGACAATGGCTTGAACTTGTCTTTGAAAATGCATCAGATACGAAGATTTTTATATATCTTGTTCCCAATGAGAAGGGGAACAAAGTTGAAAACAGGATTGTATTGTATATTGACTATGCGGGGGCATCGAACGAAGAGTATTCAAGACAAATCTATCTTCACATATGCGAAAGTATTGGTTTTGAGGAAGATGGAATCATTAGTTACGCAGCAGATGTCAGTGACTTAAAGAATAATGCGAACAGGACTTTGCGTGATACAGGAAAATCAATTGAAAAGAAGATACTGAAAATGAAGTAAATCAACAAAGATAGTAATAAAATGAAGGAGGATTTCAAATGAGTGGAACAGCAGGAGGAATTATATTTTTACCATTATTGTTGGCAGCATTTCCTATAGTTGGTATGGTAGTAGTAGGCAGTGCAGTAGCAGCGTCCATCAGTGCAGTAGCTAAGAATAATGAACGAAGAAGAAATGCGTATCAGAATAAGATGGGAAATACGTATCAGAATCAGACAGGAAATATGTATCAGAATCAGACGAATACGGCATATAATGTGCAGACGGATCGTAGCTATTATAATGAGATCAGAAGAAGTGGCGTTGGTGAAAACATAGGGGCATTCCGGCAGGAAATGGCTGCGAATATGAATGAACAGATGAGGCTCAACAGGGAAGTTTCTGACAGAATGATGCAGGAGATGGAAAATGACAGAAGAAAAATGTTAGAGGTGATTAATTCCGGCAATCCCGAAGCATATCAACAGTATATTGCAACAATGCAAGTTTCAAGAGCAGAGGTTACAGGCAATATTTATCGTATGCAGGAAGAATTTGTACAGAATTATCACGCAAAGATTAATGAGAGTATGAATCAAATAACAGAAACCATTAATACGCAGTATGCTTCTTATCTTGATGAATTAAAGATGTACAGTGATAATATTAAGGCAAAAAATGAGAAGGCAGCAAAAATTGCAAATGATTATATTGAAGAGGCAAAAACTTTATTACTGGCACTTGAACAGGATTATGAAGGAAATAAATTTTCAGGATTACAACTGATTGATTTGAAAAATACATTAAATGCAGCGATTGCTCAGTATAATGCAGGAAATTATGAAGCAGCAATAGCCACGGCAAAAGATGTATCAGTGAGTACCATAGATGAAATCTACAGGGCGGATTGCAAGAAGCAGGAATGGGACAATTACTATTCATGTGCGTTATCCATGGCTGTCGAGCTTGAAGCCTATCTCAATGCACAGGAAATGATCACAGAAGAAGTAAAAAGAGAAGTGGAAGAGAAGACAGGCAAACATTTAGAAGAAGAAATCGTAGGAATCAGAATCAGCGATTATACAGATACGATGAAAAATGGGCAGAGTCAGTACGACTATCTTCTTGCAAAAACAAGAGAATTAAAGAACTTTTTGGAATCTGAAAACGTGAAAAATGCTTCTACTGAGCAGATGAAAGATTATGTGAATCTGCTAAATACAAAACTGTATCCTGCTGCATCTACAGCAATATATAAGGCAATTCTCAATATGAACAATGCATTTACAAGACAGAATATCAGTGAAGAGATCATAGACTTTTTTGAGGATCATAACTTTAGTTTTACAGGATATTCTTATGATGAGGATAAGCATGATGGGGCATTAAATATTGGTTTGTCAAATGAAGTGACAGGAGAAGAAATCGTGGTAACACTTGCACCGGAACTTATGTCAAATGGAGATGTGCAGACAAAAGTTGAGATTAACCAGTTAAAAGGTGACGAGACAAACGAAGAAAGAAAGGCTTACTATAGGGAGAGTATACAAAAGGTAGTTGTTGACAGTACACCGGGAGCACAGATTCAGCTCGAATGCAACAGTGAAACAAGAAATAAGCTGTCAGCAAAGACTCAGTTAAGGGATAAATTGAAAATATAGATGTGCGGAGGAATTGTATGAGTTCCATTTTAGAAAGAACAAATTTAAATAGAATCTATCTGATCTATGGTCACTTGGATGATATGTTTATCTCTAAAAATCTGCAAAAGAATAATTTCAGGGCATTTTTGAACGGTTATTTAAAAAGTATCGGATATGAACAGATCGTTTTTTATTCTGGCGCGAAAAATGTGGGAAAGTTTGTAATGGATGATGATAGTGCCAGATTAGCAATTAATAAGAATAAAAATAATAACGGACAGGCATCGGTTACGGATGGTACTGTTGGGATGCAGGGTAGTGAAAGGAAAAAGCGCAGAATCTTAAATCCAAGAATGAAAGCAAATAGTAACCAGAATATTGCAGTAGCTCAGCAAAACACCGTGCAGCAGGATTCTGTCATGGCTCAACAAAACGCCGTTCAACATAATTCTGGAAATGAGGGGAAGAAGCTAGTATATAAGCAACCTAAAATTACGCCAATCGAATTTCTTGAGGATGCAAAGAAAATCATGGCGGATTCCAGTCATAAATCAGCAATTGTTTTCACCTTTTTTCAGGATTTTCTGACAGACAGAACATCGCCTCTCCAACCATATATGGAGTTGATTTCCCATCTTTGGGATGAATATAGCAGTAGTGCCAATGAAAACATTTGTATATTTCTTGCACCTCAGATGACAAGTTCTGATTTGAGTACGCTGTTTGATACGATTGAAAATGGATATATCTTAAAGAATCGTTTTTTTAATTCAAATGGAACGGCAAACAGAGGTACAACGATAGAAATTGGACTTCCAAATCAAGATGAATTAGAGTACATGCTCGAGTATTTAAGAATCATCGGTGATGCAGGGAAAAGAATCTATTTTAAACAGAGAGAAAAGAAAAAAATTGCATCTGATTTGCTTTTTTTAAGTAGAGAGGCAGAAAGAGATGAGAACCGTTCCGGATATATGAATGAAATCTATGATAATTTAGTAGATTATATGAAATGGTCAGATGATCAACTGGTAGAGGTAAATGAAGATGTCATTGCAAGGATCTACAGCAAATACAAAAAGGAAGATAATTCAAATCCACTGGAAAAATTAAAGAATACAAGAGGGTGGGAGAGTATTGCTACAAGAATTGATGAAATACTGCGGGATTATCATATGAAAAAACGTTCAGCTGACCAAAAAGCAATCAAAAAAGAAAAAAAGAAGGTGCCTGCGTATTCCAATGAAAGAATTGACAAAGAAGAAGAGACTGGTTACAGGTATCCGGTTCCGCATTTTATTTTGCGTGGAAATCCCGGAGTAGGAAAGACAACAGTGGCAAGATTAATCGGACAGATTTTTTATGAAGAAGGAATTTTGTTAAAGGGTACCACGATTGAAGCAAAGAGAGATGATCTGGTAGATGCCTATGTGGGAGGAACGGCAATTAAAACAACAAGTTGTGTGGAGAGTGCACAAGAGGGTGTACTCTTCATTGATGATGCTTATTCTCTTCTTGAAAAAGGAGATGAGCACAATTTTGCGAAAGAGGCCATTGATACACTTGTTCCGATTATGACCAATCCGGAAAAATACCGCTTCTGTATGATTATGGCAGGCTATCCTGAACCGATGGATGAATTATTAGAAATGAACTCAGGACTCAGAAGTCGATTTAGTAAGGCAAATATTTTGACGATTGATGATTATAAACCTGATTTACTGAAAGATATTTTTATCAATAATTGCAAGAAGGATGGTTATCAGTTTGCCGAAGGGAAAAATGGTCCACTTGATCTGGATTTGTTTTTCAACAATCTTTATAACCAAAGAAACAGAGCAGATTTTGGTAATGCAAGAGATATCGTGGCAATTGCAAAAGAAGTGAAAATGCAGTGCAGTTTAAGGGATGATACTACAAGGTGTATTATAGAAGAAGATTTTGGTGATTATCAAAAGTATTTTGTAAAGCGTGGAGTTTCTTCCATTGATGAGATTTATGCCCAGATTGATTCCTATGTTGGTATGGAGTTTGTAAAAGACTTATTTAAAAACATCCGATTTGAAATTCTTGATACAATAGACAGTAAAAAACGTGGTATAAAGCCGGAACCATATCCGGATCATTATATATTTGCGGGTAATCCGGGAACAGGAAAAACCACGGTCGGAAAAATGATTGGTGAATTCTATCATATGATGGAAGTGTTAGGTGCTTCCGAGACATTGTTTGTGGATGCTTCAGACATTATCGGAAATCATGTGGGTGATTCAAAGAATAAAATTGTGGAAGTAATGCAGGATGCGATTGATCATAATCAGCTGCTCTATATTGATGAAGCCTATCAAATCTCTGAGTCAGCATATGGTAATGAAATCATCGGTGCAATGATGACAAAGATGACAGAAAATGCGAATGATTTTAAAGTGATATTTGGTATGTATTCGAATAAAGTGGAAGAGTTTCTAAAGATGAATGCGGGGCTTGCAAGGAGGCTGAGAATTGTTGAATTTCCGGATTATACACCAGATCAGCTGTTAGAGATTTTTGACAGAACAATCAGGTCACAGGGATGTACGATTACAGATGAGGCACACGAACGGGTAAAATTGATTCTTACCCATAAGTATAATATCAGAGGAGAAGACTTTGGAAATGCCGGTGAAGTCAAAAAGATGGTTATCGATATGAAAAGGCGAAGGCTTGAAAGAACATATTCCGGCGATAATCCTGATCTCAACAAATATGAATACCAATTGATTGATATTCCACAGAATCTGTTAGATATGGTGGAAGGACAGGTGAATCCAAAATCTTTTGACGATATTATGAAAGAATTGAATGAACAGATTGGCATGTCTGATTTGAAGGATATTATTATACAGAAACAGGAAGAAATGATTTATGCCAGAAAGAGTGGAGATTCCATTGATGAGATCAGACCGGGATATTACTTCTTTGTAGGAAATCCTGGAACAGGAAAATCCACAAGTGCGAAATTGTTCGCAGAATGCCTCTATCAGCTTGGAGTTGTAAAGACAGACAATTTCCATTCATGTACAGCGAAAGATTTGATTGGTCAGTATGTAGGAGAAACGGATAAGAAAACGTATGCATTGCTGCAAAAATCCATCAATAGTGTATTGTTCATTGATGAAGCATACAGTTTGTCATATGCAGACAATAATTCCGAGACAAGTTTTAAGAAAGAAGCGTTAGAGCAAATCATCGCTTTTATGGATGAGCCGGAACACCGCAAGAATTGCTGCATCATTTTTGCAGGGTATGAGAAGGATATGCAGGGACTTTACAAATCCAACAGTGGAATGCGTTCGAGAATTGAAGAAGTACATTTTAAAGATTACACGGCAAAAGAAACATATGATATCTTTCATTTATTTTGTACCAAAAACGGATTTTCTGTCAGTGATGATGTGGAAGAAATCTATGTGCCGATCTTTGAAGAATTAAAGAAACTGACGTATTTCTCTAACGGAAGAACTGCAAGAACAATCTATGAAAAGACAACAATGAATTTGAAAAGAAGAATTGTCAGA
>CACYDA010000035.1 GCA_902773095.1 uncultured Lachnospiraceae bacterium | reverse complement strand
TCCACCTTGTGCATCACCGTTTTGTCCACCATTTTCATTCACTGAACCACCCTCATCAATAGGATCTGTCGTTTCCTCTTGGTGATTATTTTTATAATTATATGGTGTTGTATCCGATTCTACCCGGACTTCCACAATTGATTCACTGTCATTTGAAACGTTAGGATCTGTTTCATCCTCACTTGTGTTTTCCTCCGGAATCGTATCTCCATTTTCTCCCTCGCTGATCGCATCATCCACTGTTTCAATCTCTTCTCCCGGCATGGTCGCATCTTCTATATTGACAATCGCCTGATTACTTGGTCTCTCTGCATGACTCTCTTTCTCTGTTTCTCTTTCATGATCAGATAAACTTTTGCTGTTTTCCACATCATTATTGTCAATATTGTTTCTTGATATTTTCCCCGCTGTTCCGGTAAATAAAACGATACATAGTGTGATACAAATTGTCGTATTCATAATCAGTGCCAGCAAAACAAAACTCTTTTTACTCAAGATTTTCATCCTCCTCATCATTATGCAATTCTATCTTTTCTCCCCTTTTATATACACGCAGATTTCCAACTGACTCGTAGAAGTCTCCACCCATATCCTGCATCATGTAACCCGCAGCTCTGGTAGTTCTGGTAGTTCTATCATTTCTAGTATTTTTGTTATTTCCGGTATTCTTACTATTCCCGGCATTTTTATTATTTCCGTTATTTTTATTATTTCCAGTATTTTTATTACTTCCGGCATTTTTGCTACTTCCGACATTTTTATTACTTCCGGCATTTTTATTACTTCCGGTGTTTTTATTACTTCCGGTGTTTTTATTACTTTCTTTCTTTTTCTCAAGCTGTGAGTCGTTTTCCTCAAGTAACTCATTCCATGTTTTTTCTTTTGGTATTCTCATCATCACAGAACTGCCTGATATGACTCTTCTGTTCTTTTTCGCAGCTCTTCCCGGATTTCTCAGACTCGGATTGGTCATGTCCAGTATTCTGTCATCCTCTGCGGATACGATTGTCAAAAACATCACTAACACGCAAAGTGAAGTGATGCATAACGAAATCAATGCCATCTTGTAATTCTCATTCATGATCATGATTCCTGTCACTGTAAACGATGTGATCACAAGACACATCACAATGATTTCTTTAAAGGTAACTCTTGAATCCATTTTCATCCTTCCTGACTTTGAATATATTTTTTATCATAACAGATATTTTCTACGGTTATATATGTTTCCAATTTTACCATTGTCAGTTTAAAATAGCAAGAATTAAATAAGCAGGTACATCAACTGCCTTACTGTTGTTTAACAATCATTCGGCATTTCATATACCTGCTTTATTCTTGATCATGTATTCCTACACATCATTTCTATGCTTTTTTCAGTGTATGATCCTTATGCTACATTTCAATGATGTTGGGGTCATAAGTGATATCACGGATTGTTCCGTGCTTCGCACTCCCATAACCCTGATATCATTTCAATGCATTAATTCTGGCAAGTGAACGTTTCAGAGCAGCCTCTGCTCTTCCGATGTCGACTCCGTCACCGCCTGCTTCAATTCTTCTCTCTGCTCTGATTCTGGCCTCTTCTGCCCTGTTCAGATCGATTTCCTCCGGCCATTCTGCAATTTCTGCCATGATTCTCACACGTTTTCTTAAGATTTCAACAAAACCACCATGTATGATTGCTTTTTTAGGCTCACTGTTCGGACTTTCTTCATATATTTTTACCATTCCCGGCACCAGCATACAGGTAACAGGAATATGCATTTTATATACGCCAATGTCGCCTTCTGTTGTTGTCATTTCAATAAAGGCAGCCTTTCCCTCATAGAAATCACGTTCCGGCGAAATAATCTCTAAATCAAACAAATTATCTTCCATACGCTATCTTCCTTTCTTGGACATGATACGGAACCATCCTTGAGATTACATTATGCCGGCTGATGATAGCGTTCCAGTACATCATCAATACTGCCGGCATTTAAGAAATAGCTCTCCGGAATATCATCATGCTTGCCGTCTAAGATTTCTCCAAAACTTCTCACCGTCTCGCTAAGCGGCACATACTTTCCTTCCACACCTGTAAACTGTACCGCTACATTAAATGGCTGTGATAAGAATTTTTGAACCTTTCTTGCTCTTGCCACTACTAATTTATCTGCTTCTGACAACTCATCCATACCAAGAATCGCAATAATATCCTGCAATTCTTTATATTTCTGCAAAATCTCCTGCACTCCTCTGGCGACTCTGTAATGCTCTTCCCCTACAATCTTCGGATCAAGAATTCTGGAGGTAGATTCCAGCGGATCTACTGCCGGATAAATTCCAAGCTCAACGATTGATCTTGATAAAACCGTAGTTGCATCCAAATGGGCAAATGTTGTAGCCGGAGCCGGGTCTGTCAAGTCATCCGCCGGCACATAGACAGCCTGAACAGAGGTAATGGAACCATTCTTTGTGGATGTGATTCTCTCCTGAAGTGCCCCCATCTCGGTCTGCAAAGTAGGCTGATAACCTACCGCAGAAGGCATTCGTCCAAGAAGTGCGGATACCTCTGAACCGGCCTGCGTAAAACGGAAAATATTGTCAATAAACAAAAGGACATCCTTTCCGCCCTCGTCTCTGAAGTATTCCGCCATTGTAAGACCGGTTAATCCTACTCTCATTCTTGCTCCCGGCGGCTCGTTCATCTGACCAAATACCATTGTTGTCTTGCTGATTACACCGGACTCCTTCATTTCATAGTACAGGTCGTTTCCTTCTCTTGTTCTCTCACCAACACCGGTAAATACAGAATATCCGCCATGCTCTGTGGCAATGTTTCTGATCAGCTCCTGGATTAGGACTGTCTTTCCGACACCGGCGCCACCAAACAGACCGATTTTTCCTCCCTTCAGATAAGGGCAGAGCAAATCTACTACTTTGATGCCTGTCTCTAATATTTCGGCATCCGTCGACTGCTCCGCAAAATCAGGTGCTTTTCTGTGGATTGGAAGATACTCAACCTCAGTCGGCGGCTCAACATTATCGATTGGATTCCCAAGTACATTGAAAATTCTTCCCAATGTTTTTTCACCTACCGGTACTGTAATTGGTGCACCTGTTGCCACTGCTTCCATTCCACGCATAAGTCCGTCCGTAGGTCCCATGGCAATACATCTGACCGTATCATCCCCCAGATGCTGCGCCACTTCCACTACAAGCGTTCCTTTGCCATTTGTCTCAATGTTAATGGCATCATATATTTCCGGAAGGTGACCGGCACTGAATTTGATATCTAGTACGGCACCGACAATCTGGGTAATTCTACCTATTCTTTCTTTATTTTCTGCCATCTTTATACCAATGCAAATATTGCACTTATTCCTTTCTTATACGAATTCTTATTTCCTGTTCTGACTCATCAAAACAGGGATATTGATTTTCATCCGTGCACAGCAAACACGCTGATTCTTCCATCAGCTGATTGCCTCTGCACCGGCAATAATTTCTGTCAGTTCCTGTGTAATTGAGCTTTGTCTTGCCCTGTTATACAGAAGTGACAGTTCTTCTATCATCTCATCGGCATTGCTTGTAGCAGAATCCATTGCTGACATTCTTGCTCCGTTTTCACTCGCAACTGCCTCAATCAAAGCCCCATAAATCAGACTTGTTACATATTTGGGAATAATGAAATCAAGTGCCTGTTCCTCACTTGGTTCATAATTCATCAGAATCAGCTTACTTTCATCAGACATCTCT
Source organism: uncultured Lachnospiraceae bacterium (assembly GCA_902773095.1). Taxonomy (GTDB): domain Bacteria; phylum Bacillota; class Clostridia; order Lachnospirales; family Lachnospiraceae; genus Bovifimicola. Next base: position 8,145 of record CACYDA010000035.1, on the reverse strand, counting down.
TCCCTTGCTTCAATTGAAACCGGAAGTACTTTTAACATTGTCGGAATATGACTCACTGTATTTTTAAACACGGTATAAGCAATATACAGTTCACCAAATTCATTCTCTTCAAATGCTTTGAGCACTTCTTCACAGATTTCCATCGCATCACGGTACATTGGTTCATTGACTACTTCGGAATAGTCAGCTTTTATCTCATAACCATTTCTTACGAGTGTCTCTTTTCCTTTTTTACCAATGACATAAACCACTGTATTGTCCGGTGAAAAATTTTCATCCTTTGTCAATAGTTTGGTGATGTTATTGTTATAACCACCCGCAAGACCTCTGTTACCGGAAATCACAATGACAGCTTTCTTTTTGTCTTGATCTGAATTTAAATATTTATGGTCAATGTCTCCCGAACGCTTAATGATTGATTGAACAGTGCGGTACATCGCTTCAAAATACGGTTTCGCCTGTTCTGCACGCGCCCTCGCCTTTTGCAGCCTTACAGTGGCTACCAGTTTCATCGCCTTTGTAATCTGCCCGGTGCTCTGCACACTTACCTTACGTCTCTGAATGTCTCTCATAGACGCCATGATATATCACCTCAATTCTTATCATCACTGCTTCGCAGTGATGATAGGATTTAAAAATCCTTTTTAAATTCTTCGATTGCTGCCTTTAATGTTTCTTCTGTTTCTTCTGTCAATTCTTTCGTTTCAATGATGCTTGCAGGTATCTCAGGATATTTTGTATCGATAAACTCAAACAATCCTTTTTCAAAGCTAAGAATCTGATCTACCGGTATATCCAACAGATATTTTCTTGTCGCAGCATATATGATCATGACCTGATACTGTACAGGCATTGTATCATACTGGTTCTGCTTGAGCATCTCTTTGATTCTTTCACCCTGATCAAGCTTTTCTTTCGTATCCGCATCCAATTCCGAACCAAACTGCGCGAAGGCTGCCAATTCTCTGTACTGTGCCAATTCCACACGGATTGGCGCTGCTAACTTCTTGATTGCCTTAATCTGTGCAGCTCCTCCTACACGGGAAACCGAAAGTCCGGCATTTACCGCTGGTCTGAATCCCGAATTGAACATCTCTGTCTCAAGATAAATCTGTCCGTCTGTGATGGAAATGACATTTGTCGGAATATATGCTGAAACATCTCCCGCCTGGGTCTCTATGATTGGAAGCGCAGTAAGTGAACCTCCTCCCAGTTCATCGGAAAGTCTGGCTGCTCTCTCAAGAAGTCTTGAATGAAGATAGAATACATCACCCGGATACGCCTCACGTCCCGGCGGTCTTCGAAGAAGCAATGAGAGTGTACGGTATGCGGCTGCATGTTTACTCAAATCATCATATACAACCAATACATCCTCTCCGTTTTCCATCCATTCCTCACCAATTGCACATCCTGAATAAGGAGCGATATACTGAAGTGGCGCCAAATCACTGGCTGTAGATACCACAATCGTTGTATAATCCATTGCACCGTATTCTTCCAGTGTTTTTACAATATTGGCTACCGTAGATGCCTTCTGGCCTATTGCAACATAGATACATTTTACATTCTGACCTTTTTGATTAATAATGGTATCGATTGCGATGGCTGTCTTACCTGTCTGACGGTCACCAATGATCAACTCACGCTGTCCTCTTCCGATTGGAACCATTGCATCAATTGCCTTGATTCCTGTCTGGAGCGGAGTATCAACCGACTTTCTTGATATAACCCCCGAAGCAACCCTTTCAATCTGTCTGCGCTTCTTTGTATGAATCGGTCCTTTTCCATCAATTGCCTGACCAAGGGAATTCACTACACGGCCAAGCATCTCGTCACCAACAGGTACCTCCACAACTCTGCCAGTGGATTTTACAGTATCACCTTCGTTTATATTCTTCTGATTTCCTAAAAGAACAGCTCCAACATTATCCTCTTCCAAATTGAGAACCATTCCGTATACCTCTCCCGGAAATTCAAGAAGTTCACCCTGCATCGCCTTTTCAAGGCCATGTATTCTGGCAATTCCGTCAGCTACCTGGATAACTGTACCGATGTTTGATACATCAAGCTCAGTGGAATATTTTTGTATCTGTTCTTTAATTACAGAACTGATTTCTTCCGGTTTTAAATTCATCGAGCTAACCTACCTTCTTTCATAGTGTATTACATTTCTATCATCATGATGATGAAATATGCAATTGCATCAGTTCTCTTGACATCTTGTCAATTTTTGTCCTGATACTGCTGTCGACAACTCTGTCACCAATCCGGATGATCATTCCTCCAATAACAGATTCATCAACAATATAGTTCATTTCTATTTCTTTATAATTGGTTGTTGCAATCAGCTTATCCACAATGCTTTTCTTCTTTTCATCGCTTAATTCAAAAGCAGTTGTGACATAGGCAACTCCAATTTTCTTATACTCTTTTACGGCAGAAATAAAATAATCCAAAATCCCTGTGATTTCTTTCTGCCTCTCTTTTTTGATTATAATGGTTAAAAAACCGATCATATCCTTTGATGCCCTGCCGCCAAAAATATTTTCAATCAGCTGAATCTTTTCTTCTTTGTTAATCTTTGGATGATTGAGCAGTTTCACAAGCTCCTCGTTTTTCTGAAACACTTCTCTTAATACTTTCGATTCCTCAAAAAGAGTATCGGTTTTATTTTCTTCAAGAGCCAGTTCAAACAATGCATCACCGTATGTTTTCGATACTAGCTTAGCCATGTACTATCACCTATCTCTCTTAATGTCTCATCAACAAGCGCCTCCTGTGTCTTTTGATCTACTGAGGCTTTTGCCACTTTTCCTGCCATCAGTGTTGCCACTTCAATAATCTCTCTTTTCACCTCATCAGTAACCTTTTTCTTTTCAAGTTCCGCTTCTGATTTTGCATGTGCAATAATCCTTCCCGCTTCTTCTTTCGCTTCATTCGTAATTCTGTCCTGATTTTTAAGAGCTTTCTGTCTGGTTTCACTCAAAATATTCTCTGCTTCTTTATCGATCTCTTTCAGTCTGGCCTCATATTCTTCTCTCAATTTTGCGGCTTGTAATTTATCTGTTTCTGCCTGTTTCCTGTCATTTTCAATTTTTTCTTTTCGCCTGTTGAGCAAATCCCTTACAGGATTAAACATCTTATAGGACAAAAAGAAGAACAGAATAAACATGTCGATACAAAGCACTGCTGCATCAAATAATGTCTGCGCATCTAACCCAAATAGGCGTTCACCAAACAAGGTTATGCCTCCTTTCTATCTTTGCAATTTTATTTAAAAGGCTTAACAAACATTAAAATGATTGCTACGGCAAATCCATAAAGACCTGTCGTCTCTGCAACTGCCTGACCTAAAAGCATGGTAGATGTAATATCTGACTTTGCTCCCGGATTACGTCCTACCGCAGCCGCTGCAGCACCGGCCGCATATCCCTGACCTATACCGGGTCCTACACCTGCGATCATCGCAATACCTGCACCTACTGCTGACATAGCATTAATAAAATCCTGTCCTGTTACCTGATTCATAAATCTTCCTCCTTCTATATCGAACTACTATCCGACATTCATCATAATAATTTTTAGTCTCCTATCTTATCAGTAATATAAACCATTGTCAGCATACATATTACATATGCCTGTATACATCCTGAAAAAATATCAAAGTATACATGCAAGACTGAAGGCCATGCAACTGCAACCGGTCTTAAAAGACCGTAAATCAGTCCCATCAAAACTGTACCTGACATAACATTACCAAAAAGACGCAGCGATAATGACAATGGTACGGCAAATTCACCAATCACATTAATCGGGAATAAGAACCAGATTGGCTTAAATAAATCTGTAAAATGATTTAGTTTATTTACTTTCATACCATTGTATTGTATTAAGCAAAATGTGATGATACCAAGCGGTAATGTGATACCATAATCCGCTGTGGGTGGTCTTAATCCAAACAAGCCTGAAATATTGCAAAGCAGAACAAACATAAATAATGTGCCTATATAATTGACAAATCTCTTGGCATTGGTTCCCATGATCCCTTTTACCATGTTATCCACAGCTTCTACAATGATTTCGGCAATATTTAGGATGACTCCCGGTGGCTCATCTTCATTTGCCGTTTTGACCTTATGATTGACAACCAGTGCAAAAATCATAAGCAGGGTCGTAACAATCACAAGACAGACATGCGTTGTCGTAATATGTAATGTCGTATTACCGATTTTAAACTCCTTTAACAGCTGAATCATAAAGCTTCCACTGCTTTCCTGCTGATTGGTTGTTGTTTCAAGCAGGGTCGAAAATGCATTCGTTTTCATCATCTGAAACGAAACATCAACAATTCCATTGCCCACATTCTCACCTTCCTTCTTTCAATTTATTAAATATTCTATGAGTAAACGGCTGAATATAAGCCGATACTTTCAACGCCATGACACCTGCGACAGTTGCTACAATATTTCCAACATCCGCAATTCCTGCTAACACCATCATCCCAAAGACAACCAGCATTCTGACAGCTGTTGTCTTTCGGATATGCTTGTCAGCGCCTCTTTCATTCAGGCACATTGCCTGCTCCATCGCGATTGTCATATGTATGATCATAAAAACAGAAATAAAGACTCCGATGACCAGCCCAATGGTACAATACCATTTTCTGCTGACAAATGCAAGAATGATAATCTCACATATGATGAAATAAATGAGATTCCCTATCACCAGTTCTTTTCCTGTATCATTTAATCTTATTCCACTTTTCAACAGCTTCATCCACAAGCCTCTTCTCTTCTTCCATCTCTTTATTCTTTTCACTTTTTGATGCCTTAACCACCAGAATCAATACATTTCGAAAACCTGCCATAAATCCAAGGATCAGGCATGGGATTGTAAAAAACAAACCCGTCTTTTTCTCAAGATACAGCCCTGCTGCCAGCATCAAAAAAACCGGTGCCATCATACTAATCCCAATCTGTGTGATCAGTGCAAAATTCCGATAAACTTCTTTATGATATTTATTATTGTTCATCATCAACCTTTCTGATCTATTCCAATCCAGCCGATTACCCTTGCCGTTACAACCTGATTAGCACCTCTCTTCCCGTATGTTCATACTTCGTCACCTTCACACCTGCTGCACTTAACATACGTTTAGAGGCAATCACTGCTAATGTGCCCTCATATTTATCACTGTCATAGACAACCTGTCTGATTCCCGCCTGAATAATTGCTTTTGCACACTCGTTACACGGAAATAATGTTACATACATCTTGGAACCTTCAAGACTTCCACCCCTGTAGTTCAAAATTGCATTCAGCTCTCCATGTGTGGAATAAAGATACTTGCTGTTTAACTCATCCTGTGTCTTTCCCCATGGGAAATCATCATCTGAACAGCCGTTTGGAAAACCATTATACCCCATTGACATAATCTTATTTTCATTGCTCACGATACAGGCGCCAACCTGTGTATTAGGATCCTTGGAACGCATCGCTGATAAATGCGCTATGCCCATGAAGTATTCATCCCAGTTAATATAATCATTTCTCTTTTCACTCATAAAAACCTCCATGATCCGTGATTGACCAGTGGCTATGACATTTCTTACAATTGTTCAAAAAAATGACTTACTCTACTCTTCAATCATATTGATTCTTCTGATATGTCTCTCTTCATCTGAAAACTCTGTATCAAGAAAAGTATCTACAATTTTAAGTGCAAGCCCAACTCCTACCACCCGGCCGCCTAATGCAAGTATATTCGCATCATTATGTTGTCTTGTAGCTTCTGCCATAAAGCAGTCTGTACAAAGGGCAGCCCTGATTCCCTTCACTTTATTGGCAGTAATAGAGATTCCAATCCCTGTTCCGCAGATGAGAATTCCTCTGTCACATGTACCGTCTGCAACAGCATTTGCCACTATTTTTCCATATTCCGGATAATCAACAGACGCCTCATTATAACATCCATAATCCTTATATGCAAGATTTCTTTCCTCAAGATGTTTCATAATGGCCTGTTTCAGTTCATATCCACCATGGTCACTTCCAATTGCTATCATTTTATCTTTTCTGCTGTTATCCATGCCTATGCAAATACCAGCTTTTCCTTTCCTGAATTATTGATCAACAAAAAATAAAAATGTGAAAACATGCCTAAGCCTTATGCCCATTTGCACATTTTCACACTATTATACCACATTAATTTCAAAATTAAATAAATATTTGCTAAATTTTCGCATATTGCGGATTCAGCTTTTCACTTACCTTTTCGACCAATTTTTCGAGATACTCATATCCCATACCATAATCTACCAGCTCTCCTCCAAAAAGTGTCTCTACATCCACTGCCTCTTCTGTAAATTCCCGGATGGAATAAACATTGAGTGCATTTTCAAATTTTTCATATACCTGTTTTTTTAACAAATCTGTCATCACAAGCACAATTGTATCATCAGAAAAATCTGATTCCATCAGTGGTTCTGATTTTTCTCCATCAATATCGATTCCTTTACTCTTCGCAATCGCCGCCGCCTTTTGATTCACCGGTTCACTAAATAGCACCACCAGGCCTCTTGATTTTGCTTCGAGTGAGTGATCACCATTGATTTTATGATAAATTGCTTTTGCTAAAATACTTCTGCATGTGCCACCCATACTTACAAAGATTAATGTCTGATATCTACCCATAATACTTCAACCTCTATTCCACATTAAATTACAGTCCGCTCAAACTTTCTCCACCTGATATCCTGCTGCCTTAAGCATCCTGTTCATTATGGCATAACCAAGCTCTTCACTTTCAAAATTTTCCCCAAAAATATAATCTACATTTTTATCATCAAATTCTCTAAGTACTCTATACAATTTTTTTGATATACTAAGCTCATCGTTCCTGCTTCCGATTGATACCACATCTCCATACTTGTAATTGGCAATTGTCTCATCACTTGCAATTATTCCCACTTTGTACCCTTCTTCGAGACACTTCAAGGCTCTTTCATTGATTTTTTGAGAAACCCTGATATTCTCACCTTCATAAATGGTAAAATCTGCCTTTGGCGCATAATGCTTATACTTCATTCCCGGAGCTTTCGGCTTCACTCCTTCTTTCATGGGGCCTGTGATGGCACTGTCAATTTCAACTTGTCCTACCACTTCTTCTAACATGTTTCTAGTGATGTATCCGGGTCTTAAAATCATCGGAATCTCACCTGTCACATCCACAATCGTAGACTCAATCCCGATGCCAACTTCTCCCCCGTCTATGATCATGGCAATCTTTCCATCCAGATCATCTTTCACATGCATCGCTGTTGTCGGACTTGGTCTGCCGGAAGTGTTGGCGCTCGGTGCTGCAATGACCATATCGGAAACCTCCATTAGCTTCAATGCCACTTTATGATCAGGCATCCTTACTGCTACTGTGTCAAGACCACCTGTAGTAGCAAACGGAACGATATCCGCTTTATGAAATATAATAGTAAGCGGACCCGGCCAAAATTTTTCCATCAGTTTTTTTGCATTGTCAGGGATACTTCTGACTACCTTCTTCACCTGCTTTTCATCACACACATGGACAATCAGCGGATTATCAGACGGTCTTCCCTTTGCTTCATAAATCTTTGCCGCAGCCTGTTCGTTCAACGCATTTGCTCCCAGACCGTATACTGTCTCTGTCGGAAATGCAACCAAATCTCCATTTCTTAGCAGTTCCCCTGCTTCTTCTAAGACCTTCAAATCTATTTCGTTTATATCAACTTTTTTGTATATCGTTTCCATCTCTGTTCCTTAACGTATGATTTAATATTCCAAGCTATTATAACACTTTTTATTTTCTAATTGTATTAAATCTTTATTAATGTCATGTTACATAGTTTCGCAAATTTAACAAATTTTCTTTAAATATCCATCATAAAACGATAAATACTCCTTATTTTTGTAACTCTTCATTGATATAACTCTTCATTGATGTAACCCTCTTTTATGTAACGGATTATCCCCTCCACAATTGCATCTGCAATTTTCCCCTGGTAATAATCATCTTTTAAATTGGTTGCTTCCTCCCAGTTGGATAAAAAACCACATTCCACGATTACTGTGGGGCACTCTGATTTCATCAGTATATAGTAACTGTCATTT
>CACYDA010000034.1 GCA_902773095.1 uncultured Lachnospiraceae bacterium | reverse complement strand
TGAAGAAATCGCCAATACTTATTTTTTTGCAACTTCATGCGGAAGTACTACAGACGCAACCATTTGGGGCAGGGAAGGACTTCCCTATGTAAAAGGAAAATTATTAGCAGATGAGGATGATAATCTTCATCTGGAGGATAATGTAGAATTCAGTCAATTCATTAAACAAGATTTCGTTACTTATGACAGTGGTACCTCATGGTATCGATGGAATTTTACTATGACAGAAAAACAGCTTTCAGATACGATTAATGAAAATTTGGAATCCCTATGCAAAAAGAATCCTGACAAAATACTGGTAAAGAAACAGGATGGATCGTTTGTACAGGAACCTGTCAGTAATATAGGCAATGTTCATAAGATCATCATTGACAAAAGACTTTGTGGAGGGGTGATTGATGAGATGACAGTCGAGGGAGAAAAGGCAGTAATTAAAGTGCTTAAACAGTCAGTCATCAGAAATATCATCAACCCATATGGGATTGAAATCCATAAAAACGATGGAACTACGATTGATACATTTTCGTCAATCCCAAGTGCATTTTTCACAGTAGAAAAAGTGGATGGAAAGTACTTGTTTTATGGAGGAGGATTTGGACATGGCGCCGGTATGAGTCAGACAGCAGTCAAAAATATGATTGCATCAGGCAAAACTTATGAGGAGGTTTTAACATTTTTTTACACAGATGTGGAAATTAGTAATTATTATTAAAAAAGGGTTCCTGCTTCGCAGGAATCAGCGGGATAAATAAGCATCTTCTTACGTGCAGGCACGACGAATCTGCTTATTTATCCCACTGACCTGTGAATAGCAACGTATGAATATATTTTGTTGGAAAACGTATTGACAAAGAATGCAGTTTTATTATATAATTCGGCATGTATGGATAAAAGATTCATACATGGGTCGCATGTATTAGTTTTGCGGAAATTATTTTGAATAGTGGTACACACACTTGTTAAAAATCAATAAGAGTAGTAAAAGTAATTTCTTGCTATATAGACTCTAAATGTTATATTGAATAAATTGGAAGACTGAACATAATTATTCAAAGATAAATAAGCAATTTGTATGGAATCAAGTGTAGTGGCAGCTGACACTTGATTTTTTTATGTGCACAGGAGCGCTGAAAGGAAGAGATCAGCTTGTGCTGACCAGCGCCCCGCGCAGCGAGTAGGAAGGGAACAAGTTCACCACCTGCTCGATTTAGGAAATTTATACTGTGAATGGAGAAGAAAATGAGCGATAAATTAAAACTTTATGGATTTAATAACCTGACTAAATCATTGAGCTTTAATATCTATGATGTCTGTTATGCGAAAACAGAGAGAGAACAGAAGGATTATGTTTCATATATTGATGAACAGTATAATTCTGACCGTCTTGTTAAGATTTTGTGTAATATTACAGAGATGATCGGTGCTCATGTTTTAAATGTATCAAAGCAGGATTATGATCCACAGGGAGCCAGTGTCACGATTCTGATGGCAGAAGAAAAAATGTTTGGTTCAAGAAGTGGTGACTTAAGCAGTCAAATTATTTCAAAAAAAGATGCAACTGTTGCACATCTTGACAAGAGCCATGTGACAGTCCATACCTATCCGGAGTATCATCCTGAGACAAGTATTGCTACATTCAGGGTAGATATCGATGTTGCGACATGTGGAGAGATCACGCCTCTTTTAGCACTCGAATACCTGATTGGCAGTTTTGATTCCGATATCATTACAATGGATTATAAGGTCAGAGGTTTCACTAGAGATATGAATGGTAAGAAGATTTTTATTGATCATAAGATTACTTCAATTCAGGATTATATTTCCAATGAGACGCTGCAAAGATATGATGCGATGGATGTGAATGTGTATCAGTCTAATATTTTCCATACAAAGATGTTGATCAAGGAACTTGATTTACAGAATTATCTGTTTAATACAGATGTGTATGAATTGCCGCCAAAACAGAGACTTGAGATTACGAACAGCCTGCGGCGGGAAATGATAGAAATTTTCAGTGGAAATAATATCTATTAATCATAAAAAATAGCTTAATTTACAGAGGGTAATAAGTTGAAATTAAATCAGAATGAGATGCCGGTATATGAGGCATTACAGAAAATGAAAAGAGAAAGAATTGTACCATTCGATGTTCCGGGACACAAGCATGGAAAAGCAAATCCTGAACTAACAGAGTTTCTGGGGGAAAACTGTATGTCAGTAGATGTCAATTCCATGAAAATGTTAGACAATCTCTGTCATCCTGTCTCAGTCATTAAAAAGGCTCAGGAACTGGCAGCGGATGCATTTGGAGCAAAAAATGCATTTTTTATGGTGGGTGGTACGACATCAGCAGTACAGACAATGATCCTTGCTACTTGTAAAGAGGGCGAAAAGATTATTATGCCAAGAAATGTCCATAGAAGTGCGATTAATGCACTGGTACTCAGTGGCGCGATTCCGGTATATGTGAATCCGGATTCGGACAAGAGACTTGGAATTGCACTTGGGATGTCTGTTGATGAAGTTTTAAAAGCAATCAAAGAAAACCCTGACGCAAAAGCTGTCATGGTGAATAATCCTACTTATTATGGAATTTGTTCTAATATCAGGAAGATTGTGGAAATTGCCCATCAGCATGGAATGAAAGTGCTGGCAGATGAGGCGCATGGAACGCATTTTTACTTTAGTGACAGACTACCGGTATCAGCGATGGAGGCGGGGGCAGATTTTGCTTCGGTCAGCATGCACAAGTCGGGTGGAAGTCTGACACAGAGTTCTATCCTGCTCATGGGTGAAAATGTGAATCCTGATTACGTAAGACAGATTATCAATCTGACACAGACGACGAGCGGAAGCTACCTCTTGTTGTCAAGTCTTGATATTTCAAGAAAGAACCTTGCATTGAATGGCAATGAAATATTTGAAAAGGTATGTGGGCTTGCACAGTATGCAAGAGATGAAATCAACAATATAGGTGATTATTATGCCTACTCAAAAGAGATTATTAATGGTGATTCTATCTACGATTTTGATATTACCAAGCTTTCCGTCAATACGTTTGATGTTGGATTGGCAGGAATCGAGGTTTATGATTTACTAAGAGATGAATATGATATCCAGATTGAATTTGGTGATTTGGATAATATTCTTGCCTATATTTCAGTTGGAGACAGGGAGAGAGAAATTGAACGGCTGGCAAGTGCGCTTTCTGAAATCAGAAGAAGATTCGGAAAAGAAAAAAGCGGAATGATGGATCATGAATATATTAATCCTATTGTCTGTGCGTCGCCAAAACAGGCATTCTTTGCAGAAAAAAAATCAGTAAAGATTGAAGAGACACAAGGATTAATCTGTGGTGAATTTGTGATGTGTTATCCACCCGGAATCCCAATTTTAGCGCCGGGTGAAATGATTACTAAGGAAATCCTTGACTATATCAATTATGCAAAGGAAAAGGGATGCTTCATGACAGGACCTGAAGATATCGAAATCAAGAGTCTCAATGTTGTAGCAGAATGATACATTTTTTAGAAAAAGTGAAGGAAGAATCTTGAGAAAAAATGACATCAGTGTATAGTAAAATAAATAAGATAACCGGTTAAAAATGGAGGTATTTAGTATGGAATTATGGTTTACGGAGTGTCACACTTCAGATGTGAAATTCTCAATTAAAGTAAACGAACAATTATTCAGTGTACAGAGTGATTTTCAACGGATTGATGTTTTTGAATCAAAAGAATTTGGAAGATTTCTGACACTTGACGGATATATGATGCTGACAGAAAAAGATGAGTTTATCTACCATGAAATGATGGTACATGTGCCAATGGCAGTACATCCATGTGTGAAAAATGTACTAGTCATCGGAGCGGGCGACGGAGGTGTTGTCAGAGAGCTTGTGAAATATCCTACGGTTGAGAACATAGATATGGTTGAAATTGATGAATTGGTTGTAGAAGTCAGCAAAAAATACCTGCCGTTTACCTCTTGTGCACTGGATGATGAAAGAGTGCATATTACCTATCAGGATGGTTTGAAATATGTGAGGGCATGTGAGGACAAGTATGATTTGATCATAGTTGATTCGACGGATCCTTTTGGACCGGGTGAAGGACTTTTTACAAAAGAGTTTTATGGGAACTGCTATAAAGCATTAAAGAGCGATGGAATCATTGTGAACCAGCATGAGAGTCCGTTTTACAAAGAGGATGCGCTTGCAATGCAGAGAGCGCACAAAAGAATTGTGGAGAGTTTTTCTGTCAGTAAAGTCTATCAGGCGCATATTCCTACCTATCCATCGGGACACTGGTTGTTTGGTTTTTCTTCAAAAAAATATCATCCTACAAGAGATTTTGATGGAATGAAATGGGATATGCTTGGCATCAAAACCAAATATTATAATACCAGATTGCATACGGGTGCATTTGCATTGCCGAATTATGTGGAGGAATTGTTAAGAGATGTGGAATAAAAATATAGAGACTTTTATCGGATGTGAGTCAGAGTTTGAAAATGCCAAAATTGTGATGTTCGGTGCGCCATTTGATTCAACGACATCTTACAGACCGGGAACAAGGTTTGCAAGCAAGGCCATCAGAAGTGAGTCATTTGGTCTTGAAACGTATAGTCCGTATCAGGATAAAGATCTTACGGATATTGAAGTGTTTGATGGTGGAGAGTTGGAACTTCCCTTTGGAAGCCCGAATGCGGCACTTGATATGATTGGTGAAAAGACAAAGCTGATTCTTGATGCAGGAAAAATACCATGTATGATTGGCGGTGAACATCTTGTGACTCTGGGGGCGTTTCGAAAAGTATTCGAGAAATATCCGGAGGTAAGAGTGATTCATTTTGATGCCCATACAGATTTGAGGGAGGAATACCTGGGAGTAAAACTTTCCCATGCCTCTGTGATCAGAAGAGTCTGGGATATGACAGGTGACGGAAAAATTTACCAGTTCGGAATACGAAGTGGTGAAAGGAAAGAGTTTTACTGGGCAGAGAAACATACAAAATTACACAAATATGATTTTGAGGGATTGAACGAAGTGATTGAGGAAATATCTGACAAACCGGTCTATTTTACCATTGATCTGGATGTATTAGACCCATCAGTATTTCCTGGTACAGGAACACCGGAAGCAGGTGGTGTTTCCTTTATGGATTTGCTGAATGCCATCCTGGCAGTTTCAAAATTAAATATTGTTGGGATGGATGTCAATGAACTGGCGCCAAATCTTGATCCGTCAGGAGCGTCAACGGCAGTGGCGTGCAAAATTGTGAGAGAATTGTTGTTAGCGGTATTCTAAAGACAAAAAAGTATTAATGAGATTATCATAAAAATATCAATGAAATATCAATCGTTTGGAAAAGAGAAAGGATGGAATAAAATGGGAAAAGCATTAATCATTGGCTGTGGAGGAGTGGCAGGAGTTGCCATTCACAAATGTTGTCAAAACAGTGAAGCGTTTTCGGAGATTATGATTGCGAGCAGAACAAAGAGTAAATGTGATGCGATTAAGGAAAAGTTACAGGACAAAACCAAAACCATCATCCATACTGCCCGGGTAGATGCCGATCATGTGGATGAATTAATCGAACTGATTCGTTCGTTTGAACCGGATGTGGTATTAAATCTTGCACTTCCCTATCAGGATCTGACAATCATGGATGCCTGCCTTGCCACAAAGACTAACTATGTTGATACTGCGAATTATGAACCACTTGATACAGCAAAATTTGAATATAAATGGCAGTGGGCTTACAGAGAAAAATTCAAAGAGGCAGGAATTACTGCTTTACTTGGAAGTGGATTTGATCCTGGTGTGACAGGTGTATTTAGTGCCTATGCTTTAAAACATGAATTTGATGAGATTCATTATATCGATATTCTTGATTGTAATGGTGGTGACCACGGTTATCCATTTGCTACGAATTTTAATCCGGAGATTAATATCAGAGAAGTTTCTGCCAATGGCAGTTATTGGGAAGACGGAAAATGGATTGAGACCAAACCAATGGAAATCAAGAGAGAATATGATTTTAAGGGAGTAGGGAAAAAAGATATGTATCTCCTTCACCATGAAGAATTGGAATCTCTGGGAATCAATATTCCGGGAATTAAGAGAATCCGTTTCTTTATGACGTTTGGACAGAGTTATTTAACACACCTGAAATGTCTTGAAAATGTGGGAATGACATCGATTGAACCGATTGAATTTGAAGGAAAACAGATTGTTCCCCTTCAGTTCCTAAAGGCAGTTCTTCCGGATCCGGCGTCGTTAGGACCAAGAACAGTCGGAAAGACAAACATTGGTTGTATTTTCAGAGGTGTAAAAGACGGAAAAGAAAAAACATATTATCTTTATAATATTTGTGACCATCAGGAATGCTACAAAGAAGTTGGTTCACAGGCGATAAGTTATACTACAGGTGTGCCTGCCATGATCGGAGCTATGCTCATCATGAACGGAACCTGGAAAGGTCCGGGAGTGTTTAATATTGAAGAATTTGATCCGGATCCGTTTATGGATGCGTTGAATCAATGGGGTCTTCCTTGGGAAGAGGATTTTCATCCTGTGCTTGTTGATTAGTATTCATATGGTAAGTGCAACATACGTTACTTGATCTGGATTTTTGCAATTATCTAATGATAATGGAAAGGAAATGGAATGATGATGGAACATGAGAGACGATACAATGAACAAACAGTGCCCACACCGTGTTTTGTTGTTGAGGAAGAATTATTGAAAAGAAATCTTGAGATACTAAAAAGTGTGATCGAAAGAACCGGATGTCATATTCTTCTGGCTCAAAAGTGTTTTTCAATGTATCACACTTATCCACTCCTTTCACAGTATCTGTCCGGTACAACAGCAAGTGGTCTTTATGAAGCGAAACTTGGAAAAAAGTATTTCGGAAAAGAAACTCATGTGTACAGTGCTGCTTATCGGGATGATGAGATGGATGAGATCCTTGCTATATGCGACCACATTGTCTTTAATTCCTTTTCGCAGTGGAACAGGTTTAAAGATAAGGCAAAAAAAAGAAATATCAAATGTGGTCTTAGAATCAATCCGATGTGTTCGACACAGGAAGGTCATGCGATTTACGATCCGTGCGCGCCTTATTCCAGAATGGGAATTACCAATGATCAGTTTGACAGAAACAATCTTGATGGAATATCAGGGCTGCATTTCCATACATTATGCGAACAGAATTCAGATGATTTGCTTACTACAATTCAATCTGTGAAAGAACAGTTTTCTGATGTATTAAAAGATATGGAATGGATTAATTTCGGAGGAGGACATCATATTACAAGAGAGGATTATGATATCGAATGTCTTGTTGATTGTATTCATCAGATGAAAGAAGAATTTGGTTTGGAAGTGTATCTCGAACCGGGAGAAGCAGTTGCTCTTAATGCCGGAGTTATGGTGACAACTGTATTGGATGTGATTCATAATGGAATCGATATTGCCATTGTTGATACATCGGCGGCGTGCCATATGCCGGATGTAATAGAAATGCCATATACACCACAATTGAAAGAAGCACTAAGAATCGCATCGGATGAAGATTTTCAATTGATGAAAGACATGACTGATTCAGAACGGATATCTTCTAAGAATAAAGAAGAACGGTTATATAGAATTGGAGGTCCTACTTGTCTGGCTGGTGATCTCATTGGTGATTATATTTTTGACAGAGAACTAAAGGTTGGTGACAGGTTGTCTTTTCAGGATATGGCGATTTATTCTATGGTAAAGACAAATACATTCAATGGAATGCGGCTTCCTAATATTGCCTATAAAAACGAAGAAGGAATTTCAATCATAAGGCAGTTTGGATACGAAGATTTTAAGAATAGATTGTGATTGATAAAAAAACATGAATCATGTATAATAATATATATGTTATAAATTGTGTTAATGATTGCGAGGGATTCGTTTGGCAGAGAGAAAAACGAAGTTGGATGTATTATTTGAGAATATCAATAGAGAACATGTATATATTCAGACGCATAATTTTCCGGATCCTGATGCGATATCAACGGCATTCGGATTGCAGAAACTGCTAGAGACAAGGGATATCTTCAGTACGATTATTTATCAGGGAAGGATTGATAAATATAGTACGAGAAATATGTGTGATCGATTAGATATTGGAATCAAACATATTGATGAGTTGGGAGAACTAGACAGTGATAGTGAGATTATCCTGGTTGATTCACAGGCGGGAAATCCCAATTTACATAATACAAAGGTGCCGGTGACCATGTGTATCGATCATCATCCCACATTTGAATCTGTGAGGTACAAGTTTTGTGATATCAGACCAAATGTAGGTGCATGTGCATCGATTATTGCAGCGTATTATTTTGCGAATCATATTGAACTACACAAAAATGTTGCAACAGCATTGATGTACGGGATTAAAGTGGATACTGCCAATCTTTCCAGAGGAGTATCAGAGTTAGATCTGAATATGTTTTATTCCTTGTATACAAAAGCAGACATGGATTTGATCAATTCTTTGGAATCAAGTACGGTTGAGTTTGAAGATCTGGATGCATACGCAAATGCCATTAAGAGTATCAAAGTATATGATAATATCAGTTTTGCCAATACAGGAAACCATTGCCCTGAACCACTTGTTGCTTCCATCTCTGACTTTATGATGTTGATTGCCGGTGTAGATCTGTGTATTGTCTATTCTATAAAAGTTGACGGGATCAAGATATCGGTGAGAAGCGACAATGGATGTTTTGATGCGGGACGACTCACAAATGAAGCACTGGCAGGAATCGGTGGCGGCGGAGGACATCCCAGCATGGCAGGTGGTTTTGTACCATTCAGGCAAGATCACAATAAGGTGGATGAACTGGTCGAAATCATTGAAAATAATTTCTTGAATACAGTCATGAAATTTGAGAAAAATCTATATAACCGCAGTTCTTATAAGGATTAATGATTAGGATAAATATTAAGAAAACGTTGGAATCGTGAATGTCATCAGAAAGATGATCAGAAACATGCCAACGTTTTTTGTTTGAATAGAAATGTTTCGATCTGAATATAATCAAAAAGATGCCATTTTCGTAATACGATGAATGAATCATTACAAAAACAGCATCTTTGTGTCTGATACAATAAAAGCTGGAAAAGGGACTCGAACCCTCGACTTACTGATTACGAATCAGTTACTCTACCAACTGAGTTATTCCAGCGAACTTCTTTATTATATAAGAAAATGCGAAAATAATCAACAGGAAATTGAAAAAAAGTGGTTGCATTTTAAAAAATCTGTGGTATAGTATACATACGTCACAAACAGTTGTACGCGATATACGGACAATGCGTTTGGAATGATGAAAGACTTAGAGTGCGGTCAATATTAGATAGAAATGAGGTAATGAAATGAGTCAGAAATTAAGAGTCGGAATTTTAGGTGCAACGGGAATGGTAGGTCAGAGATTTATCTCTTTACTTGAGAATCATCCTTGGTTTGAGGTGGTCACAGTAGCAGCAAGCCCTCGTTCAGCAGGAAAAACATATGAAGAAGCAGTAGGAGATCGTTGGAAAATGACTACTCCTATGCCGGAAGCAGTAAAGAAACTTGTTGTACTCAATGTCAATGAAGTGGAAAAAGTTGCTGCAACCGTTGATTTTGTATTTAGTGCTGTTGATATGACAAAAGATGAGATCAAGGCAATTGAAGAGGCATATGCTAAGACAGAGACACCTGTTGTTTCTAACAATAGTGCACACAGATGGACACCGGATGTGCCTATGGTAGTTCCGGAGATCAATCCTGAACATTTTGATGTGATAGAATTCCAGAAAAAGCGTCTTGGAACCACAAGAGGTTTCGTAGCAGTGAAGCCAAACTGCTCTATTCAAAGCTATGCGCCTGTTCTTACAGCGTGGAAAGAATTTGAACCATATGAAGTAGTTGCAACAACCTATCAGGCAATCTCAGGTGCAGGAAAGACATTTAAGGATTGGCCGGAGATGGAAGGAAACATTATTCCATACATTGGCGGTGAAGAGGAAAAGAGTGAACAGGAACCGCTCAGATTGTGGGGAACCATCGAGGATGGTGTAATCAAAAAGGCGGATTCACCAGTCATCACAACACAGTGCATCAGAGTTCCTGTACTGAACGGTCATACGGCAGCAGTATTTGTAAAGTTCAGGAAAAAACCAACAAAAGAACAATTAATTGAAAAGTTAACAAGTTTTTCAGGACTTCCGCAGGAGTTAGAACTTCCTAGCGCGCCAAAACAGTTTATCCGGTATCTTGAAGAAGATAACAGACCACAGGTAAACCTTGATGTGAATTATGAAAACGGAATGGGTGTTTCTGTAGGAAGACTGAGAGAAGATACCGTCTACGATTATAAATTTGTAGGATTATCACACAACACTGTAAGAGGAGCGGCAGGCGGAGCAGTTCTTTGCGCAGAGTTACTAAAAGCCAAAGGATATATTGAGGCAAAATAACTATTGGATAAAAACACAATCAGATTAAAAGTCAATTGAATAAGAGTACAATTAGATAAAACACAACAGATTGAAACTCAATTAAATAAGATTACAATTAGATAAAAACACTATTAGATAAAACCACTGATTACAACGATTGATCTGCGACTGCCATATTGGCAGTCGCAGATAACTGAAAGTATTGGTGGTTTTTATTATTATCATTAATAGTTAGTGAAAAAAATAATGTAATTGTTGGCAATAACTTGACAGTTTTAGCTAAAAATGCTATTATTAACTTACGTAGGGATAGAAGTGTGCATAACAGGGATGCGTTCTTTATTATGTTACAGTTCTATAAATATATATTTAAGGATAGGTAACATATGGACAAATCTGAGGTATCTTCTAATGAAAATACAGAGTTAGAAGAAAAGAAAAAAAAGGAAAGTAACTCATCAAGCAAAGGTTTGACTGTTGTTGGAATAGTATTATGTATTATTCTGATTCCTGTTCTGATTGTAAATCTGGTTCTGATTTTGAAGGGATATACATCAAAAAAAGATGAACTTCCTAATATAGGTGGTTACTATCCTCTGATGGTTCAGTCAGGTTCCATGAGCGGTACGATAGAAGTGGGTGATTTAATCATTGTACATACCATCAGTGACAGTACTGTGATTGGAAAAAACGACATCATCACATTTTGGGATGGAGAACCGGGAGGAACACTGGTAACTCACCGTGTGTTGGAAGTGACAAAAGATGATGATGGCAATATCGCTTACAGAACAAAGGGTGATGCGAACATTGTAGAAGACGCCAAACTGATTTCCAGAGATATGGTAGTAGGAATGTATCGGAAGAGAATTCCTAAACTTGGAGACGTCGCATTGTTTATGCAGACAATTCCGGGATTGATTGTATGCGTTGTCTTACCACTTGTTTTATTCATCCTATATGATGTCATCAGTCGCAGACGCATTGAAAAGAGCGAGAAGAAAGAAACGGCTGAATTGCTTGAGGAGTTAGAGAGACTGAGGCAGGAGAAGGCTGCCAGAGAAGCGGGCTCAAAAGATCGTTCCGAAGGGGGATCGTAGGTAATGGATTTGGAAGAGGTTAAAAAAAATGAACAATAGGAGGTAATTGTTATGAGAAAGAAAAACAAAACAATGCGTGCAGCAGGTGCTCTCTTTTTGGCAACCATGCTGACAACAAGTATGACAGCAGGAACATTTGCAAAGTATACGACAGGGGATAGTGCCAGCGATAGCGCAAGAGTAGCGAAGTTTGGTGTATTAGCAGCAGTAGATGGTACATTATTTGGTGATGCTTATTCGGCAGCAACAGGAAACTCAATTCAGGCATATTCTTCTTCAGGTTCGACTGTTAAGAGTGCAGCTCAGAATGATATGGTAGTTGCTCCTGGTACAAAAAATGATACCGGATTA
>CACYDA010000033.1 GCA_902773095.1 uncultured Lachnospiraceae bacterium | reverse complement strand
GCATTGCTGATTGACAAGGAAACGGGCAGGATTGTTAATGCTGCTCAGACTACGATAGATGATAGTTTTCTTGTTGGTGACGTGAATATTGATGGTTTGGTTGACATCAGTGATGTTGTTGCTTTGGTCAACATGATTCTTGAAAGCACTGAGAAGAATGCCCCAGCCGATGTGAACAATGATGGTCAGGTTGACATCAGTGACGTAGTTGCTTTGGTAAATATTATTCTTGGTGCGTAATCAGTGAACAGATGGAAAGATAAATGATAGTCTAATTTCAAATCAATATTAACGAATATGTAAAAAATGTTTGTTTATCAATATGCAATGATTGCTCTCCTACTGACGGGAGGAACACAATCGGTGTCGTCACAAGGCTTTCTTGACAAATTAGGGAAGGCAATAGAGAAGGGCGGTAAGGCTTTGGATGACATCTTGACGTTGGGAAATGATTTGTGCTATGGTGAGCAGATGATTACTTTTACAAGAGTCAGCAGAAGGTGACTGCTTCCATTCCTTTAGAAAAGAGAGGATTCAAGGGTGACGAAGGGGAAGTGCATGTGCAAGCTTACCTTGTGGATGTGAAAAACAAGAAAATCTTCGCCAAAGGTGATTTCGTGAAAGTATATGAGGAGAAGATACGCCAGTCAGTTCAGAATTCATTGCAATAAATATTGTAAATACGATGTAATGATGCGCATGGCATGTGAATATGCTTGGATAAATTACGTTAGAAGCTTGGTGTCATTCTCAAGCTTCTTTTGTTTGTTCGATGCTGATTTCTGTTGGGATGAAAGTGAAATGATGAAAAAATTTTAAACTAAAAGTTTATTCTGTAGGGAGTAGAAATCTTTGTACTGCTCAAAAGGAAAAAGATAATATTTAATATCCAAACTGTTATGTATATATTTAATGAAAGTAATAATCCATTAAAATTGTCGGAAACTCAGTTGCAACAGATACAAAATCTTTCAAAAGAACAATGTAATGTTGCAGAAGCTATGGCAGACTTGGTAGGTGCATTTCAAACGCAAGAAATAATTGATAAGTGGTGGGATGAAGATTCTCAAACAGTTAAGGAAAAATCTTTTACTGTAAGATTAAAAATGTTTGATTATTTGAATAATCTTACGGCTCGTATTCAATTAGCATACTTGTTAGTAGGCAGAATGAAAGTATGGTCTATAATGAGTAATAATACAGAATCCAACCTTTTTGATGATTTCTATAGGCATATAAATAAAAGTTTACTTAAAGACAATACTTTTATAATCACCGATTATTTCCGTACTCACGTTTTTAGTGATTTTGAATATAAGGATCTAAAAGGTGATAGTTGGGAGGTGCAAGATGTTGTTGGCTCCAAAAATATTGAGCCTACGTTGAGGACTTTGTTAACTCATTTATTTATGCATATAAAGAGTGTTGACTTTGCTACAGCTCGAAAAAAATATTCGACTTTCATGAATTATAAGAGCCTTGATGAACTGAGTGATACTGCACGGCTGGTTTATGGTGAACAAGATTATTGGAAAGTTATGAATTCACTCGACTACATTAGATGGTCAATTCATGATCGGAATACCTTTGAGCACAATAATACAGCTGATGATAATGCATCATCAAAACAACGCATTTGTTTTTTAGTAAAGTTTGTGATTTCAGCTTTTACAGCAGCTGCTTTAGAGGTAAAATGTGAAAAAGCAGAGTATGGTGTTTTCTTCAAATCAGACTTGAAAAACATTACAGTTGAAGCTGAAAATACTAACCATAAAACAAAAAGTGGTGATCCTGGTTTCAGAAGGGCACTGGCTTTAAGTAAGTCAGGCACTTATACGATTAAAGCTACTGCGCCTGATGGACGTGTATTGAAACGTAAAACCAGTGTTAGTAAAGGTAGTTTTCTTGATTTAGAGAACTGTCTCGTTTTTAATTTTGGAGCAAATCAGCAAAGTGATACAAGTACGTCGCAAGGACAATCACAAACAAATGAGATTATCGACGAGATACAAAAATTGACTTTTGAGGAAAGGAAAATACAACAGATCCGTGAATTGAAGGATGGTAGTGAAGCTTTCTCTCGTAAGGACTATAAAGAAGCTTTACGTCGCTATGCTAAAGCAAAGGAACTTTTGCCCAATAGTTTAGTTTGGGCTATGTTAGGGTCGGTATATTATCATCAAGAGAATCAAGATAAAGAAATGGCTATACGTTGCTTGAATCAAGCAACTTCATCCGTATGGGAATCAGAAATAGCACCACATGCTTACCTGTTACGTGCTTACATAAACTTTTTTGATTGTGAAAAACGATTTGATAAAAATGGCAATGACAGTGAATGGAATCCTGTACGGCTTGATTTAGAAAAGTATCTTAACTGTAAAGAAAAACTTAAGACTGAATTTGAAATACCCATCGAGCCGTTGGATCATTGGTTTTATTTCTTACCTGAATGCAAAACTCCCGAAGATATTGTCAATGCAATTGAAAGCCTGATGAAAGAGGCTCCTCAGAAATCAAGATTGCAAAAACTGATTTATGAGAAAGAAAAAGAAGCTGTAGAGTGTGAACGCTACTCAATTATGGTTATTGCTTTCATCTTATCTATCACCATGGCAGTGTTATGGACATGGGAAGACTTGAACAAATGGTGGACAATTGGCGGGTGTGTGCTTTTGGCTTCCATCACAGGAAGGTGTGCTTTTATACAATCTATAAATCAAGGCATAAGAAGAATACCTCAAAAGATAGACAAAAGAAATGGGAAATACATAGTAAAAGGACTCACTAAGTTTAATCCTATATGTGTTCTTTTAAATGCTCTTTTTTATGGTGGATTACCTTTGGTATTCAGCGTATTGATTAGCAGATTGTTAGAACTACCTGATACAAATGCTTTTTTTGCCATGTTGCGTTTAGTGGGTCGTCTCATGTTACCAGCAACTGTGGTCATTGCGGTATTAGCAGTGATAAATCTTTTACTACGTTTCTATGAAATCATCAACGGACCATTCTCTCTTGACAGCTTTATTGCTAAAAGGCTGAGACCAATGCTACCATTCATGCGCTCAGATATTACTAAGGTTGGTACTTTTGTTGGCGATGCCGTTGCTAAATT
>CACYDA010000032.1 GCA_902773095.1 uncultured Lachnospiraceae bacterium | reverse complement strand
TTCTTTGTAAGAATATGACTCTTATATGCTTTCATTCTCTTTAATTTTCCTGTACCTGTCTTTTTGAAACGCTTAGCTGCTGCGCTACTTGTCTTCATTTTTGGCATTGCTTCGTCCTCCTTTAATTCATCTGTTTTTTAACAATCTAAATAAACAATACATAATATTGATTATCTCATTTTATATACGATTAAATCACTTGAAACAATCTTGATCCCTGATTATTTTTTTTCAGCTAAAAACATCTGCATGCTTCTGCCTTCTAATTTAGCAGGTTTTTCAATTACTGATATATCTGAGAGCATTTCGGCAAAATCATCAAGAATATGTTTACTGCTTGCCATATGAGCCATTTCTCTTCCTCTGAAACGAAGTGTGACTTTCACTCTGTCTCCTTTTTCAAGAAATTTTCTTGCCATATTTGCCTTTGTTTTCATATCGTTCGCTTCGATATTAGGCGACAAACGAACTTCTTTTACATCTATTACTTTCTGTTTTTTCTTTGCTTCTTTCTCTTTTCTGGCCTGTTCATATCTGTATTTGCCATAATCAATAATCTTACATACAGGCGGCTTAGCATTTGGTGCAATTTTTACCAAATCAAGTTCAGCTTCCCTTGCAAGCTTCATTGCTTCTTTTGCTGACATTATTCCAAGCTGCTGTCCATCTTCTCCAATCAAACGGATTTCTTTGTCTCTTATCTGTTCGTTGATATATAACTCGCTAATAGTAGTGCACCTCCATAAAAAAGTGGATAGCAAGACTATCCACTTAACATTATATGCAAATAAACCATCAGATTTATCATAATACATATTTCATATGAACCATATGTCACGCAATTGTGCATAGGTGAGAGTGGATACTCTGCTTCGTTTTTATTTACAACATTAGTAGTATAATATAAATATCTGCCAATGTCAATCTATTTTTTAGCTGATTTTAAATGTTGCACATCTTGTTGCTTCTGCATGCCTTGCTCCGTTACCGGCAACACTGATCTGATCCGCACAACAATTGAATCCTTTATTATAGACGCAACGCTGTGCCATACATTCGATGCCCAATTCTTCATTCGGCTGTTCTCCTTCATATGCACTTGAAAAAGTATTCTTTTTTCTCTCTACAAAACTTGCACAAGCTGTTGAATCAGAAATATCAGCCGTTGTTCCCTCCACTTTGATTTCCGGAAGGCGACAGAGTTTGTCCTGGTTATACATACAGGTTGCAACACTACAATTTAATTTCGTCATAATTTAACCTCCACAAATATTAATCTCTCTAATATTTTGTGGAGGTTAATTCAATTTATTCACTTTATTCTTCTTTTTCCAAAAAATCTTCTATTCCTTTAATCGCATCTTCCTCGTCACTTCCATCAGCCGAAACTTTTACTTCTTCACCAGCCGGAAGACCAAGTGTCATCATTCCCATGATACTTTTCGCATTTACTCTCTTATTATTATATTCAACATAAATTGAGCTCTCATATTGACTTGCAATCTGAACAAATACAGCAACAGGTCTTGCCTCTAATCCTGTACGAATCTCAATTTTCATATTCTTTGCTACCATAATAAATTTCTCCACCATGCCTTTCACATTTCTAAAAAATTAATCCTATGCATTACTTTTTCCGCAAATCATCTGCAATCCGGCTAATCTTTCGAAGCCGATGATTCACACCTGATTTTCCCACCGGAACTGACAGCATCTCACCAAGTTCTTTAAGCGATGAGTCTGTATTTTCCAGTCTGAGAATTGCCAATTCCTCCAAATTCTCTGATAGTACTGATAATCCAACCGTATTTTTGATATATTCAATATCCTCAATCTGCTTCACAGCAGCGGATACCGTTTTATTCAAATTCGCTGTCTCACAATTCACCTTGCGATTCACAGAATTTCTCATATCTTTTAATATACGGATATTTTCAAATTCCATCAGTGAAACATGCGCCTCCATAACATTAAGCAAATCTACAATACCATCGCTCTCTTTTACATATACCACAAAATACTTCTTCCTTGCAACTATTTTTGCATCTATGTGAAAACAAAGTATTATATTCTTAAGCTGTACAGCTTTGCTCTCTGTTGAACAAACTATCTCAAAATGATAAAACTTCTCGGGAGCGCTTATGGAACCGGTCACAAGAAATGCTCCCCGGATAAATGCCCGCTTACAACATTCCTTTTGAATGATCAGATTATCTGTGACTGACATATTTTCGCATATTTCTCCATATTCGTCAACCAGTTTTGAAGCTTTAAGAACTTTTATTGAGTCTTCATCTTTTTTGATGACGATGCTGTACATTGTCATACTCGTACTTCGGCGTACAGAAATTTCAGTATCTATATTATATGCTTTTTTTAATAAAGTAAAGTACTTTCTTGCAACAGATAAATTTTCTGTATGTATTTTTAGGGTATACTTACCTGTTTCCGAAATCAAAACTTTGCCACACATACTAATAATCGCTGCAATTTCTGCTATCTGGCAATGTCTGGCAGTACTAAACTGCCTGGAAAGTTCATCTTTTACTTGTGCTGAAAATGACATAAAAGCACCATGCCTTTCTTTCATACTTTTGCATTTTAACGCAAAATGTCCCGGTGTGCAACCTTTATTCCAAGATTTTCATCTTTTGATAGTTTTTTATAGATCTCATTGGCAACAGTGACTGACCTGTGTTTCCCTCCTGTGCATCCGATTCCAATCAACAATTGGTTCTTTCCTTCTTTGACATAATTCGGCAGAAGAAACTTAATCATATCGTACAATTTTTCAAGAAATATCCCTGAAACTTCCGAATCCATCACATATTTTTTTACTTCTTCATCATTTCCAGTCTTATGCTTTAACTCATTGACATAGTAAGGATTCGGCATAAATCTGACATCAAATATCAAATCAGCATCTGCCGGTATTCCATACTTAAATCCAAATGACAAAATCGTAACAAACAGATTTTTATATTTTTTATCTCTAACAAAAATGTCTTCAATTTCCATTCGCAACTCTTTTGTCAAGAGTGTACTTGTATCAATAATATAATCTGACTGTTTTCTGATAAAGCTTAGTTTTTTTCGTTCCTCACGGATTCCTTCATCTACCCTGCCTTCATGCATCAGAGGATGTGCCCTCCTAGTCTCCTTAAATCGTTTAATGAGAACATCATCTGAAGCATCAAGAAATAGTATTTCATAGTGATATTTGTTATTCCGCATTTGTGCCAGAACACTATCTAACTCTTCTAAAGCCTGTCCACTTCTGATATCTATGCCAAGGGCAACATTTCTGACATGCTCCCCTTTATCCCTGAATGTAATCTCTGCAAACTTTAATATTAACTCTATAGGGAGATTATCCACACAGAAAAAATCATTGTCTTCTAACATTTTCAAAGCACTGCTCTTACCGGCACCTGACATACCGGTTATAATAACAAATCTCATCGCTCTGCCTCCGTCCGTAAATAGTATTGTAAGTCTTTTTATATTGTCACTATTTTAAATAATTTTCACTTCCGGTTCAAGTTTTACTCCAAACTTGTCATATACAATTTTTGTCACTTGCTCCATTAACATAATAATATCACCGGCTGTCGCATTCCCTGAATTAATCACAAATCCACAATGTTTTTCAGATACTTTTGCGCCACCGACATGAAAGCCTCTAAGACCTGCATCCATAATCAGCTTCCCGGCGAAATATCCTTCCGGTCTTTTAAATGTACTTCCTGCACTCGGATATTCAAGTGGCTGTTTTTCTTTTCTTGCACTTAAGAGTTCATTCATTTTTGTAACAATATCACTCTTTATGCCTCTCTCTAATTGAAGATTTGCCGCAGTCACAATATAATCTTTATTCTGAATAATGCTTGTTCTATATCCAAACTCCAGTTTTTCACAAGTAAGACATTGCTCATTACAATTTTCATCAATGACCCATACTTTGTCAATGATGTCTAACATTTCACCACCATAGGCACCTGCATTCATGGCAACAGCGCCGCCAACCATTCCGGGTATGCCGGCTGCGAACTCCATCCCTGTTAATGAATGGTCACATGCAATGCTTGCAATCTTTGCCAACAGCGCACCAGCGCCACAATAAATCTGATTTTTTTCTGTATCCATTTCAATGGTTCCAAATTTGTTCCCAATTTTGACGATCACACCGTCAAAGCCATCATCTTTCACTAACAGATTGCTGCCATTTCCCATAATATAGTATTTCAAAGAATTACTTTTCAGAAACTTTAATACCTCCATCAATTGCAAGGTATCATCCGGCTGCACAAAGTACTTTGCTCTTCCTCCTGCCCTGAATGTCACATGTCTGCTCATATCTTCATCCAAAGAGACATTTTCATCACCAACCATATCACATAAATGCTTATAAATCATATCCATATATTACCTAAAACCTTTCACATACAGAATGGTTGTGGATAACCAACCACAACCATTGTTTTTATTTATTTTCAAAATCTATCATTTCTTACTCTTTATCAATTACTGTCATTTCAAATCATTCCCGGCGCCACACATACAGCCGGATTTTTCATCATTATCCAATGATCAAAGCTGCTGCACCGTACATTCCGGCGTCATTTCCCAATGTAGCAAGTGCAAATTTTGCATTCTTTGTCGCATGGAATGCATATTCATTGAAATTATCCTCAATTTTGTCCAGAAGGTATTTGCCTGCCTTGCTCACACCACCACCTATTACAATCACCTGTGGATTTGTTACTGCTGCAATGCCGGCAATTGCTTTTCCAAGATGATAAGCAAGTTTGTCAACAACCTCAAGGGCAATTTTGTCTTCTTCTTTTGCTGCATCAAAAATATCTTTGCAAGAGAAATCTTCAATCTCTCTCAATTTTGAAGGTTCTTCTGATCTTGCAAGCGCTTTCTTTGCTTCACGTACAATTCCTGTAGCAGAACCCACTGTCTCTAAGCAGCCTTTCTTACCACATCCGCAAGTTTCTGCATCATGATCCACTGCCGGAATATGTCCAATCTCACCGGCAGCACCATTCGAACCTGTTACAATCTTACCACCGATGATCACACCACCGCCGACACCAGTTCCAAGTGTCACTAGCACAAGATCTTCAAAACCTCGTCCGCCGCCCTGCCATGTCTCACCGAGAGCTGCCACATTGGCATCATTTCCTGCCTTTACCGTTACACCACCAAGCATTTGTGAAAGTTTTTCCTCAACATTAAACATTCCCCAGCCGAGGTTTACACAATTGAGCACTGTTCCGTCTTTTGTAATTGGTCCCGGAATTCCGATACCAACACCTACCAGATTCTCTCTGGTAATCTTCTTTTCAACCAGTTTTGCATCAATTGCCTCACAAATGTCGGGAAGAATGTGACTTCCTTCATCTTCCTTTCTAGTAGGTATTTCCATGCTGTCAACTAACTTCGCATCTGCTGTAAATAACCCGATTTTTACTGTAGTACCACCTACGTCAATTCCAAAACATACCTTTTCCATAACTTCACCCTGCATACCTAAACTTATCGCATACACTTCTTTTGTACACTTTCTGCTTCAAGTATACCTATCCTTTCTCCAATATTGATTATTTGTAATTGATTGATTTTTCATATGTAAAAACTTTAACATAAACCAGATCTATTATATAACTTTATCGTATGGCTTTCACTCATCTTCCACTGTTTTTCCCATATTTTCCTGAACTCTCTGAATAAATTCCTGTGCGGCATTATAGCCCATCTTCTTCTGTCTGTGATTGACTGCTGCTGACTCAACAATAATCGCAAGATTACGACCCGGTCTGATTGGAATAGCATGACATACTATCTTATTTCCCAAAAATTCGGTATACTGCTCTTCTAATCCGAGGCGGTCATACTCTTTATCTTTGTTCCACTCTTCCAGTTTGATCACCATATCAATCCCTTGTGTTTCCTTAACACTTTCAACACCAAATAATGTTTTAACATCGATAATACCAATTCCTCGGAGTTCAATGAAATGTCTGGTAATATCAGGCGCTGTTCCAACCAATGATTCATCACTGACTTTTCTGATCTCCACAACATCATCTGTCACAAGGCGGTGTCCCCGCTTGATCAGCTCCAGGGCAGCTTCACTTTTTCCGATTCCACTCTCACCCATAATCAGCACACCTTCACCATATACATCAACAAGCACTCCATGAATGGAAATACATGGTGCCAATTCCACATTAAGCCATCTGATAATCTCAGCCATAAATGAGGATGTGGTACGACTTGTCACAAGAATCGGTACACCGTATTCAACAGCAATTTTAATCATTTCATCATCCGGTACAAGACCTCTGCAGAAAATCATACATGGTATATGCTCTCCAAATACCTGCTCGCATATTTCTCTTTTTCTTTCATCATCTAATTTTGACAAATATGTATATTCCACATATCCGATCACCTGAACTCTGTCTGTTGGAAAATGGTCAAAAAAACCTGTCAACTGTAACGCCGGTCTGTTAATGTCTGTCGATGTAACCCTAATCTGACTGACATCAATCTGCGGAGTTAAATTTTTTAATTCCATCTTATCAATAATTTTTGATAATCTTACTGACTGCATCCCTTCTTCTCCTTTTCTATAATATATTCGCTTATGCTTGTTTTATTCCTGCTTTCTCTCCGATAAGTTAGATTATACCATATCAGCGAAAAAATTCATAGACTTTTTGGGCCGCTCTTTCATTCATTGATGGAACTTTTTTCAATTCTTCTACCGTTGCTTCTTTGATGGCTTCAATCGTTTTAAATTCACGCATCAATGCTTTTCTTCTTGCTTCTCCAATACCATCTATATCATCCAGCATCGAATGAATCTGCTTTTTATTTCTTAAATCTTTGTGGAATGTAATGGCAAAGCGATGTGCCTCATCCTGCACCCTTGTGATCAGTCTGAAACCTTCACCATGTCGATCGATTGGAATTTCGATATTATTAAAATACAATCCTCTTGTCCTGTGATGATCATCTTTGACCATTCCACATACAGGAATATCAAGCCCCAATTCATTTAATACTTCAAGTGCAATATTCACTTGCCCTCTTCCTCCATCCATCATGATCAAATCAGGAAATCTTGTAAAACTTCCATATTCCTCTGTCATTCCACTCGCTTTCATTTCTTCCATTTCATTAAGCCCATGTCTGAATCTTCTCGTCAGAACTTCTTTCATGCTGGCATAATCATTAGGACCTTTCACCCATTTTATCTTAAATTTTCTATAATCACTTCTTTTTGGTTTACCATCCTCATATACAATCATCGAACCCACAGACTCAAATCCATTCGTGTTTGAGATATCATATGCTTCTATTCTCTTTGTATAATCCAGCCCCAAAAGATGGTCAATCTCAAGGATGGCCCCTCTTGTCTTTCTTTCTTCACTCTTGATTTTTTCCCTGTCCTGTTCAAGCACAATCCTTGCATTTTTGCAGGCCAGCTCCACTAGTTTTTCCTTTTCGCCTTTTTTCGGCTGTTTGATGACAACTCTCTGTCCCCTCTTGACTGTCAGCCATTTTTCCAGAAGTTCTCTGTCGTCAACCTCCTCCTGTACCAACAATTCTTTTGGGATAAAAGGTGAGCCACCATAATATTGCTTGATAAAATTTGTAATGACATCTTTTCCCAGATCATGCGGTGCCAACCCTATGTGAAAATGTTCTCTTCCAAGCATTTTTCCGTTACGAATAAAAAATACCTGTACCACCGCATCATTGCCTTCCATAGCGTATGCGATAATATCCCTGTCCATTGAATCATCTTTTGTGATTTTTTGTTTTACAGAAACTGCTTTTACACTCGCAATCAGATCCCGGAACTCTGCTGCCTCCTCAAACCGCATCTCTGCAGAAGCTGCGTACATTTTCTTTTCAAGCAGCTCTAACACTTCTGAAAAGCTTCCATTTAAAAATTCCAAGACTCCTTCCACACTTTTCCTGTATTCTTCAGATGAAATATATCCCATACACGGTGCATTACATTTTTTGATCTGGTAATTGAGGCAAGGCCTTCCATTCCCGATTTCCTTTGGAAGGGATCGATTACATGTTCTGAGCTTATATATTTTCGATAATAATTCTATTGTATCTTTTACTGCCCCCGCACTGGTATATGGTCCAAAATATTTTGCCTTATCTTTTTTCATCGTTCTTGCAAACAGAATTCTCGGAAACTCTTCATTTACAGTTACTTTAATATAAGGATATCCCTTATCATCCTTAAGCATTGTATTATACTTTGGTCTGTGCTCTTTGATCAGATTGCATTCTAAAATAAGTGCCTCCAATTCTGAATCTGTTATTATGTATTCAAATCTGCTTATTTTAGAAACCATCTGCTCTATTTTTGCCGTTCTTTTTCTACTTGTCTGAAAATATTGTCTTACACGATTTTTCAGGCTGATTGCTTTTCCCACATAGATTATTTCATCTTTTTCATCATGCATCAGGTATACTCCCGGTGAAGCCGGAAGTTTTTTTAATTCTTCTTCTATACAAAACATACTCATCCATCCTATATTTTTTTATCTTATTTAACTCAATCCGATCTATTCCAATCCAATTTATTCATCTTATATATTTTAAGCTGTCATATGAAGCACACTACTTGATCGCAGAATACTTATATGACAGCTCATAATGCTATTAGCCGGTAATTGTTTCAGAATACGAAGCCTAACGTTTAATGTATCTTAGTTCCTGATGTTCCATTATTGAATATTACTTTCATTTGTATCTTCACCATAATGACTACCGAGTGTCTGTCCGGTGATTTCCTCAAATATTTTTACAAATTCCTTTCCTGTAAGGGTTTCTTTCTCATAGAGATAATCTGCCAAAGCACAGAGCACATCTTTGTGTTCCGAAAGAATATTCTTTGCCTTATCATAACAATCTCTAAGCATATTCTTCACTTCTTCATCTACTTCAGCTGCTGTTGCTTCTGAACATGTCAATTTTGCACCACCATCAAGATATTCACTCTGGGTAGTTGCAAGTGCCATCAGCCCAAACCGTTCAGACATACCAAACCTTGTCACCATATTCCATGCAAAGGTTGTAGCCTTCTGCATATCATCTGCTGCACCTGAAGTAACAGACTCAAAAATAATTTCCTCTGCCGCACGCCCTCCCAGTGTCATTACAATCTGGGCAAGCATCTCATCTTTTGTTTCTAAAGTTCTCTCTTCCTCCGGATAATGCATAACAAAACCTAACGCGCCACCCGTATGTGGAATAATGGTAATCTTTTGTACCGGCTCCGCATTTTTCTCAAATGCAGAAATAAGTGCATGACCAACCTCATGATAAGCGACGATTTTTTTCTCTTTCTCATTGAGGATTCTGTCTTTCTTTTCTTTACCTGCAAATACCAGCTCCACTGCATTCAATAAATCTCTCTGAGAAATCGCCATTCTTCTATTCTTAACTGCCAGAATGGCTGCCTCATTGACCATATTAGCAAGGTCAGCGCCAACTGCACCCGCCGTAGCCAGAGCAACACCTCTTAAGTCAACAGTCTCATCCATCGGTACATTTTTTGTATGCACCTTCAAAATATCAATACGTCCTTTCATATCCGGCTTATCAACAATAATTCTTCTGTCAAATCGACCCGGTCTTAGAAGGGCTTTATCCAGTACTTCCGGCCGGTTTGTAGCTGCAAGTATAAAAATACCTTTGGAGGTATCAAATCCATCCATCTCTGAAAGCAACTGGTTCAAAGTCTGCTCTCTCTCATCATTTCCACTTCCATATTTCGCATCTCGACTCTTTCCGATTGCATCTATTTCATCAATAAAGATGATACAAGGTGCCGCCTGACCTGCCTGCTTAAACAAATCCCTCACTCTTGATGCACCGACACCTACAAACATCTCCACAAAATCCGAACCGGAAATGGAGAAAAACGGAACATTCCCTTCCCCGGCCACTGCCTTCGCAAGCAAAGTTTTACCTGTTCCCGGAGGTCCCACAAGAAGTGCGCCTTTTGGAAGTTTTGCCCCAACACTTGCATATTTTCCCGGATTATGCAGAAAATCAACAATTTCAGTCAAGGACTCTTTTGCTTCCTCCTGTCCTGCAACATCCAAAAATGTAACTCCCGTTTCTTTTTCCATATAAACTTTAGCATTTGACTTGCCTACTCCCATCATACCGGAGCTTTTTCCTACTCTTCTAAACAGAAGTGTCATAATGAGATAAATCATTCCCACTGGCAAAACCCATTCAAGTAAAAAGATTTTAATTGCAGACTGCTCGTCTGATGACTCTCCTTTAAACTCGATTTTCTTTTCCTTTAGTAAAGGAATAATATCTTCATCATATAATTGTGTTGTCCATTCTGTATAAGTGCCTCCAAAACGGCTTTTTTCTGTTGCGTTTTTAGGAGTAATCACAACTTTTCCGTCAGTGAATACCACTTTGCTCACTTCATCATTTTCTACTTTTTGAACAAATTCGTTATAGGTAATCTCTTTTGTTGTCGCATCTTCAAGTAGATCTGACACGATTGTTGACGCAACCAATGTAACAATCACTGCAATCACAAGAATAATGATTGTCTGCTTCTTTTTGTTATTCATCTGGTTATTGCCGCCATTATTGCCACCATTATTTCCGTTGTTGCCGTTGTTGTTGCCATTGTTGCCATTGTTGCCATTGTTGCCATTGTTGTAGCCATTATTCCCATTATTATAGCCACCGTTGTTATAACCATTATTATAATTGTCACCATTATAATTATTCTTATCCATTTGGTTTTCTGACATTATGATCCCTAGGTCATCCTATGACTTTCCTTTCTTTCATATTTTTTTGCATATACCCATAATCAGGATTCTGCTTTTCGATTGTATTATATACACAAGATTTCACTTTTATCATTGTTATTATACACACAATTAGATTTCATTATCACTATGCACTATATATGCTCATGATTTCATTATTTTGCATTCAGAAATCATTTACCTATTATAAAGTTAGTTTTTCCATAAATCAATAGAGTTATCAATTTTTTAACAATATTTTCACAGTTTTTCACAGAATTTTGTCTTGCAATAACCAATTGAAGGTTGTATAATTGACTCTGTATTTTTATTAAAATGTCAACAAATAGTATGAAATAACCATACATAATAAGAAAACGATCGAATGACTGCAAAGAATGCATCATTTTTATTGAATACAGTTGACGCAACATTAATTACATTTGGAGGAAATAATATGCCAGTAAAATATGTTTTCGTAACAGGCGGAGTTGTATCAGGACTTGGTAAAGGTATTACTGCTGCTTCTTTGGGACGTCTTCTCAAAGCCAGAGGATACAAAGTGACAATGCAGAAGTTTGATCCATATATCAATATTGACCCAGGAACAATGAATCCGGTTCAGCATGGTGAAGTATTTGTTACCGATGATGGTGCTGAAACCGATCTCGATCTTGGTCATTATGAAAGATTTATCGATGAAAGTCTTACAAAAAATTCTAATGTAACAACCGGTAAAATTTACTGGTCAGTATTACATAAAGAACGTCGTGGTGATTTCGGTGGAGGCACTGTTCAGGTAATTCCTCATATAACCAATGAAATCAAGAGCCGTTTTCATAGAAATTATTCCACTACAGAAACAGAGATTGCCATCATTGAAGTAGGAGGTACAGTAGGCGATATTGAAAGTCAGCCTTTCCTTGAAGCAATTCGTCAGTTCCAGCATGATGTCGGACATCATAATGCCATTCTGATTCATGTTACCCTGATTCCTTATCTGAAGGCTTCCGGTGAAATGAAAACCAAACCAACCCAGGCGAGCGTCAAAGAACTGCAGGGAATGGGAATTCAACCGGATATCATTGTATGCCGTTCAGAATATCCGCTAGAGCAGTCATTAAAGGATAAAATTGCCCTGTTTTGTAATGTTCCTACAACACATGTATTACAGAATCTTGATGTTGAATCTCTTTATGAGGCACCACTTGCAATGGAAAAAGAACATCTTGCAGAAGTGGCCTGTGAATGTTTGCAGCTTGAAAACCGCACACCTGATTTAAAGGAATGGGAAGATATGGTGAATGCGAGCAAGCATCCTACTACTTCTGTCAATATTGCTCTTGTCGGAAAATATATTTCTCTTCATGATGCATATATCAGTGTTGTTGAATCATTAAAACATGCCGGTATCAGTAACCGTGCTACTGTTAACATTAAATGGGTTGATTCTGAATGTGTTACTAAGGAAAATGTTTCCGAAATGCTTTCCGATGTTACAGGTATTCTTGTTCCCGGAGGATTTGGCGACAGAGGTATCGACGGAAAGATTCTGGCAATCCGTTACGCACGTGAAAATCGCATTCCTTTCCTGGGATTATGTCTTGGAATGCAACTTTCAATCGTTGAATTTGCAAGAAATGTAATCGGTTATACAGATGCCCACAGTGTGGAACTTGATCCTCAGACAACACATCCTGTTATCCATCTTATGCCGGATCAGGATGGAATTGAAGATATCGGTGGTACTTTAAGACTCGGTTCTTACCCTTGTGTTCTGGATAAGGATTCTAAGGCTTATGCCTTATATAAAGAAGATATTATTCATGAAAGACACAGACACAGATACGAAGTAAATAACGATTATAGACAAGTATTAATTGACAACGGAATGAGATTATCAGGAATTTCACCTGACGGCAAAATTATTGAAATGATTGAGCTGATTGATCATCCTTGGTTTATCGGAACACAGGCACATCCCGAATTAAAATCTCGTCCTAACAGACCACATCCACTATTTCTTGGATTTATTAAAGCTGCCCTTGAAATGAATAACTAATGGATTGATTTTTTGTATAAATTGTACACTATTTTTAATAGTGTGCAATTTTATACTTTATTAATGTCAATTTACTTTTATCAGAATTTATGATATATAATTATCTGTGTTCTATATCAATCTAATTTCTATTATAGAATTTATTTATTTTCTACTAAAATATCATTACATTATTATAAATGATTATTTCATAGATTTTTTACTGATACTAAATATATAAGGAGAATGAATTATGGATTTCGATAGTTTACTGACACGAATTAAGGATTACTATGAGGAAAACCGACAGCTTATACTTGCCAGTATCCTTTCTACTGTTGTTATAATTGGTTTAATATTAGTAATGTCTTTTTTGAAGAATCACAATACTCAAACGAATTCTAATAATTATCTATTTGATTCCTCTACTACTAAAAAGGTTTCTAAAGAAACAGAAACCACTTCAAAGACTGAAGAATCAACAGACGATGATGGTTTATCCGATTTAGATTTTACCCTTCCCGAAGATGTAACAGAAGAAACAGAAACTACTCTGGAAGACGGTGAATATGAATACCTGATCAAAGTCAACAGAGCAGCAAACTGTATCACGATCTACCGTCAGGACGATAATGGTAATTTTTCTGTACCATATAAATCTATGGTATGTTCTGCCGGACGCAAATTAGACAATACGCCAATCGGTACTTTCCATACATCTTCTAAATATAATTGGCGACTTATGGTCGACGGCTCTTATGCCCAATATGCAACAAGAATTTACAACGGTATCTTATTTCACTCTGTTCCATGCACTTCTGCATCCAGTGACGCACTTGAATATGAAGAGTATAATAAGCTTGGAACCTCTGCTTCACTTGGATGCATTCGTCTGACTGTCGCAGATGCGAAATGGATTTATGACCATTGCAGCTATGGTACTGTTGTTGAAATATATGATGACGCTGATAACCCGGGACCTCTTGGTAAACCTTCTGCCATCACAATACCTTCAGGCAGTCCGAATAAAGGATGGGATCCTACTGATCCAGACCCGAATAATCCGTGGCATAAATGCGAACCAATGATTGAGGGGTATGATGTAACAATCGGTGTTGGAAACAGCCTTGATCTTATGTCAATTATAAAAGCCACTGACACATGTGGTAATGATATTACCTCATCCGTAACTATATCCGGTACTGTCAATACAAAAAAAATTGGTAAGTATGATGTTAAATATTCTGTGAAAGATTTACTTGGCAGAACTGCTTCTCTGGATGTCACAATTAATGTTGCAAACAGTGCGAGCACACAGGTTACAAAATCTGCTAAAAAGTATTCTCCAAGTTCAGGTACTATGCCTGCAACGGATGCATCACCTAATTTGGTGACAGGTGGTTCTGCACATACTAATAATACAACGGCTCCTTATGATGACGACATGACAACGCAGCCTACGACTCAGGCACCAGCTACACAGCCAACGACTACACAGCATATTGAAACACCTGTGCAAACGACTCCTAATAATACAACAGCACCGAATACAACAACACAGTCTCCGGTACCTGCACAAACAACACAGCCAACAACAGTTGCACCTCCGGAAACTACTACTCCACAGGAAACATCACAGCAGACTCCTACTGAGACTGAAACGGATAAACCAGAGCCACAACCTGTTGACCCGGATCATCATGATGACGGTGATGGTGGTGACAATCAATCTGAACCTGAATAATTTAGATTGAATTCTAAAAGGAATCCTATTCGTAATATTATATTAAGGTCTGTCGCACAAAATATTTTGTGTGACAGACCTTTCCATATAATAAATTACAATCCAAATCGCAACAGTTGTGCTTCTTGTTCACAACACTTCTACACTAACTTTATTATTATTTTCATATCCTTCTGTTTCAAAGTATTCATCTAGCCTGGTATTTTCTCCAATCTTCTTTTCTTCTATTATATCAATTGCTGTCAAGGACAAATCAGTTTCTCCTCTAAGACTCACTGTACACAACTACTGTACATGAGATTGGCTCAGCAAATACACGATCTGCGCACTTTCCAATACAATCGACACCTGCTTTATTACCTTTTATGTAAATATCGTACTCATGGCTATTTTCCAGCTTCAATTCAAAACTCTTTTCTAAAGAGTTAAAGATCACAATCATTTCTTCCTTTTCATCATATAATCGATATGCGATCACCTCGTCATGCTCTAAACTGAAAAACTCCATATGCTGTTCAATTTTTTCCTTTGTATTAAGCATCAATAATGGATGCGACTTTCTAAACTTGATCAATCCTTTATAGTATTCACAAGTTTCAAAATATTCTTTCTTGTTTAAGTTATCCCATTTAATTGAATTCACGCTGTCCGGATGTCTGACACTGTCACTTACATATTTACCATCAGAATCCACTTTTTCTCTTAAGATTTCTTCTCCAGCATGAAGTAAAGGAATTCCTTGCGAAAGCAGAACAATCGCAGCCGCGAGTAAATTCTGTTTCACATATGTATTAAAATCTTTTTCACCATCACACATTCTGATTTTATCAAATAGCGTATAATTATCATGACACGATGTATAATTAATCACCTTGTCAGGAGAATTACTCCAATCCGGCATACCCATAATAGATTTTTTTAAACTCTTTATCATCTTAGTGTTTCCTGAAACAAATCCCTTATCTTCTTCATCAAACACATTTCCTTTTACCGCATCTCTGATATCATCATTAAACATCGCAAAATCATTCAGAAGATTAATGTTTTTCTGCGTAGCTAGCTCAACATCTTTTTTTGTTAGATTTGTATCGAGAATCCATCCCTCACCATACATCATTATATTAGGTCGTATTGCATTTAAACCATCTCTGATTTTGTTAATTGTATCCACATCAATTAATCCAACCAAATCAAATCTGAAACCATCAATATGATATTCTTTCGCCCAATACAATACAGAATCTACTATATATTTACTTACCATCGCTCTTTCTGAAGCAGTGTCATTTCCACAAGCAGACCCATTCGATCGGATTCCTTCTTCGTCAATTCTATGAAAATATCCCGGAACTGCCTTATTATAACAATACTCTTCATTGAAAGTATGATTGTAAACTACATCCATAATTACACTTATTCCATCATTATGAAGTGATTGTACCATTTTCTTTAATTCAGTGATTCTTATGTTTCCATCATATGGATTGGTAGAATAGGAACCTTCCGGAATATTATAATTAAGTGGATCGTATCCCCAATTGTATTCATCGCCCAAATCTTTTGTAGTCTCATCAAGCATTGTATAATCATAAATTGGAAGAAAATGAATATGCGTAACACCAAGATTTTTTATATGAGAAATACCGGTAGGAATGACTCCTTTATTATTAACAGTTGTATTTCTTTCTGTTAGTCCTAAGAATTTGCCTGCATGAACAATCCCAGATGATTGATCTGAAGACAAGTCCCTGACATGAAGTTCATATATTATAGATTCACATGTTGGCAAATTGATATTTGGATTTTTGTCCTTGTCCCAACCGTCAGGATTTGTATTTTCCAAATTGACAACCATTGCTCTCTTTCCATTTACCCCACATGCCTTTGCATATGGATCACATATTTCACAATCATATAATCCATGATATTTTTCATCAAAAGCAACAAAATACGTGTAATATATATTCTCAATATTCTGATTGATTTCTATTTTCCAAATCCCTTTATCTTCTTGATCCATTATATGGCTTTCTATCAAATCATTCGCATTTTGGTCTCCACTTTTATATAAATTTAATCTTACACTTTTTGCAAAGGGTGACCATAATTTAAACACTGTATTATTTCCTAAATAAACTGCTCCTAAATCATCTCCATTATAGTACATCTCTTTCTCAAATTGTTCAGTTGAATATACTTCATTCCATTCTTTATTAAATACATGATCTGAAAATTCTTTGACATTTTCTTTCATATAAACCTCCATAATATAAACCATATATTGTAATTCACTATATTATATTAAGCTAATATTTTTATTTTTTCAACTACAATTTCAATGTTTTTATTTTGTTTTTATTCAAATACTTTTTCCTTTTATTGGAAATGCGCATAGTAAAACAGCTATCTATATTGTAATAATACAGATAGCTGTTTTTTTAATATAACACATATGATATGCAAATTAAAACTTATTTAAACTCACATCATATTCAATTACATCCATTCTAGATATTTTTTCTCTTTTCTAAGGCTGCTATTTTTTCCTTGCTAAGTGAAAGAAATGTCAAACCACCTAAAATTCCGAAAAGAACAATATCCATCAATAAAGCCTGGAAAAATCCTACAGAATAGTCCTTGTTATTTTCCTTAACAACACTGCTTTGACCTGTTGTTGCAGGTGTTGTTCCTGTAGTTTGTGTATCAGTAGAAACCTGTGCTGCAGTTGTAGGCTGTTCTGCCGGCTGTGTTGCAGCTGGCGTTGTTGCTGCAGGTGTTGTAGCTGCCGGTGTTGTTGGCTGCTCTGCTGCTGCTGAAGTCTCAGAAGGTGTATCAGTTCCAGCATCCACTAATGTAGCCAAATCAATTGGTTCAAAGCCCCATGCTTTATTCTCGCCATTAACTGCGATATATACATCTTGAGAAGTTGAAGTTAAAACAAATGGTGTATCATCAAAATCAGCTGTCTTTGTTCCTGCAACATGCACATCAAATATAAATGAAGCCTCATCATAAATATCTGTATCAACTTTCAAATTAAATACACACGTTCCTTCTGTACCATTGCTGGTAAATGCCTGCGTTGTTCCATCATTTCCAGAACCCCAAACATCAATATCATATCCTGTAACATTTCCATCAGCTCTTGTATAATGGAATGTTACTGTATAATTTGTTTCAGCTGCCATCGCAATCGTACTGTCACTTAACACGAATACTGTACTTACAAGCATCAATGCAGCAAGTGCAATACTAATTTTTCTAAAAATATTCTTCATACTATACCATTCCTTATTTCATAAATTAGTTATATTTTCTCTTTCTTGCTACAATAACGATACTAACACAAGCTACTAATAATACAGTGATCAATGCAATTCCCATATAATTATCACCTGTCTTAACTGACTGGTTAGGTGCAAGATTGTTTCCTGCTCCACTATTTCCACCTGTAGGATTCGTATTATCACTTCCAGCGCTTGGTGC
Source organism: uncultured Lachnospiraceae bacterium (assembly GCA_902773095.1). Taxonomy (GTDB): domain Bacteria; phylum Bacillota; class Clostridia; order Lachnospirales; family Lachnospiraceae; genus Bovifimicola. Next base: position 3,703 of record CACYDA010000032.1, on the reverse strand, counting down.
AGGTTCTTTTACAAGAATCATACCTGATAGAGACTCTACTGTCACTTTACCTGTCACGGAGCCAAGTACTTCTGTTCCTGCTTTCTGTGCATTTACATAAATATTCCAATTTCCATCAGGTAATGTAATATCTTTATTATTTTCACTTGGATTAAGGATTACAATGATTCCATCAGATGTTTCACCATTTGCACCGCCCTTTAATGCATATTCAACAACTGTATCATCATCCTCAGTACCATCTAAGATATATTCAAAGTTATTCGCAATATCTGCGTACTTCGTCATTCTAAGAGCAGGATGTGCCTTTCTAAATGCAATCAGTCCCTTATAGTAATCATGTGTTGATGCATACTCGGCTTTATTCAAATCATCCCATTTAAGAGAATTCAATGAACTTGGAGAAGAATAACTGTTCTCTTCATATATTGTTTTACCTTTATCATCAACTCCAACAATCTTCTGTCGAAGCATCTCCTCACCAGCCTGAATGAACGGAACACCCTGTGAACCATAAAGAATCAGCGCTGCAAGGTTATTTGCACGAATCATCTCAGCTTCTGAGTAACCAGGATTTGCAAGATGCAATTTATCAAATAATGTATTATTGTCATGACAAGAATTGTAGTTAATTACCTGATATGGCTCGTCTGCCCATGCTGCCTGACCATTTAAAGAATTAAGAATTCCATCAAGTTTAGTATAGTTACGTGTTACATAACCAGCCTCAGTAGCTGTAAATACGCCACCTTTCACTGCATCACGAATACCGTCATTAAAGTAACCAAATCCTAATGTATAAGCCGCTGCACTCTGTGTAGCCTGCTTAATATCCTTTGACATATTTGTTCCAACTGCCCATCCTTCACCATATAAAATGATGTTAGGGTCAACTTCATGCAATGCTTTTGTTAATTCATTAACTGTATCAATATCAAAAAGATATACCTGGTCAATTCTGAATCCATTGATATGATACTCTTTTGCCCAATATACCATTGAGTCAATGATGAATTTTCTATTCATTGTACGCTCTGTTGCTGTATCATTACCACAACCAGAACCATTCGAATCATTTCTTGAATAGTAAGAAGGTGTAAGTACATTTACCGAAAATTTGCCAGCATTTGAAACATGTCCATAAACAACGTCCATTACAACACTGATTCCAGCATCGTGCAATGACTTGATCATCTGCTTATATTCATTTACTCTTGCTGCACCATTTGAAGGATCTGAAGAATATGAACCTTCTGGTAAATTAAAGTTCTGTGGATCATATCCCCAGTTAAACTGATCTTTATCTAAGTTTGCTTCATCTACAGATGTGAAATCATATGATGGCATTATCTGTACATGTGACACACCTAAATCTTTCAAATAATCAATACCTGTTGACTGTCCAAATGAATTCTTTGTTCCCTTCTCTGTAAACGCAAGATATTTACCTCTGTTTTTCATTCCTGAAGATGCCTCATAAGAGAAATCTCTGATATGTAATTCGTAAATGCTTGCATCTGTATAATTTGGAGATGTAAACGGATTCTTGTCTGCATCCCATCCTTCAGGATCTGTGGAATCAAGGTCAATAACCATACCCTTGAAGCCGTTCACGCCTGCTGTTCTTGCATATGGGTCAATTGTCTCTGATTCATTTCCGTTAACAGTAGCTGTGTATGTGTAATATGTGCCATTTAAATCTCCGTTGACTGTAGCTACCCATGTACCATTGACATCTTTCTTCATAGCAATTGTGTCAATCTTATCACCTACATCATACTTAGTAGGATTTCTGAACTCATCTGTTTCAACATTGCCTGTCTTATAAAGATTTACCTTTACATCAGTAGCTAATGGAGCCCATACTCTAAATGTAGTATTCTCCTTTGTCCATGTAGCACCTAAATCATCTCCTGTGTAAGTATACTCTGATTCAAAATCTTCTGATGAATAATAATCAGACAATTTAACCATAAATGTCCTTGTCTCATTATTGTCTGTATCCAAACATTCAATCTCATAAGTTCCAAACGGACTTAATTCAGAAGAAGAAGTTAATACATACGAGGTTCCTTCACCTGTCACCGATGAAAGAGGAACATATACATTATTCGTTGTATCTTTTAATTTAAATACTTCCGACAGTGTTCCCTTTACTTCCTGATTTGACTTTACGTTGATATTGATTCTATCCTCTGTTGCAGCTGATGTCATTTTTAAACCTTTCTTAGCTTTAGAGAAATCAATATCTGCCGCAGCAACTTTAGACTTCAGGTAAACATCTACAGTACCTGAAACGTACTCTGTCAAATCGACAAATCTGTCAGCATCAATATCCTTTCCTTCCCATCCTTCTCCCAACTTAACAATATATCCTACTTTAAGAGTAGCAGAACTCTCGTTAAGTGTAAAAGTTGCTTCTGTTCCATTATTGGTCATCATTGATTCATATCCATCACCAATTGTCCAACAATATAACCTGTAGTCATCGTAGGTATTCGTGTCATTAGTAAAGTGGAATATAACTGTAAGTCCTGACTCTTCTGCTTTAATCGGAACATAATTGCCATTCACAGAAATTACTGTTGTAACCATCAATACTAGCGCCATCACTAATGCTTTAAGTCTTTTTCCCATAATTTCCTCCTTTATTTACTTTGATTTAATGGTTGATTACTATTGTAACACATATCCAGGAAAAATTGAAGTAGATTTTATACATTTTTACTATATAATAATGTTATCTATTTTACTATTTCCTTAATTTTTCCCAAATTACTATCCACAATTTTTAATACTGCATGTATATTCTCAATAATTGTATCCTTTGGTGAAATATCCGTATGTATATAGACAGCATCAATTCCAAAATTATTGGCACCTTCAATATCAGAAATCCAGTCATTTCCAATCATCACTGACTCTTCTTTTTTCAAATCATATCTGTCAAATAGTCGTTTATAGAACTCTCCTGAAGGTTTTCTGCAAGATTCATCCGAAGATAATAATACCCCATCAAAATAATCATATATACCAAGTGATTTTATTTCATATTCCGTAAAAATCTGCTGTGCATTTGACAAAAGATAAATCTTTTTATTCTTACTTTTGAGGTACTGTAATATTTCAATAGTTTCATCATACAATCTGATATATTGAGTAGACATAACTCTAAAAAACTGTACTGCAACTACGCATGTTTTCAGATCCATTTTTACACCTTTTAATGAAAACAATTTTTGAAATACTTTATCAATCTTAATTTCCGGATAGTCATATTTAGCTCCCAGCCTTTTTTCTTCCTCCATGCATAGCCTCGTATACTCTTTTCTCATTTCAACAGGCTCGTACTTTGCACCATAAAAACCGTAAAAATGTGCCATATTCTTCCATAATGCAATTTTCTTCTCATTGGTACGAATATCTACCAATGTCCCATATAAATCAAATACATAGTTTTGATACATATTTTTCTTCCCTTCTATCATATATTTTAAGTAATATATTTTTTACTACATATCTAGTATATCATCCCAATTGTTTTTTGAAAATACAAAAAATCAATTAAATCAAAAAAAGAACAGATTTGAATCTGTTCTTCTAAATCCATTCTTAATCTATCCGGTTTTCTGTACCTTCAAAACTACACATTATCAAACTTCTCTTTCTTCAAACATCTCCCAGACCTTTATGGTTAAGCCTT
>CACYDA010000031.1 GCA_902773095.1 uncultured Lachnospiraceae bacterium | reverse complement strand
TTGACGGGAAATGGTATCATTTTGATGAAAACGGATATATGCAGACCGGATGGTACAATGAGGGAAATGTATATTATTATTTGAAAACAGATGGTTCAATGGCAAAAGAGGAATGGGTTTGTGATGGAAAGTATTATGTCAATGAAAAAGGCCATTGGGTAAAGGATGCAGTGATGAACGAATAGAATCATGAACTTCCTTCGGGTTCACTGTCTTTTGCAGGCGGTGAACCCGGAAAATTGCAGAACTTGAAAAAAACTTAAAAAAAATGAGGGTAAAATTGTATTTTTTAGTTGACATTATCGATTCTGGGTGATAAAATATCTAAGCATTGAGTTTGAAATGCAGGTGTGGCGGAATGGCAGACGCAGCAGACTCAAAATCTGCCGGTGGCAACATCGTGTGGGTTCAAGTCCCACCACCTGCACTATACATTATGATGAGAGTTCGATTGGATCGAACTCTTTTTTCTTATTCAGAAATAAACTATTCTAATATTTGTCAAAATAGTTTATAATCTATTTGATGAATCAAATAGAACGTTAGGGTGAAAACTTTTGAGATCAGCAAAAATGAAATAGTGACAAAATGGGAGATGATTTTTTGAAGTGCAGTGATTTTAATCAGTTGATACAGAGCTTTACCGAGGATACCTTAGAAGAAGAATACTATGATTCTTTTGTGAAACATGCCCGGGAATGTAGTGAGTGTATGGATGAACTTGAAATTCATTATATGATAAGAGTAGGTCTTGAACGGATGGAAGATGAATCTACAAAATCCTTTGACTTAAAAGAAGAGTTAAAAGAACAGTTGCTTAGATATGAACGTCTTGCGGACAAGCGGTTTAAACGGAAAGTATATCATACGGTTACAATCGTGATTGCAGAAATCTGTATTCTTATCAATATCATACAGATGCTGTATTTATAAAAACAGTCTTTTGTTTTTCAAAAATAGGTATATCATTGGAATAAATATGTTGCTAAATGAAAGGATTGAAAGGATAACATGGATAATAAATTAGTATTAATAGATGGCCACAGTATCTTAAACAGAGCATTTTATGGTGTTCCGGATTTAACGAATTCGTCAGGAATGCATACCAATGCTGTGTACGGATTTTTAAATATTATGTTTAAAATACTGGATGAAGAAAAGCCGACGCATCTTGCTGTGGCATTTGATGTTAAGCAGCCTACGTTTCGACATGAGATGTATGAACAGTATAAAGGTACCAGAAAAGCAATGCCGGAGGAACTTAGGGAGCAGGTTCCGTTAATGAAGGAAGTTCTTACTGCCATGGGAATCAAAATTATGGAACTTCCGGGATATGAAGCAGATGATGTGCTTGGCACTGCTTCAAAACATGCAGAACGTCTTGGTATGAATGTCAGCGTGATCACTGGTGACAGAGATTTGCTGCAGCTTGCCACAGAGCATATTCTCATCAGAATTCCAAAAACGAAAAAGGGGACGACTGAGATTGAAAACTATTATGACAAAGATGTAAAAGAAAAGTATCAGGTATCACCTATAGAATTTATTGATGTAAAAGCATTGATGGGAGATACTGCTGATAATATTCCGGGAGTACCGTCAGTTGGAGAAAAGACAGCGACCTCATTGATTGTACAATATCATAGTGTTGAAAACGTTTATGAACATATTGAAGAGATCACAAAAAAGAAATTGAAAGAGACTTTGGTAAATCATAAGGAACTTGCTTTCTTAAGTAAAAAACTGGCTGCCATTGAGATTGATTCACCGATTGAGCTTGATCTGGATGATACGCAGATTTTGAATCTGTATACACAGGAAGCGTTTGAACTGATTAAGAAGCTGGAATTTAAGAGTATGATTAAAAAATTTGTAGATCATATGTCGGAAGATACAAAAACAAGCCAGAGTTTTGAAATTACCCCAAAACTGATTGGTGATTTTGATGAAACAGAAAAGGTGTTTCAAAAGGCGTTAGGGGCAAAAAGTATTGGTCTTCATGTATTTGGAAGTGCAGACAGTTTATCGTTTCAAATCGCTGCAGTTTCAATCGCATTTTCAACAGACGAAATATATGTCATTCAAAAGCAGTGGTTTGTAACAGATGATTATTTGCAGGATAAGATTGTGGGACTGCTCAATTCCGATACGGAGGTATGCGTAATTGGGCTAAAAAAAATTCTTAAGTATACCCCAAATAGAGATTTGGATTATTATCATGTATTTGACTGTGAAATTGCAGCCTATCTGATCAATCCATTGAAAGATACGTATCATTATGATGATTTAGCGAGAGATTATTTAAGTCAATCAGTAGAGACAAGACAGGAATTGACAGGCAGGCAGACAGATGAAGAAGCGTTGGAAGAAAATACGGAGCATTTTGTAAAATACGCTGCACTTTGCAGTATCATTCCGCTGATTTGTAAAGATAAATTATGTGAAACACTCATACAGACAAAACAGAAGGATTTGTTTGAAACGATAGAAATGCCACTCATCTATTCGCTTGACAGAATGGAAAAAGAGGGGATTTTAGTTGAACGAGATGAACTGACGCAGTATGGAAAGACGCTTGGAGAAAAAATAGCTATTCTTGAGAAAGAAATCTATGCGGAAGTAGGAGAAGAGTTTAATATTAATTCCCCTAAACAGCTTGGTGAAATATTGTTTGTCAAAAAAGGAATTAAAGGAGGAAAAAAGACGAAGACCGGTTATTCTACATCGGCGGAGGTGCTTGAAAAACTTGCTCCTGACAATCCATATATTAATAAGATCCTGGAATACAGGCAGCTTACGAAACTGAAATCAACGTATGCAGATGGTCTTGTCAATTTCATATCTGAAGACGGGAGAATTCATGGTACATTTAACCAGACAATCACTGCAACCGGAAGAATCAGCAGTACTGAGCCTAATCTTCAGAATATTCCCATCAGAATGGAGATTGGAAAACTATTCCGAAAGGTATTTGTTCCAAAACAGGGATATCAGCTGATTGATGCAGATTATTCACAGATTGAATTGAGACTGCTTGCGCATATGTCAGGAGATGAAAATCTGATTGAGGCATATAAAATGGCTCAGGATATTCATCGGATCACTGCTTCTAAGGTATTTGATACACCTCTTGATGAGGTGAGTGATGAGCAGAGAAGAAATGCAAAAGCAGTAAATTTTGGTATTGTCTATGGCATTAGTTCTTTTGGACTAAGTCAGGATTTGAGCATATCAAGGAAAGAAGCAAACGCATATATAGAACAATATTTTAAGACGTATCCGGGAATTAAAAAATTTTTAGATGATACAGTAAGTCACGCAAAAGAAAACGGATATGTGACGACGTTGTTTAACAGAAGAAGACCGGTTCCTGAACTTAGTTCGAGCAATTTTATGCAACGTTCTTTTGGAGAAAGGATTGCAATGAATTCTCCGATTCAGGGAACTGCTGCTGATATCATCAAACTTGCGATGATTCATGTTGACCATGAATTGAGAAACAGAAATTTAGCATCAAGAATTGTACTCCAGGTGCATGACGAACTCTTAATCGAAGCAAAAGAAGATGAAATTGACGAGGTAACATCTATTTTAGAAGATAAGATGAAACATGTCATGGATTTAAAAGTGGAATTGGAAGTTGGAATGGGTGTAGGTGATAACTGGCTTATGGCACATTAAAATACACTGTTTCCGACTGGAAAGGTCAGGTTGAAATATGGTAATCGGAATAACAGGTGGAATTGGTGCAGGAAAATCAACAGTGTTAAGTATTCTGAAAAATCAATATGGATTTGTGATATTTGAGGCAGATCAGATCGCACATGAACTGATGAGAAAAGGTAATATCTCTTATTTGAGAATTGTCAGCTATTTTGGAAATGACATATTGGATGAGAATGAAGAGATTGACCGGAAAAAGCTTGGCCAGAAGGTATTTAGCAACAAAGAACAGCTTGAAAAATTAAATGAATTTGTTCATCCGGAGGTAATCAGTGAGATTCAAAGAAGGATGGCAATGGATCCTAAAAGAAAGGATAACGGCAGGTTTGTCATTGAAGCGGCGTTATTATTTGAATCAGGATGTAATACGATTTGTGATCAGGTCTGGTACATTGATACCAACACAGAGGTAAGAAAGCAAAGGCTTAGAGAATACAGAAAAATGTCTGATGAACAGATTGAAAGTGTGATGAAAAATCAGCTGAATAGAGACCGGTTTGAACAGTTGTCTGATGTTGTCATTGATAACAGTGATTCGGTGGGGAATACTGCAAAACAAATACAAAATCTGCTAGAGTTTTCATGTTGTTTATGATAAAATTTGATTGGGTTTAGCAAAAAGGTTATGAAATATTTCTTATGAAAATAGATCGTTTAGATTAGCAACGTGGAGGGTTAAAATGGAGATACAATTATGGAGAGAATTGTTAGAGCCGTACCAGCTTGCAGTAGATGAGTTGATGGTAAAGTTTCAATACCTGATGAAGGAACATAGGGCTTTTGGTAAATATTCTCCTATTGAAGAGGTAAATGGGCGAGTGAAAAAGATTTCCAGTATTCTGGAAAAGATGCAAAAGAAAAAGATTAAATTTGAGGATATAGAAAATAAGATTGATGACATTGCAGGTGTGAGAATTATCTGCCAGTTTGTTGAAGATATTTATTCTGTTGTCAATATCATCAAGAGCAGAAGTGATATGACGGTTAAGGAAGAAAAGGATTATATCAGTAATTCAAAAGAAAGTGGCTATCGAAGTTATCATTTGATCGTATATTATGATGTTATCACATTAAAGGGAACAAAGAAAATTAAGGTTGAGATTCAGATTCGAACCTTGGCAATGAATTTCTGGGCAACCATAGAACATTCACTGCAGTATAAGTACCGTCAGAATATGCCGCCTCATATCAGGCAGAGACTGATTGGCGCAGCGGCAGCAGTTGTTGCACTTGATACGGAGATGTCAGCGGTTAGAAATGAGATTATGGATTCTCAAAATATGTTTCAGGTAAAGGCTCAGATTGTGGCCGAGATTTTAAATACAATACAGAATCTGTATCGTGTGGCAAATAAGCGTGAAATCATTAAAATCCAGGATGAATTTTATCATCTCTATCAATTGGATGATGTGGATGTTCTTGAAAAGTTTTGTAAAGAACTTGATATTATTGCAGAAGGATACAGAGCACAAGGAATAGAAAACAATGAGTGAGATGATAAGACTTGACAAGTATCTGTGTGATATGCAGATTGGTTCAAGAAAAGAGATAAAGGAATTGGCTAAAAAAGGCAGAATCAAAGTGAATGATCTGATTGTAAAAAGCACTGATTTAAAGGTTGATCCGGAAGCAGACTGTATTTTGGTTGATAACAGATTAATCCGCTATGTCAAGTTTGAATATTACATGATGAATAAACCACAGGGTGTGATATCAGCGACGAAAGATGAGCAGGAGATGACGGTTGTTGAATTAATAAAGGATCATTCGAGAAAAGATTTGTTTCCGGTAGGAAGACTTGACAAAGATACAGAAGGATTAATGGTAATTACGAATGATGGTGAAATGGCACATAGGGTTTTATCGCCTTCCAAACACATCAGCAAGACATATTTTGCAAGAATTGAAGGTGTTGTAACCCAAAAAGACGTAGAAAGATTTGCAACAGGAATTGAACTTTTGGATGGAACTATGACAAAACCGGCAAAGCTTGTTATTTTAAAAACCGGCGAAAACACTTCTGAAATAGAAGTGAAAATCTATGAAGGAAAATATCATCAGATTAAGCGGATGTTTGCAGCATGTGGTAAGCATGTGGATTTTTTAAAAAGAATCGCTATGGGAGGGCTTACCCTTGATGAATCATTGAAGCCGGGAGAGTATCGCCGTTTAACGGAGGAAGAATTGAAAATGATGACAGATAGCTCTGATAACGAAGTTTTGTTTTAATTTATTCTAATATGAGGATAACAATATATCGTTGAGCAGAAACGTTGATTCAGAAAGGGTGGAGAAAGATTGAAAAAAATTGCAGTGATAACAGGTGCGTCTTCGGGAATGGGGAAAGAATTTGCATTAAAGATTTCTAAAAATTTCAAATCAATCAATGAAATATGGCTGATTGCCAGAAGAGCTGACAGATTAGAAGAAGTCAGGGAAGAAATCGATATGCCAAGTTATGTCATATGTGAAGATATTTCCGAAGAATATTTTATCGATAAATTTGCAAAGATGTTGAAGCAGGAAAATGTAAAGATCAAAATGCTGATAAATTGTGCAGGATATGGTTTGTGTGGTAAAGTTGGAACTGCTGCATGCTATGCTGAATTGGGAATGATTGACACGAATTGCAGAGGGCTTACGGCAGTGACGCTTGCTGCACTTCCCTATATGGCAAAAAACAGTAGAATTATTAATGTTGCTTCGTCAGCAGCTTTTATGCCTCAGCCGTATTTTGCGATTTATGCAGCGACAAAGTCTTATGTGCTTAGTTTTTCCCGTGCGTTAAGACGCGAGATCAAGGACAAGGATGTATTTGTCACTACAGTATGTCCGGGACCTGTTAATACAGAGTTTTTTGCGATTGCTGATGATGGAAGAGAGAGAGCATGGTTTAAAGAACTTACAATGGCTCAGGCAGATGAAGTTGTGGTTCAGGCACTAAATGATGCAATCAATAAAAAAGAAATGTCTGTGTATGGAATGTCCATGAAGATGTTTCGAATATTTGCAAAGACTGTTCCACATAAGATTATCTTAGATGTTTATGCAATGATGTGCAAAAAAATGTATGAAGAATAAAGAATGGAATGACAGGAGTTATGGCAGATAATAAGAATCATCAAAAATTGAAGAAGGGCGATTACGGATATTTAAAAAAGGGCAAGTTGACACAGCTGGTTCTGGCATTTCTATTATTAGTGCTGGTAGCATGCATTTTTTATACAGGGTATCTTAAATACCATAATACAAAAAATATTTTTACGGTTATGGCTGCCGTTTCAGTGATCCCCATGGCAAAGTTTCTATCCTGCTATATTGTGGCAGCGCCATATACCATGTTGGAAGAACAAATGTATCATGATATAAAAGAGTATGAAAATGTTTTTTTGTTGTATGATCTGTTACTATCTTCAACAGAAAGGATTATTCATGTTAGTATTGCAGCAATAAGAGACAATTCCGTTTATTTATACATTCCTGATCCAAAATATAAAAAGAATGAAGTAGAACAATATGTAAGGACATTTTTAGAAAGAGAATGCAAAGTCACTACTGTGAAAATGATCAGTAGTTTTCATGAGTATCAAAAAGCCGTTCGTGCACTTGACAAAAATGAATCGGGAAAATTTGATGAGAGAATTCGACAGGTGATGATTGCATTTTCGATGCTTTAATAAAAGATGAGAGTAAAGAGTGAATAATTGTTATGAAAGAACTGATAATTAGTGAAAATCAGGCTGAACAGAGAGCAGATAAGTTTTTGAAAAAGTATCTTAGTAAAGCGGAATCCGGTTTTATTTATAAAATGATCAGAAAGAAAAACATCACATTAAATGATAAAAAAATGACCGGAAGTGAAAAATTGCATAAGGGGGACAGCATCAAAATATATTTTTCGGATGAGACATTAAATCAATTTGTTACAGATACGGGAAATATAAGTACCAACAGGGATGATCCTTCAATCGGCAGGAAGAGGAATGCTATTTCGGGTATGAAAATTGATTCTGACAGGATTATTTATGAAGATCAGAATGTCATACTGTTTAATAAACCGGTAGGGATGTTGTCACAAAAGGCAGAAAAAAACGATATTTCTGCAAATGAGCTCCTGATTCAGTATATGATGGATACAAATCAATTGAGCAGAGAAGAATTAAAAACATTTAAGCCGGCAGTATGCAACAGACTTGATCGAAATACAAGTGGAATTCTAATATTCGGGAAAACGTTTCCTGCCTTGCAGAAGTTTGCAGAAATGTTGAAAAAAAGAGATATTCATAAATACTATCTGTGTATTGTAAAAGGTGAAATCCATTCTACGGATATCATAAAAGGATATTTAAGAAAGAATAAAAAAAACAATCTTGTTGAGATTAGTGAAAAGATGTGTGAAAAAGATGAGTATGATAAAGAATCCAATCAAAAAAATAAATACAGAGATCAAGAAAATAAAAAGAAAAATAAAAATAATGAAGACCATCAGAAAAATTCAAAAAACAGTGATGAAAATTATCAATATATTGAAACAAAATATTGTCCAATCGTAACGAATGGTCAATACACATTATTGAAAGTTTTGCTGATTACAGGAAAGACACATCAGATCCGGGCGCACTTAGCCAGCATCCATCATCCCATTATTGGGGATAAAAAGTATGGAAATAAAGAGGCGAATGGCTATTTTGAAAAGAAATACGGATTGAAAAATCAGCTATTGCACTCATATGAGCTTATGTTTGATCAAGTGGACGGAAAGCTTGGGAATCTGTCATATAAAACATTTAAAGCAGATTTGCCGGCAGAATTTAAAATCATATTAGAAGGCGAGAAAATCAATGGGAACTTGGAATAGCAGGGGTCTTAGAGGCTCAACACTTGAAGAATTGATTAATATGACAAATGAAAAGTATCGGGAACTTGGTTTGGCTGTGGTACAAAAGATTCCTACCCCGATTAAGCCGGTAGCAATTGACCGGGAATCAAGACATATTACAATGGCATATTTCGAACAGAAAAGTACGGTTGATTACATAGGGGTTGTCCAGGGGGTACCGGTTTGCTTTGATGCAAAAGAATGTCACACGGATACATTTCCAATCCAGAATATCCATAAACATCAGGTAGAGTTTATGCGGGAGTTTGAAAAACAAAATGGAATTTCTTTTATTATCATCTATTATACTCATAAAAATGAAATGTATTATCTCCCCTTTGAATTGATTGATAAATTCTTCCGGCGTAGTGAGGAGGGAGGAAGAAAGAGTTTTAAATTTGCTGAGATTGATTGGAAATACAGGATTAGCGCTGCAAAAGGCGTTCCAGTCCATTATCTTGAGGCGGTTGCAATTGACCTTGAAAATAGAGATTGACACAGGGAATTTTTTCGTGTATAATCTTTGACTAATAAATTTATCATGTTAGCAAGGTAACGCTTTAACGTGATAAAGCGTAATTCTACTATAAAATGATAGCATCTGAAATGAATTTCAATGATAGAAAGGAAATCAAAAATGAAAAGTACACTTTTACATACTCCGGTTGGAGTAAGAGACATATATGGTGAAGAATGTAAGAATAAATTAGTTGTGGAAAAACGAATCCATGATATTTTTTCATCATATGGTTACAGCGATATACAAACACCAACGTTTGAATATTTTGATATTTTCAATAAGGAGCGTGGAAGTGTTGCTTCTAAAAATATGTACAAGTTTTTTGACCGTGAGGGATATACACTCGTCTTAAGACCTGATGTGACACCATCTATTGCACGCTCTGCTGCAAAGTATTTTATGGATGAGGACATGCCAATCCGTTTCTGCTACTCTGGCAATGTGTTTATTAATGACTCAGAATATCAGGGAAAATTGAAAGAGTTTACACAGATTGGTATTGAATTAATCGGTGATAATACATCGGATGCTGACGCTGAGGTAGCATCAATGGTCATCGAAACTCTTTTAAAAGCCGGATTGAAAGAGTTTCAGCTTGAAATTGGACAACCACAGTTTTTTAAAGGTCTTGTAAAAGAATCAGGACTTGATGTGGATACAGTGGAAGAGTTGAGAGAACTTCTTGAAAATAAGAAATACTTTGGAATTGAAGATGTTTTGGAACAGGCCAATATCAAAGAAGAATTGAAACAGATTTTTTTAGGATTTCAATACTATTTCGGTTCAATCGAGATGATTGATGAAGTGAAAAAATTAAATCTCAATGAAGAGTGTTTATATGCAATTGAAAGACTTGAAAAATTATATCATATTTTAAAAATATATGGATTGGAAAAATATGTTTCATTTGATCTGTCTATGCTGAGTATGTATGACTATTATACCGGAATTGTATTTAAAGCATATACATATGGAACGGGAGATGCAATTGTGACAGGCGGAAGGTATGATCATCTGCTGAAACAGTTTGGAAAAGATGCTCCGGCAATCGGTTGTGCAGTGAATCTTGACAGATTGATGGTAGCATTGTCAAGACAGCATATTGAACCCAAAATCCAAAGTGGCAGAAAAATGGTTTTATATGATATTGAAAACAGGGAAAAGGCGATTCATTATACACAGCCATTAAGAGAAAAGAATGAGCATGTAATGATGGTGAGAAAGCGCTCCATTCACAGTGTGGACGAGTACAAAGCATATGCAGCCCGCTATGGAGTGAAAGAGATGATCATCATCACGGAAGGTGAACCGGATGTGATATTGATTGAATGATTTGTTAATCTGGTATAAGATGAATAACAGGGCAAATTGATTGGAATTTTGGAAAGAGAGGATAACACAAGTGAGATATTTAACATTTGCGCTTGCAAAAGGAAGACTAGCAAAAAAATCTCTTGAGATGTTTGAAAAGGTCGGAATTACGTGTGAGGAAATGAAAGATAAAGATACCAGAAAGCTGATATTTGTTAATGAGGAACTGAAATTAAAGTTTTTCCTTGCAAAAGCGGGAGATGTTCCTACGTATGTTGAGTATGGAGCAGCAGATATCGGTGTGGTTGGAAAAGATACAATTTTAGAGGAAGGCAGAAAATTATTTGAGGTGATGGATCTTGGCTTTGGTAAATGCAGAATGTGCGTCTGTGGTCCTGAATCTGCTCGTGAATTGTTGAAGCATCATGAGATGATCAGAGTGGCAAGTAAATATCCCAATATTGCAAAAGATTATTTTTACAATAAAAAGCACCAGACCGTTGAGATTATAAAGTTGAATGGTTCTGTAGAGCTTGCGCCAATTGTCAATCTTTCAGAGGTAATTGTTGATATTGTTGAGACGGGATCCACATTGAGGGAGAATGGTCTGACGATTTTGGAAGAGATTTGTCCTCTTTCAGCAAGAATGGTTGTGAATCAGGTCAGCATGAAGATGGAAAATGAGAGAATCATGAAATTGTTAAATGATCTCAAGGCTGTCATATAGATGGGTGAAATCAGATGATTGTTACCAAAGTTTTGGTAGTTTTTTGGTAGCAGGAAAGGATAATGAGATAGAATGAGAATTGTGAATTTAGATGAACAGACAAAACAGAATATTTTAGATGATTTATTAAAGAGAAGTCCGAATAATTATACGGAATTTTCAGACAAGGTACAGCAAATCCTTGACAATGTAAAGGCAAGAAGAGACGAAGCTGTATTTGAATATACTAAGATGTTTGATAAAGCAGATATTAATGCGGAAAATATTATCGTCACTGATGAGGAAATCAAAGAAGCTTATGCAGAAGTCGAAAAGACAGGATTGGTTGATATTATCCGAAAAGCACTTGTCAATATCAGAGAGTATCATGAAAAACAAAGGCAGTATAGCTGGTTTGACAGTAAACCGGATGGTAGTATCCTTGGACAGAAAGTGACTGCTCTTGAAAAAGTTGGCGTTTATGTTCCAGGTGGAAAGGCAGCCTATCCATCTTCCGTATTGATGAATATTGTTCCGGCAAAAGTAGCCGGTGTGGATCGGATTATTATGACGACACCTCCTAATGCGCAGGGAAAGGTAAATCCGGGAACACTTGTTGCAGCAAAAGAAGCCGGCGCCGATCTTATTTACAAAGTCGGGGGAGCACAGGCGATTGCTGCACTTGCATATGGTACAGAATCGATTCCAAAGGTTGATAAAATTGTAGGCCCCGGAAATATTTATGTTGCACTTGCAAAGAAAGCTGTATATGGACATGTCAGCATTGATTCCATCGCCGGACCGAGTGAAATTCTGGTTCTTGCGGATGAAAGCGCCAATCCAAGATATGTTGCAGCGGATTTGCTGTCACAGGCAGAGCATGATGAGATGGCATCGGCAATCCTGGTGACAACATCGAAAGAACTTGCTTTCAATGTTTCGAAGGAAGTAGACGAGTTTGTAAGTGTTCTTTCCAGAAAGAGTATTATTGAAAAATCACTTGAAAACTATGGTTATATATTGGTAGCAAATTCAATGGACGAGGCAATTTCAGTGGCAAATGATATTGCGTCAGAACATCTTGAAATTGTAACAAAAAAACCATTTGATACGATGACAAAGATTAGAAATGCCGGTGCGATCTTCCTTGGAGAGTATAGCTCTGAACCACTTGGAGATTATTTTGCAGGACCGAATCATGTCCTTCCGACAAATGGAACAGCAAAATTTTTCTCTGCGCTTAGTGTAGATGATTTTATAAAAAAATCAAGCATCATCTCATTCTCAAAAGAAGCATTGGAACCAATCCATGAGGATATTATTGCATTTGCAAATTCGGAACAGCTTACAGCCCATGCCAATTCAATTAAGGTAAGATTTGAAAAGTAGAGAACTATTTTCTGCCAGTTTACATATAAAATTTATGTAAACTGGCAGAAAAACTGATGAAAGAGAGGTTTTGTTGGTGGCAAATAAAGAAAGAAAGGCTGCTCTTGACAGAGTAACCAAAGAGACAAGTATTACCATGGAGTTTAATATTGACGGAAGTGGTAATTCAAAGATTAATACAGGAATCGGTTTTTTTGATCATATGCTGACTAGTTTTGCAAGACATGGATTATTTGATCTGACTGTCAATATTAAAGGTGATCTATATGTTGATTCTCACCATACGATTGAAGATGCAGGAATCGTTTTAGGAACTGCAATCAAAGAAGCAATTGGTGAAAAGAAATCAATTAAGAGATATGGAAGTGTTACCATTCCAATGGATGAGACACTGGTAAGGTGTTCACTGGATTTGTCGGGAAGACCATATCTTGTATTTGATGCAGAGTTTACAACGGACAGAGTCGGATATTTTGATACTGAGATGGTTAAGGAGTTTTTCTATGCTATTTCATATAGCGCAGGAATGAATCTTCATATCAAAGTACTTACTCCGGGGAATAACCATCATATGATTGAATGCATTTTTAAGGCATTTGCAAAAGCACTTGATGAGGCGACTATGATTGATCCGAGAATTACGGATATTATGTCTACAAAAGGTTCATTATAAATAACGTATACCAAGAAAGGATTTATCAGGAAGTTAATGAAAAATATATATTTGAAACAGTTTGAAGATGCAGGACTTACACTGAATCATTTACGATGTAATATGAGTTTTAACGATTTTAAGCTTAATTCTGACAATATGATACCGGTTGTTGTTCAGGATCATGAGAATAATGAAGTATTGATGGTAGCTTATATGAATGAAGAAGCGTTTGATATTACTGTCGAATCAGGAATTATGACTTATTATAGCAGGAGCAGAGATGAGATTTGGATTAAGGGTCTGACATCAGGACATTACCAGTATGTGAAAGAACTTGTGATTGATTGTGACTTGGATACTCTTTTAGCGAAAGTGGTTCAGACCGGTGCTGCATGTCATACCGGAAACAGAACATGTTTTTTTACAACGATAACAGATTAAACCTAAATAGAATGGAAAGTAGGTATTTTTTTGAGAAAACTAGCATTATCTGATGAGATTTTACTAAGTATTGAAAAACCTGCAAGGTATATCGGAAATGAAGTAAACATGGTAAAAAAAGATTTCAATAAAGTAGATATCCGTTTTGCCATGTGTTTTCCTGATGTATATGAAATAGGAATGTCTCATCTTGGAATTCAGATTTTATATGATATGTTTAACAAACGTGATGATGTTTATTGTGAAAGGGTATATTCTCCATGGCTTGATCTTGATAAAATCATGAGAGAGCAGGATATACCCTTATTTGCGTTAGAATCACAACAACCCATTAAGGATTTTGATTTTTTAGGAATTACAATTCAGTACGAGATGTGTTATACCAATATTTTACAGATACTTGATTTAAGTAAAATTCCCTTGTTGGCTGCGGACAGAACGGAGGATGATCCTATTGTGATCGGAGGAGGACCGTGTGCCTATAATCCGGAACCATTAGCGCCATTTTTTGACTTATTTTATATTGGCGAGGGGGAAATGGTTTATTTTGAATTGCTTGATAAGTATAAGGAAAATAAGGCCAACGACGGTACACGTCATACCTTTCTTGAAATGGCTGCAGAGATTGAGGGAATCTATGTTCCAATGTTTTATGATGTAACCTATCATGAAGATGGAACAATTCGGTCATTTGAGCCAAATCATCAAAATGCGAAAAAAATTATTACAAAGCAGCTTGTGATGGATATCAGTAATACCTATTATCCAGATCGACCATTAGTTCCATTTATCAAGGCCACCCAGGATAGGGTTGTTTTGGAAATTCAAAGAGGCTGCATACGTGGGTGTCGTTTTTGTCAGGCGGGATCTGTTTATAAGCCTGTAAGAGAGCGTGACCTTGATTTTTTGAAAGAAAAAGCATACAATATGCTGAAAAATACCGGTCATGAAGAAATTTCACTTAGTTCTTTAAGTTCGAGTGATTATTCACAGTTAGAAGGATTGATTAATTTTTTGATTGACGAATTCAAAGGAAAAGGTGTTAATATTTCACTTCCATCCCTTCGAATTGATGCATTTTCCCTGGATGTGATGAGCAAAGTGCAGGATGTAAGAAAAAGCAGTCTGACATTTGCGCCGGAAGCCGGATCACAGAGACTTCGAAATGTAATCAATAAAGGGCTTACGGAAGAAGTAATCTTAAATGGGGCCAAGCTTGCTTTTGATGGTGGCTGGAATCGTGTGAAGCTATATTTTATGTTGGGACTTCCTACTGAAACAGTAAGCGATATGCAGGGAATTGCACTACTTTCTGAAAAAATCGCTGAATTGTATTACCAGATTCCGAAAGACCAGAGAATAGGGAAGGTTTCAGTGGTAGCAAGTACGTCGTTTTTTGTTCCCAAACCATTTACACCATTTCAGTGGGCTTCTATGAATACAAAAGAACAATTTCTCTCAAAAGCAAAAATAGTAAATGATAAAATGAAAGAGATGCTCAATAAAAAGAGCTTAAAGTATAATTGGCATGAGGCAGATGTGTCAGTTCTTGAAGGATTGCTTGCCAGAGGAGACCGACGAGTGGCGGATACGATTTTATATGCGTATCGTCTTGGATGTATCTACGATGCATGGGGAGAAAGCTTTGATTATGACAAGTGGGAACAAGCGATAAAAGCTACGAATATCGATATGGATTTTTATATTACAAGAGAACGTAATACGGATGAAATTTTGCCATGGGATTTTATCGATGTCGGAGTGACAAAACAGTTTTTGAAAAATGAATGGAAAAAGGCAAAGAAAGAAACGGTTACACCAAATTGTAGAATGCAATGCGCTGGTTGTGGTGTGGCAAAATTTGGAGGAGGTGTCTGTTTTGAAAGTAAGAATTAAATTTGCAAAGCAAGGTGCAATGAAATTCGTAGGACATCTTGATATTATGAGGTATTTTCAGAAAGTCATGAGAAGATCAGATGTGGATATCGCTTATTCCGAAGGTTTCAGTCCTCATCAGAAAATGTCTTTTGCTGCACCTTTAGGAGTAGGTCTTACAAGTCGTGGTGAATACTTTGATATTGAAGTAAACTCCACAGAAAGTTCAAAAGAAATGCTCAGACGGATGAACGAAACAATGGTAGAAGGTATGGAAGTGATTCGATACAGGCTTCTTCCGGAGGATTCCAAAAATGCAATGTCGATTGTGTCAGAAGCAGATTATCTTGTCAATTTCAGAAAAGGGAAAGAACCGTGTAGTGATTTGAAGAATCAGTTCGAACAATTTATGGCACAGGAGCAGATTGAAATCTTAAAGGCTACCAAAAAAAGTGAAGTAGTAGTGGATATACGACCATTGATCAGATCTTTTGAAGTAAGAAATGATGGGATTTTTTTGAAACTGGCTACCGGAAGTGAAAATAATTTAAAACCAGAACTAGTGGTTGATGCGTTTTGTGAATATCTGTCTGTTCAGAGAAAACCGTTTGATTTACTGACAGAAAGACTAGAGTTATATGGTAAAAACGAAAATGGTGATCCTATTCCGCTTGAAGACTTTGGAGTGGATCTTGATTAAAAAGATCATGCGATGATTAATGGAGGCATTTTATGGGTAAACTGATCATCACTAATGTGACTGTTGATGGGAAAGATTGTTTGTTCAGAGGTTTACATAACGAAAAACGATTTTATGATATCGGGATAGAACTGTGGCAAAATAATAATATTAAAAATAATTATGTAAACCAAAATAACGATAAAGTTGGCAATATTTATGTTGGTTTTGTGCGAGATATTGTTAAAAATATTGGTGCAGCGTTTGTTGAGTACCAAAAAGGAAAAATTGGTTATTTTTCGATTACTGATGAGGAACCTGTGTTTTTGAATCATAAAACAAATGAAAAATTATGCCAGGGTGATTTGATTCTGGTTCAGCTCAAGAAAGAAGCCGTCAAAACAAAGGCTCCGGTTTTAACATCAAGAATCAGCATAAGCGGAAAATACATTGTTTTGAATGTGTCAAAATCAGGAGTAGGCTGCTCCAATAAAATTGTGGATCATGATTTCAAGAAGAGAATCAAAGAAGGAATTGAAGAGATACTTGAAAAAGTATTTTTGGACACTGGTGAAAAATATGGTGTTGTGATCAGAACAAATGCAGTAGAGGCTGACTTTGATGGAATTGAAAGAGAGTTACTTGGACTGATCAATGACTATCGTAAAATGAAAGAAAGCGCGAAGTGTCAAACCAGATTTTCAGTGATCAAAAGCGAACAGCCTGCCTATTTGAAAATGATTATCGGCGCTTATGAAAACGAGATTGATGAAATTATCACAGATCAAGCTTTTGTTTATCAGGAAATCATGAATTATGTTAATTCTATCAAGTTTGAAAAATATAAGGATGTGGTCAGGTTGTATGATGATCCAATGCTGCCGCTTGCCAAACTATATAGTGTGGAAAATACATTAAAAGAGCTCAGAACGAAAAAAGTATGGTTAAAATCCGGTGCATATCTTGTGATTGAACAGACTGAGGCAATGGTTGTGATTGATGTGAATACCGGAAAATGTATTAAAGGGAAAGATATGAAAAAAACAGTCTTAAATGTTAATTTAGAGGCTGCTAAGGAAATTGCCTGTCAGTTAAGATTAAGAAATCTTTCAGGAATTATTATGATTGATTTCATCAGCATGAATGATGCAGAGGATAAAAACAAGGTGACAGATTGTGTGAAAAGGTTGATCAGAGATGATAAGGTGAGAACAGATTTTGTTGAAATGACAAAGCTGGATTTGGTTGAACTTACCAGAAAGAAAATCGAACCGCCTGTGAATGAGCAGCTGGATAGGATTTTGGAAATTTAGTATTTAGAGGTATTTCGTATTATTTGTGCAAGAATTATATTTTTAGGTTGACTGTTAGCTGTTTTTTTGTTACAATTTAATAAGGTTATGTTATTAAAAAAAGGAGAAAAAATTATGGGAGCTACAAAGAAAGCAAGATCAATTATTTCAGAAGAAGATAAGATGGAATTGTACAGAAATCAGAGTAAATATGAACGATATGTTTCAAAAAAGAAAACTGTATATTCATTTCTTTTTCTCATCGGAGCAATATTAAATATTGTTGTTACTTTTGTGATACCTTTGTTTGAATATGACTATACCAGAAAACCAAATTCAAAACTGGGGATTAAAGCACTTAGCATCAAAGGTGAATACACACATTTCTATCTCTTCCAGAAGTTCTTTGATGGTGGACTTGGAGACAGAACCATGCTGAAGAATACATATATCTTTTGTTTAGGTGTTTTGGTTGTTTTAGAAGTGATTTTAGTAGTTGGCGGTTTGATTAATGTGACTTCCAAAAGATCTGTGACTGCTACTGATTTCTTATCAAAAGTATTTAATTATGGAATGATGGAAGTATATGCTACATTGTTCTGGGTATTCCTTGTAGCAGCAATGGTTTGTGGAAAAGTAGATGTAGATAGCGGTATGACAAATGCAATTGGTTTTTGGATTTGTTTTGCCTCATCAGCAATCATGACATGTACGGCAATTCCGTTGTCTGATAAATAAAGTCATATTTTGAATTATTTAGATTTGCCTATGATTACAAAGTAAATATCATGTTAGAGCCACGGAAAGAATTTGCTTTTTGTGGCTTTAATTTTGTAACATAAAATCATCTTTTTTTGGTTTTTCGATTGACATAGGTACCTTAATATGTTAAACTACATTAGTGTGCCGCACAGCGAGGTTCTAAACTTGATTTCATCAGTACCATAGCTGGCGAGTAATTGAAATAGGAGGTGCCATATGTACGCAATTATAGCAACAGGTGGTAAACAGTACAAAGTTTC
>CACYDA010000030.1 GCA_902773095.1 uncultured Lachnospiraceae bacterium | reverse complement strand
ATCTGTGAAATCATGTTTTCATATAACATGCCCTCATTTAATGACAGTTTCCCATTCATGATTTGTTTATATAATTCCTGATCTGCAAGTTCATTTTCGCTGAATGCAAGGCTAACTAATAATCCGGTGTCCCCCATGTAACACTTTACAAATGCATCATTTTTGTTGAGTGCCAGCCCCACATTAGGGTCATTACATTTATAACACAGGTTACATATCATTGAGTCATTCAGCCAGAAGAAAGGATCATCATATCTGTCTGAGTCATAGTTGTCAGAAACACTGCTTAGTATTACTCGCTTTTCGTGCGATGATAAATATCCGGGAATATTCTCAAATATGGCTGATACCTTCGATTTATATTTCTTTGCAGCTTTTTTTATATCATCTCTGTACAGACCCAAAATATCTCTTTTTTCAATATCTGCAGCAGCAAAATCTCTCCCATTCTCCAGAAATGCAATAACCGCTTGCGGCATACCGCCGACGAGCATGTATTCTTTAAATAGATGCATAGCTTTAGTATGCATTTTGTTATCAAGAGGTATTTTCTTTTCCCAGCAGTCAGCAATGTATTCCATTAATAATTCTTCATCCATGAAACGCATGTACTCATGAAAGTTAAGAGGATACATTTTTATCTTGCGTTCTTCGGATGGAAGAGTTATTCCTTCGACATTTTCTTTAATTGAAATAAGGGACCCGGTCTCGATGTAATCATACCTTCGGTCCTTAACAAGATACTTGATGGATTCTCTTGCTTTTGGACATTTTTGTACTTCATCAAATATTATCAGTGATTCGCGCGGATATAGTCTTGTGTTGTATTCAAGCGATATCGTCTGAAAGAAAATATCGAGGTTGTTCATATCATCAAAAAGATCAAAGATCTTCTTGCTTGCTTTGTTAAAATCTATCAATATGTATGATTTATATTCAGTTTTACCGAACTTTTCGACTATCGTAGACTTGCCGATTCGACGGGCTCCCTCTATCAACAGGGCCTTTGTTCCATTCGTATCGTTTTTCCAATTCAGGATTTGTTCATAGATATCTCTCTGTATTTCCATTGCATTTCTCCTCAAAGCCATGAATTTATGGGTATTATACACCATTGAACCAAAAAAGCGCAAGGTATTCAGGCGCCATAATGTATTAAAAGCGCAATGTAAATTAGCGTGAAAGTACTGCAAAAGCGCATGGTTGTTCATCACGAGGCTGTATCGACGCTGTATCGACAGTGGCGCTAACTGTTGTACTAGTCAAGTTGACTTGATAGCAGATGAAACAGGAAGAACCCGTAACGATATAATTCAGAAATATATGGAGTTTGCGGTAGAGTTTGTTTATTTCTCTTTGCATAGAGAGATTCTCTGTTTCATAGATTGCATTCTACGAAACGTTTAACTATATTGGGATTAGGAAGTGCACTACCGCAACACTATTGGAGGAATATTTATATGGTTGAGAATAAGAAAATCGGTACGTTTATCCAAACTCTTCGAAAAGAAAGAGGACTTACGCAAAAAGAACTGGCCGAAATGATTCATGTCAGCGACAAAACAATATCAAAATGGGAAAATGCCGGAAGCATTCCCGATACAGAGATGCTAAAGCCACTTTGTGATGCACTTATGGTTAGCTTGAATGAATTGATTTCAGGTGAGAAACTGCCACCGGAGAATTATTCTCAAAAAGCGGAGGAAAATCTTATGGATTTGCTAAAAAAAGAACAAGAAAGCAAAAGGAGATTACGACTTTCTATTTTCATTGGAATTCTACTTATTATTGCAACATTTATATTCAGCATTATTACCTGCGGAGGACGAATAGCCTTATACCTTGATACTCCATCCCTTCTTTTTATTGCCGTCCCGGCATTTGGTTTGGTATTAATCAGTGGGAAACGGGATCTCGCCTCTATAATATCACTTCTGAGAAAAACCATTATACCAATCGGTGCATCCGTAAGCATCGTTTCTTTAGTCGTTATTTTGGCTATCGTCGCCCATCAACAACCTGACGTCTTAGGTCCAAATCTTGCGGTTTGTGTTTTGGCTTTTCTGTATTCGTTAATTATTTATCTTGTTTTGACGGTATGGGAAGCACGCCGAAGCTAAGATGTTTTTAGCTGATGCTAAGCGACAATATAAAAGCTCGTGGTTTAACACCACGAGCTTTCTTCTTTGATTACACTTATGTCTTTAATAAATGTATAGTCAGAAAAAAGATTTGTTGGTCTAAATTTGATTTAAGGGAATGTGGGAGATGGGACTTGAATTTTTTCAGAATCTCACAAAACCAGTAAGAAAGGAGGTTCTGGCACCGTCCCCCGAAAGGGAACCCCTTAGGGAACCCCTACATTTTACCCCTCCTCTTTTAAACTCAATTGTGCGGGCAAAATTATTCTTTCAATACTCCATGCACCCCTGCCAGCAGGATCATAAGTACTCCCACCGCTGTGAAGCATGCAGAAACACCGATACCTGATACATAAGCTGATGCAAACAGGAAGATAACCTCAACAAGATTTACCCCCATGTTGT
>CACYDA010000029.1 GCA_902773095.1 uncultured Lachnospiraceae bacterium | reverse complement strand
TGCATTCTCAACATGTCTCTCAACTCTCAACGATAATGTTTCCAATCCCTGCAGGAAAATAAATGCATGGAATGGTGAAAGTGTAGCGCCTGTATCGCGAAGAAGGATGGCTCTGATTTTTGTCACAAATGCTGCCGCACCAACTGCCTTTGTAAAGCTTACACCATGGTAACTTGGATTTGGCTCTGTAAGTGAAGCAAACTTTCCACTTGCTTCCCAGTCAAATTTTCCACTGTCAATAATAACACCGCCGATGGTTGTTCCGTGTCCACCAATAAACTTTGTTGCTGAATGAACTACTATATCAGCCCCATATTCAATCGGACGAACAAGGTAAGGAGTTGCAAATGTATTATCCACCACTAATGGGATCTTATGTGCATGAGCAATTTCTGCAATTTTTTCAATATCAACAACATCTGAATTTGGATTTCCAAGTGTTTCAATAAACACTGCCTTAGTATTATTTTTGATTGCACCTTCGATTTCTTCATAATCAAACGGATCGACAAATGTTGTGCTGATTCCATATAATGGCAATGTATGTTCAAGAAGGTTGAATGTTCCGCCATAAATATTTTTTGCTGCAACAATGTGGTCACCATTCTGGGCAAGATTCTGAATTGCATACGAAATTGCTGCTGCTCCTGATGCAACTGCCAATGCTGCAACACCACCTTCTAATGCTGCAATTCTTCTTTCAAATACATCCTCTGTAGGATTGGTCAGTCTTCCATAAATATTACCCGCATCTGTCAAATTAAATCTGGCTGCAGCATGCTCACTGTTTCTAAACACGTAGGATGATGTCTGATAAATCGGAACAGCTCTCGCATCAGTCACCGGATCTGGTGATTCCTGCCCTACATGTAACTGTAATGTTTCAAATTTTAAATTCCTATCTGCACGTGTTTTTTTACTCATAATAATATACCTCTTTCTGCTAATATTTAATTATTTAATTTTTTAATCATTTAATTCCTATCTGTTTACAGGGATTATAATACCATAGCTTCCCTTCATTGTCCAATAGAAAAAGAAAAGAGTTAGCTGTAATTTAAAACTATAACCAACTCTTTTCCATTATCCTATTTATACAAACATCATCTCGTAATCTTCACGCGTAAATCTGTGATAAATGGTATGTCCCATTTCCATTTTAATACAATAATAATACTCATCTATCCCAGACTCTGTAAAATAGATCACATAGTCAAAGTCCATGCCTTCAGGCATTTTTTCGCACTGAAAATTGTCACTATATTTATGAAATATTTTTGTAATATCAGATAGTTCACAGTGATGATGACTTTTGAACAAATTGATGAGATCTAAAAGAAACATAGATGCTTCTACATTTTGCCAGACATATTCCACACCTTTTGGAGGAACACTAATCTCAATTCTTCCTCCATGTGTTTCAAACTTTAATTCCCCCAAAACAGTATTTTTCATCTCTTCATTCGCATTTAAGTCTTTTGCCATTATTTTCTCATCCGGATAGTCAGTTCCTAATATTTCGTTTAACGAAGAAACAGGATAATAAAATCTCATTGTCTCCTTTGCATATCCAAGTTTTACCTGTGCTTCTTTAATCTGATCAGTAATATTTTTCATCAGATTCTCTCTATTTTTATTGTTAATATTCAATTTCTATCATTCTCCTTTTACAGATTTACGACGTAAACGATGCTATTATTTTTATTTTCACCATCTGACAATCTATCCATTCAAGTTTACTTTGTTCCATTCTTATTGTCAATAAAATCTAGTTGATTCAACATATTATCAACCATTATGTTTGTATATTTTTTTACCAATTGTGCTTCTTCGGACTATCATTTATTATCTTTAAATCAGATCACCAAACTTATTATAATTTATTAATTCCATTTTTTCTAACTTTCACTGTGCAAGTGATATTCAACTTCCGCACTTCATTTAAATCTGCCCCCGCTTCAAATTTACTTACATCGACAGGTTCATATATGTCTTCTATCTGTTCAGCCGTCCAATTATGTGTACTCAGACCATTTTTTATCAGCTCTTGTTCATATGTCCAAAAATCTTTTACTGCCTGATTGCTAAGTTTATCAATTAAATTATTTCTTTTATCTTCAGTTAGCAAAAACAACAATTCTATTCTATCTTTAACTTTCATACTGTTATAAGCCTTTGTAAGTTCTTTAGCTTTACAATTTGTATTCATTAATTCCGAAAATTCTTCTATTGATATAATTTATTACCTGACCTTTTCGCTTTTATTTTTTCTAATAATTCAAGATATTCCTCGTTTGATAATATAGGTGAATCATCATTTATCTTATTAATAAATCTTATAATTTCACCAAATGATTTATATCTATCTCTTTTACTCTCAAATAATTTTACAAACTCCCCTGTATCCTTAGAAAAGCATACAACTTCACCATCACCAACGACTTCACCGATTACCACCAAATTTTCCGGCACATAATCAGAATGAAATTCTTCAGGTCCCCAAAATGATGCTGTCGTTCCATCAATTCGGCATTTTCCGGTAAATCTTAACCACTCCTTATATGAATCAGGTATTTTTACACCATTTTCTTCTTCCCACTTTGTCATTTTACTTTCTTCAATCG
>CACYDA010000028.1 GCA_902773095.1 uncultured Lachnospiraceae bacterium | reverse complement strand
TCTGCCATCTTGGAACTGTCCGTATTCGCCTGTTTTAATAAGGCTACAAATGATGATGATATCAACTATGTGTAGATATGTTTCCTAGTACGCTATCCAATACAACCGACACGTTTACTCCATCACAAATCGCCTTCTTGTATGATTTTCTATCACTCTGGTCAAAGGTAAAAAACCGCTCAAAGTGCCTAAAATCAAGGATTTTTACATATCGGTCCGATGTAGTAGTACTACCGTCTCAACGTGTTCTGTAAACGGAAAAAGATCCACCGGACACACTTTCAAAACCTCATACCCATACTTTACAAGATACTTTAAGTCTCTCGCCAATGTATCCGGATTACATGAAATATATACAACTTTTATAGGGGCAAGTTTTATAACGGAAGATAAAAACTTTTCATCACTTCCTGCTCTGGGAGGATCCATAAACACAACATCTGCCTGTTCACCCTGATTCGCCATATTGACCATAAAACTTCCTGCATCATCACATACAAATTTCACATTCTTAATCTGATTTGTCTTTGCATTTGCTATGGCATCTTTTACGGCAGATTTATTTAACTCAACACATAATACTTCCTTTGCATATTCTGAAACTGTCATTCCAATTGTCCCGATTCCCGAATAGGCATCTATCACTATTTCCTTCCCTTTCAAACCGGCAAACTCAATTGCCTTTCGATACAAGACTTCCGTCTGTACCGAATTAATCTGATAAAATGAATGAGGTGATATTCGATACTTTTTGCCACACAAAATGTCCTCAATAAACCCTTTTCCATATACAACAATATTTCGCTCACCAAGAACCATGCTTGTCTTTTTATCATTTACATTGATGACTACCGTTGAGATTTGAGGAAACTTTTCTCTAAGCGAATGAACAAAATTGTTTTTAGACGGAAGAATGGGTGAGGACAATACGAGTACTACCATTACCTGACCTGTGATATGCCCGGTTCTGATCAGAACGTGTCTTAACAAACCATATCCGGTATCTTCATCATACACCTTGATTTTAAAAGACTTTAACAGTGACTTAATATAACAGATCATCTCATCTGCCTGCTCATTTTCTATCATGCATTTCTCAATATTGATGATTCTGTGGCTATTTTCTTCGTATATTCCTGAAATAACATTTCCTTTTCTATCTCTTCCAAATGCAGCATGTACTTTATTTCTGTAGAAATACGGATTTTCCATCCCTTCTATTTTAGAAACCTTACAAAAATGACCAAATAATTTTTCTGCGTATTCTTGCTTGATTTTTAATGTCTTTTCATATTCTTTTTCAATATAGGAACAACCGCCACATTTTTTTTGATACCTGCATAACTGCGTCAATTTTTCATTGTTATTTTTTGGATCAATTCGTTTATTTACATCTTTTTTCTTTATCGCAACATCATTGTTTTGTATCTTTTCATGTTTTGTTCTCATCCATTGTCATCCTTAATTCTATTTTTTTATTTATTTTTGCATATATTTTACATTTTTTTCACTTATTTTAGCATTCTATTTTATCTGAACCTTAATCGCATCCGATTTGCTGAGATTCATTCATATTCAGAATAAAATCACTTAAAAATGTTTTTCTCGTATACCAGTATTTTAAATCTTCCACATCTGATTAGATCAACAGGTTTGTTAAAATTGGAATCATATTTTTGAAATATTTCATATTCCTCTTCATCAAGTACAACGAAGTATTGTTCATAAGATGTCACCTCTTCATACCATCTTCTATTGGTCTGATACAGCCTTTTTTCAAACCCAAATTCATCGATATTGATTACCCTTGATTTTACCTTTGAATCGGATAAAAGTGTTACGATATTGGCCTGCCAGAAACTCGCATACCCGTATTCAAGATGATTTCGTTCCAGACACTTTTCAAGCATCACTAATTCTTCATTATCCTCTGTCTGTTTTTCTATGGTAATCATATCTCTTGAAATAATAACGATCATACAGATGATTGGAACCATCACTATCGCTGAAAGCCTTCTATAATCAGCATTTTTCATGATCCATCTCAAAAACAATACACATAAGATTGCGGATGAAACAGCAATAGGGCTAAGACGCCACTGTGCACTGTTCAATTTTCCAAATGTCCATCCTGCCATGATCAACAATGCCATAAAATGATGACTGAGTATTGCCAGTCGATAGGACAAATCATCAAACCTACGATACATTAATAGCATCAATACCGGTACGATGATGAGAATAAGTGCAAATATAATCCTTAGTAAATGTGAAATTCCTCTCACAGAATACATGATCATTGATGTTTTAGTATCGACTCCCAACAAGGAAAAAAATTGAGGAAAAAATTCAAACAGGTGATTTACCCAATCTTTTTGGTCAGAAAAACATGAATATGCCTCCGCATATCCTGCCTTAACCCCATGTACCACCAAATATCCAAATATGAGTCCCATTGTGGTTCCGATCATCATAAT
>CACYDA010000027.1 GCA_902773095.1 uncultured Lachnospiraceae bacterium | reverse complement strand
GATTTTGATGATGAAGATTATGATTTCGAGGAAGATGCTGAATAAGAATAATCAATCAGAAATATTTTTCGGTTAAAAGGATACAAACAGATGATTCATCTGTTTTGGAAAGAAAAAGGTGAGGAAGAAAAACCTCACCTTTTTGTGTGTCATCAATTTCTTTCGCATTGTTATTCTTTATAGGTATCATCGATCTTAACCTATTGTAATGATTTTAAAATCTGGTTTTTTGGATACTTGACAAAGTTATTTTTATATGGGAATATAGGAGGGTACAGTTTGATCGTATTAAAGTGATGTTAAGTATATGGATTGATGATTTACATATGATCGCATTTCCCACTGTTCTTCTTTGTTTGTAAGAATGGAAGAGTATAGATGATACAATTTGACAATGATGGATAGGAAAAGAAAGGAATGGTAGAAAATGAGTAGTGTTGATTTAACAGGAAGGGATTTCCTTACATTAAAAGATTTTACAAAAGAAGAGATTGAGTACTTAATTGATTTATCTGCTGAGTATAAGGCAAAGAAAAGAAATGGTGAAAGAGTAGACGAGTACAAGGGAAAAAATGTTGCATTGATCTTTGAAAAGACAAGCACAAGAACGAGATGCTCGTTTGAAGTGGCTGCACATGATTTGGGAATGGGCACGACTTATCTTGATCCGAAAGGTTCACAGATTGGTAAAAAAGAGAGTATTGCAGACACTGCAAGAGTATTGGGCAGTATGTTTGATGGAATAGAATATCGAGGATTTGAACAGAAAATCGTTGAAGAATTGGCAAAATATTCAAAAGTGCCTGTATGGAACGGTCTGACAAATGAATATCACCCTACACAGATGATCGCTGATATGCTGACTGTGAAAGAAACATTTGGAAAATTAGAAGGCCTGAAATTTGTCTACATGGGAGATGCAAGATACAACATGGGAAATTCCCTCATGATTGCCTGTACAAAATTGGGACTTCATTTTGTGGCATGTACGGATGCGAAGTATTTTCCGGATCAAGAGCTGGTAGATATTTGTAAAGGATATGCAAAAGAATCCGGTGGAAGTGTCACTCTTACAGAAAACGTAACAGAAGGAACA
Source organism: uncultured Lachnospiraceae bacterium (assembly GCA_902773095.1). GTDB lineage: Bacteria > Bacillota > Clostridia > Lachnospirales > Lachnospiraceae > Bovifimicola. Next base: position 5,543 of record CACYDA010000027.1, on the reverse strand, counting down.
AAAGATGCTGATGTGATTTATACGGATGTCTGGGTATCTATGGGTGAACCGGAAAGTGTATGGGAAGAGAGAATTGCTGCATTGCAGCCATATCAGGTCAACAAGGCGGCAATGGACAATGCAAAGGAGACAGCTGTTTTTATGCATTGCCTTCCTGCATTCCATGATTTGAAAACAACCATTGGAAAAGAAATCTATGAAAAGTTTGGATTAACTGAGATGGAAGTAACCGATGAAGTATTTGAATCAAAGAACTCGGTAGTATTTGAAGAGGCAGAAAACAGAATGCATTCGATTAAGGCCATTATGGCTGCCACTCTGAAAAAGAGCAGTTATTAAAAAAGTGAGAACGGATGTAAAGTGAGGAATTGGAGAATATGCTTTTTTCAAAGAAAAAAGGGAGAAAAGATGAGGGCAGAAGAAGAAGTGTCAACAAATCGGGAGTATATGATGTGATCAATGCGATTATGGGACTGTGCATCATTCTCTCAACATTTGTGATTTTTATCGACAGAGTAAAATATGAAAAAATGTTTACGGCAGTATTTCTGTTTGCTGCCACGATGAATACCTGCATGGGAATCAAGTATTTAAAGAGGCAGGAACGATTGAAAGCAATTGTTCTGATTCTGGCTGGAATATTCCTTATGGCAGTAACCGTATTAACTTTTTTTGCATTCTGGTAATCAGTGATTGGTCAAAAGAAATGGAGTGTTGAAAGTGGACGAAAATGTAGTTTTATGTGCATCGAATTGTTATGAGCAAAAATACTATCTCAATCCCGATTTTGATAATCTTCCGGATACCATTAAAGATGAGTTGAAGATCTTATGTGTGTTATTTACGGAAGATATTGGTGGCATTTTTATGCTTGAGTATGATGAAAATGGAAATCTTGAAATCAAGGTAATGCATGATGATTATGATGCATACTATGATGAGATTGGATGTGGGTTAAAGATCAAACAGATTCAAAATGAAAAGAAAGAATTGTTTGAATCTCTGGAAATGTTTTATAAAGTATTTGTCCTTAATGATGAAATGGAATCATAATATGATATACAAAGTGAAGGAAACATTGCAGGAGGTGTGATACAATAATGCTTTTGGTAGCCGATATTAGCAATACAAATATAACGATTGGTGCTTTTAATGGTGCGAATCTTGTGGCGACATTTCGAATCACCACAAAAATCCAGCGTACATCGGACGAATTTGGGATGCTGATTTTTAATCTGTTAAACAGTAAGAATATTAATCATAAGGAGATCGGTGATGTGATCATTTCATCTGTCGTTCCTGATGTCATGCATTCCTTTGAAAATTGTATCATAAAGTATTTTGGACACAAACCAATTATAGTGGGACCCGGTATCAAAACCGGGATCAAGATGATTACCGGAAATGCAAGAGAAATCGGCGCTGACCGAATCGTTGATGCAGTAGGTGCATATGAATTATATGGAGGACCTGTCATCGTGATTGATTTTGGTACGGCGACAACCTATGATTATATCACAAGTGATGGCGCATTTGCTGCCGGTATTACATCGCCGGGAATCAAAATATGTGCCAAAGCATTGTGGCAGGATGCTGCAAAACTTCCGGAAATTGAAATCAAAAAGCCGGATTCCATTCTTGCAAAGGATACCATTTCAAGTATGCAGGCAGGTCTGGTATACGGGTATATAGGTCAGACAGAATATATTATCAGCAGGATTAAGAAAGAGACCGGCATTGATGATATGAAAGTTGTTGCAACTGGCGGTCTTGGAAAAATCATTGTAGAAGCAACCAATATGATTGATATATATGATACAACGCTGACACTCAAAGGTCTCAAACTGGTGTATGATAAGGCAAAACAAAAATAGTGACAGATCATATAGGAAGAAATGATAGATCAACAGGAAGTTATAACAGATCAATAGAAAGATATAACAGATAAGCAGGAAGATTTATGAAAATAGGTGAATTAAATATCGAGAATAATCTCGTCCTTGCACCAATGGCGGGGGTTACAGACCTACCATTTCGAAAAATCTGCAGAGAAATGGGATGTGGTCTTCTTTACACAGAGATGGTCAGTGCAAAAGCGATTCTGTACAAAAATAAAAATACAGAGCCATTACTGGAAACAGATGCATCCGAGCATCCGATTGCAGTGCAGATTTTTGGTTCAGACCCTGATATTATGGGGGATATGGCTGCCAAGCTTGACGAAGAACGAAGTTTTGATATCATCGATGTCAATATGGGATGTCCGGTTCCAAAGATTGTCAACAATCATGAGGGCAGTGCATTGATGAAAAATCCACACCTGGTTGAAAAAATTCTGAAGAATATCGTATCAAAAGTTCAAAAACCGGTGACAATAAAGATTCGGAAAGGATTTGATGAAGAACATATCAATGCGGTAGAAATCGCTAAGATTGCTGAGGATTGTGGTGTCAGTGCAATTGCAGTTCATGGAAGAACAAGAGAACAATATTATTCAGGAAGGGCAGATTATGGGATTATCGCAGAGGTAAAGAAAAATGTTTCCATACCGGTGATTGGAAACGGTGATATCTTTGGTATTGATGATGCCATCAGAATGTATGAACAGACCGGATGTGATGCCATTATGATTGGCAGGGGTGCACGGGGAAATCCGTGGATTTTTAAAGAAATATCCTATTATTACCGGACGGGAAGAAAAATGCAAAGACCTGATTATACCGAGATTAAATCTATGATTTTGCGACATGCGAAGATGCTGATTGAATGCAAAGGTGAATATACCGGTATAAGAGAAATGAGAAAACATGCTGCATGGTATACGATTGGAATGCCACATTCCTCAACTTTTCGAAATCTTGTCAATCAGGTGGAAACATATGAAGCACTAGAAGAGATGCTTTTAGGTGAATAATGGTTAAGCAGCCGGGAATGGATAAAGTGGTGGAAGAGATGGTTTGCATAAAATAGAAATCAATCATTTGAATAGGGGAGATTTCGGGTGAATTATACCAGTGGAAAACTTGACATTAATAAGGCTTTAAGATATAATTTTGTGCTAGTGTAATAGTTCACTTTTATGAATTGAATATTATAAATTGAATATTTTAAAGAAAGGATAATGAACTGCCCGTTTCTTTTGAAGTGTTGATCGGGGCAGTGTCGGAACTTCGATGTGAAATTCCGATTTACATGGGTGTAAAAAATGGCAGACAAGAAAAATATTTTAACTTATTCAGGATTGAAAAAACTAGAGACAGAGTTAGAAAACCTCAAAGTTGTAAAACGTAAAGAGATTGCTGATAAGATTAAAGAAGCAAGAGAGCAGGGTGACTTGTCAGAAAACGCTGAGTATGATGCTGCGAAAGAAGAGCAGGGACATATCGAAAAACGAATTGAAGAAATTGAGAAAATATTAAAAAATGCCGAAGTAGTTGATGAGGATGAAATCGACCTTGAAAAAATCAGCGTTGGCTGTAAAGTAAAAGTATATGATTTTGAATTTGATGAAGAGTTGGATTTTTACCTTGTAGGTTCAACAGAGGCAGACAGTCTCAATAGTAAGATTTCTAATGAATCACCTCTTGGAAAGGCCATGATTGGCGCAAGAATAGGTGAAGTTATTGAAGTTGAACTTCCGGCAGGAAATGCTGAATACAAGATATTGGATATACAGAGAAATGTAGAAGCATAATAAAGGAGTGGAAATTTTGGAACAGAATACAAATACACAGAATAATAATCAGAATAACAATAAGAAGAATATGCAGCAGAATGGTGAACAGGATATCAATCAGCTTTTAAAAGTCAGACGTGAAAAATTAGCACAATTGCAGGAAGATGGAAAGAATCCTTTTGAGATTACAAAGTTTGATGTAACTCATCACACACAGGAAATCAAGGATGGTTTTGAAGGACTTGAGGGTAAAAGCGTAACAATAGCAGGAAGAATGATGTCTAAGAGAGTCATGGGAAAGGCATCTTTTTGTAATGTGCAGGATCTTCAGGGAAATATACAGTCTTATGTAGCAAGAGACAGTGTTGGTGAGGATGTATATAAAGATTTCAAAAAGTTTGATATTGGTGATATCGTAGGAATCACAGGTGAAGTATTTAAGACAAAAACAGGTGAAATTTCTATTCATGCTTCAGAAATCACATTACTTTCAAAGAGCTTACAGATTTTGCCTGAAAAGTTCCATGGACTTACCAATACGGATTTAAGATATAGACAGAGATATACAGACCTGATTATGAATGCTGAGGTGAAGGATACATTCATTAAGCGTTCTAAGATTATCAGCGCAATTAGAAAGTATTTGAATGAGCAGGGATTTATGGAAGTAGAAACTCCTATGCTTGTATCCAATGCAGGTGGAGCAGCAGCAAGACCTTTTGAGACACATTTCAATGCCCTTGATGAGGATTTGAAGCTCAGAATCTCACTCGAGTTATATTTGAAGAGACTCATTGTCGGCGGACTTGAGCGTGTATATGAGATTGGAAGAGTATTTAGAAATGAGGGTCTTGATACAAGACACAACCCTGAATTTACATTGATGGAGCTCTATCAGGCATATACTGACTATAATGGAATGATGGATTTGACAGAGAATCTCTACAGATATGTGGCACAGGAAGTTCTCGGTACTACAAAGATTGTCTACAATGGCATAGAGATGGATTTATCACAGCCATTTGAAAGAATTACAATGGTTGATGCAGTTAAAAAATATGCAGGAGTTGACTTTAATGAAATCCATACATTAGAGGAAGCGAGAGCAGCTGCAAAAGAACATCATGTTGAATACGAAGAAATCCATAAGAAAGGTGATATTCTTAACTTGTTCTTTGAAGAATTTGTTGAGGAGCATCTGATTCAGCCTACATTCCTGATGGATCATCCGATTGAGATCTCACCGCTTACAAAGAAGAAACCGGAAAATCCGGAATATGTTGAGCGTTTTGAGTTCTTTATGAATGGTTGGGAAATGGCCAATGCCTATTCTGAGTTAAATGATCCGATCGACCAGAGGGAAAGATTTAAGGCACAGGAAGAGCTTCTGGCAATGGGCAATGAGGAAGCAAATACTACAGATGAAGATTTCATGAATGCATTGGAACTTGGTATGCCACCGACAGGAGGAATTGGTTTTGGAATTGACCGAATGGTAATGTTACTTACTGATTCGGCTGCAATTCGTGATGTTTTATTCTTCCCGACAATGAAGTCGTTGGACAAGTAAAAACCGCATAAAATCAAGGGTTTCAGGGTGTTGAGTAGGTGCTTACTACAACGCTTACTACAACAAATTCGTAAGTTGATATGAAGAATTATAAGCTCAACTGACGGATTGCTTTGAACAACTACAGATAGAAAAACATGTAAAATGAGGACTTTTCTTCAGAAATTAATCTGAGGAAAGGTCCTTTTTTCGTGTTTGGATATTTGATTCGTATAAATTTTACATATACGAATTTCTGCGATGTGGCATACGAAAAGCATACGAATTTGAAGGAAAGGAGATTGAGACAAATGATTC
>CACYDA010000026.1 GCA_902773095.1 uncultured Lachnospiraceae bacterium | reverse complement strand
CGAATTGTCAATAGTGGTATAATTTAGCTGTTGTTGGCAGTGTTTACAAGGCTTCGGAACGAAAATCCTTGTGGGAAGTTTGAGTAAATATGTATCATACAGAAAACCTGTGATTAACGGCTCATCTCGACCTTTATGATCCATTATTTATTAATCGGATCGTTATATTTCTTGCGTCCGAACACTACGATTGTCGTTAAAGACATCAGCATAACCACGCAACCCGGTGTTTTTTACTGCTACAACGCAGCCTTTTCCTGCCACTGTATAGATGAACCTTCCCTATCCAACTCATCATAGGCTCGTTTGGTTGTAATCACACTGATGCGAAGCTCTTTTGCAAGTCCACGGTTAGAAGGGAGCATTTCGTTTTCCAAAGTAAAAGGACAACTATTCTGATTATAGTTTTAAATCCTCTTCGATAATTTCAAAAAACACATCACCGTTCTCTCTGATCTGTACACGATTTGCGATTAACATAACCAAAAAAATTGCCATTATGATAACATATAACACTGCCTTTTTGCTAAAATATTCTCTCATATTACACCTCATCCACTTTCATTTTACAATTACTATTTCACTGTCATCATCCATTGTGCCAGCTTACGGCTATCCCATACCTTATTCGCAATTTCACTGTCATCAAAGCTGACCCCAAATTCTTTTTCTATTCGCAAAATAAATTGAATGCTGCTGGCAGAATCAAATTCTAAATCTTCACTGATATTGATTGTTTCCTTCTCAAATATCATTTGTTTCTTCTCTTCTTCCCCCGAAATTTCCCACATAATTTCTCTAATCCTTTTTTCAATTTTTTCCATCACTACCGAATCCTTTTCCCAATCATTTCATTAATCACGTCTTTTTGGTTGTCATTTTATCAGAAAAAAGAATGAAAATGTTCGAAATGTAACATAAAGCAGGTTGAAATGTAATAACTCGTCATTTGCACATCGAGTAGGCGGAGGACTTGTCACCTTCCTACTCACTGCGCCGCCCGCATCCGACTCAGTCGGAATCTTCCTCATGCGGGGCGTGTGCATAAAAAAAAACCAAGATTTTTGTCATCTTGGTTTTCTTGGTTTTGCGATACGAAGCAACTGTTCATTACATAAGATTCACTTTACATTCTATATATTGCATACTAAATTGTTTGAAAGGAATTTTATAGTTTCTGCTGATAGTTAAATATGCGTCATTGTCTAATACAATCTCATCACCTTTTATTCTTTTTACATGGTCATAATTGATGAGAACCGACCGATGAATTCTTACAAACGATGTACTGACTTCATTCAGCTTCTCCATCATTTCATCCATTTTTATATAGGTCCGATAGATTTCATGATCTGTATAGATATTCAAGATTCGTTTCGAACTCTCCATATAAAGGATAGAATCTACATCCAGCTCAATCTCTTTTCTTGAAACCACGAAACTAATCGTTTTATTTTGACCTACTCTATCACAAATTCTATTCATTACTTTAAAGACATGTTCCTTCTTCAATGGTTTTAGCAGATAATCCATCGGTTCTGTCTCAAATGACTGGAATACATATTTTTCATGAGAAGAAATGTACACAATATTAGATTCCTTATACGTCTTTTTTATCTCTTTTGCAATCTCAATCCCGTTTTCTTTTTGAATCTCAATATCCATAAAAAATGCATCGATTGGCTTTCCCTCTTCCTGCATCCCAAAAAGCAGAGCCTGACCATCCGAAAAACATTTTATCTCTAATGGAATTTTTTTGTCTAAACAATACTCTTTGAGAATAATACATATTTTCTTTTGATGAATTTCATTATCATCACACACATATAATAACATTGTCTGCCTTCTTTCCTTCCATTTGGGATATTCCTGAAAAACAGGATTTCTTAAATGGCTGATTTGATTTGTCAAACCTGCCATTTTTTGACTAAAAAACGCTATGATACTGGTGATACCAACTAATATTACCGCACTTTCGACAGATTTTTCAATAGGAATTAATCCAAAGAACATCAAAGCAAGAATCACGATATCAATGATACCCAAAACGATTTTTTCCTGCTTGTAGAAGTAGTCTTTTTCCTCTTTGTCTACCCGTTTATTCTCACAGTCCACAGGCCGCATCATGATGAGAACTGCTTGTGAAATCAGAAAGGCAGATCTATAATAAAGTATCCCAAAAACCTCGTATCTAATCAACAATAGGCTCACTACAATACTGCTTACTGATAACAGAAAACAAGAAATAAATGATTTACAATGAAATCCACCTGCGTTTCTGCGTAAATAGGAAAATGCAACCAAAAAGAACAATCCTTCCATTTCCTGTTTGAAGATCACCATACAGGCGAAAATGATGACATAGAATAGTATTTTTTTCAAAAAAACAATGACGCCATATTCATATAATTCCTTGTCTTCGTCAGGAATTTGCATACTTTCAACAATCTTTTTACTTAATAAATGCATCTTTTCTAATACTACTATGAAAAAATAAGCTGTCACATTTCGTACGATTGTAAGATTATAATACTTTTTCATGATTACAAAACTACAACGGATTTACTTCATGCGACAGCCCTCTAAAATAGAACAGACACTATTTTACATTTTTGAATTTTTCAATTCCCTTTGGCTCTTTTGGCTGGTTATACCAATAAAAGCATATTGAATTAGCCTCTTTCTTAAGACTCTTTTCTGCAATGTTTTTCATTACTTCTGTCATCTTTTTCATAGTGAGTAATGCTCCTTTCTTTAATGTAGCATTACTATACTAAATTTTATATACCGTTTTTCATCAATGTAATAAACCATACCTTTATATGTCATATTTCAGCCATTGCAAGTTAAATCTGAATAAGAACTGTTACAATAAAACTTTTGTCTTCTTCTTTTATTTCCAAATATCCGTCATATTTTTTCACAACATTATTGACTGCCTTTATCCCTAATCCATGCATTTCTTCACTCTTTTTGGTTGTGACATATTCACCCTTGCGATTCGTTTTTCGAACCCCTTCATATGTATTCCTGACTTCTATATACAAATTGGATTTCTCATATACGATACTTAGCCTTCCTGTTTTTTTCTCTAATCTCTCATTTTCAAATGCATCAATGACATTGTCCAGCAAATTACCTAAGATCATGATAATATCATCACTATCTATATCCATAATCTCCGGAACCAGCACCTTACATTCAAAATCGGCATTCATCTCTTTTATCACAGATACTTTATAATTCACTATTGTATCGATATATCTGTTTCCGGATTTCGATACTACCTTAGATGCTTCCAATTCTCCTATTTTATTGTGATACAGATTTTCTAATTTTTCATATTCTTTATCTTTTAACAGAATACTCTGTGAAACGTATTCATTTTTCATATTATGTCTCATACTGCTCATCAAATCCCACATTTTCTTTGTCTGCTCGTATTGCTGGATATAATATATTTTTTGTTCTTCAAGCATTCTGTTCCTATTATTCAAATCCAACATTTTCTGAACATCATCATACTGGATTATCATCAAATAATTTATAATCAGTATAATACTATAAAAAAACAGGGCATAATATGGATTATGATTTCTGGCCGGATGATCCAACTCAAATATTCCCACAAGTACAATACATAATAGCGGTACAAACAGAATACTGATAAATGTCTTATTTCCCATATTGAATTCGTTTTTTCTTTTGTTAAAATGAATAGAGATTCTAATAAAGATGAAGAATATAATTTTCGATATCATATATCCCATTAGATAAATAGATTCATTATCATCGATTCCTTTTAAATTGTTCACAATTGTATTGGCAAATATTTCACCAAGCATTTGAAATACACAGACAAAAAATATGGTGATTGCTTTTTTCTTTGCACTGTCTTCATACAAGAGAAAGATACACAAAAATGCGAGTACAAAATAAATAATAACATTCAACGTAACCTGCTCGTTTAATACCAGATATTGATCTAAAACAAAAGCAAAAGCCCATACGAGAATCACCCACAACTGTTTTACTCTTTTTGTGAGAGTCTTTTCATAATACTGAATTTTTGCCAGTAATTCAAATAAATCTCCTACTATTCTAATGATATTCACTACATTAATCATATTCTTTGACCTTTTCTCTAATCCAATTCTGAAAGTATTCCCTTACTTCATCACGGTATTTTTCGCCTATATTGATGGTTTCACCATTTGACATTTCCATATACTTATATGTCCACTTGGCAACATACTTGATATTCACACATACGGAACGGTTAATTCTGACAAATTTTCTATGCTTTGTTTTTAGCTCCTCTTCAATATCTCCCAGTTTTCCATAAAATCTGTAGATCTTATCCTCAATGCAATATAAAAGGATTGTTCTTCCCTGGCTTTGTACGTACATAATATCATCAATTAATACCCTGTAGTACTCTTTCGCATAAAAATAATTAATCGTTTCATACTGATAGTTTAATTGATCAATTGCTTTTTTCAAAGATGCTTCCAGTTTTTCCTCTTCAAAAGGTTTGTCCAAAAACCAAAAAGGCTGCACCTCGAATGCAGCCTTGTAATAATTACTATGTTGTGATATGAAGATGAGAGTAAATACATATTTTTGATGATTCAAATAATCTGCAAGTTCTATTCCATTTACTTTCCCAATCTCAATATCTAAAAAAATGATGTCAAATATTCCCGCTGTTTCGATTTCGTATAATAAATCATATCCATCTGTAAAATCAAAAATACCGGCATTCATATTCATTTTTTGAATGGTTTTGTCAAGTTTTTTGTGTAAATCTTTTACAATGATTTCATCATCATCACAAATTGCTATCCTCATAACATTCACCTTCAGTACAAATTGATCTATTCATACATGTTGATTCGTTTTTATCATTCATGCTGAATTGTTCTTCTCATTCGTTCCAAAATTATTCTATCATTACAAATAAGTACTGTCAATTGCTCCCTTTTCCAAAAACAGTCACTCTTTTCATCCCCCTTCACCAATTAATATCTTCTTACCTTCACTAAAGACTGCACTATCATTATTGTCTAACTGATCATATACAATCTGCTCATCAATTGGAAGAATAATATTCACCCTTTTAGCAATATTTCAAAGTGAAAATATTGTCAAAAAATTCCCATCAATTCTTTAAGCGAATCCACCTGAGCATCAGGTATTTCGTTTTCATTATCAGCGAACTGATATTTTGCAAATCCCTGCCTTACCCATATTGTGTGCATTCCAATTTCTTTTGCCGGAATAATATCATTATCCAGTCTGTCACCAATCATAAAAGCATGCGCCGGTTTGCATCCTGCTCTTTGCAATGCGATTCTGAAAATTTCCAACTCCGGTTTTGAAACTCCCTCTTCTGCCGAGGCAGTCACTAACTGAATATATTGCAAAATACCAAATTTTTGAAGTCTTTCTTTACTCCCTAATGATTGATTTGCGATAATACCAATATTGTACCTCTTTGATAAGGCAGATAACACTTCTTCTGCATCCGGATATAACACCTCCAATTCACTATGCCATCCCGGAACAGGCAAATCATAATATTTTGCAGCAGCAATAAATGCAGACTTCTTTTTCCTTGCAAACTCTTCCATCTTTTTTTGAAATTCTTCTATCGAAACACTGCTCTCTTTTACAATATCTTCACATCTTTTCTGATAACACTCTGATTCATCTACTAAAGTAGAACCTATGTCAAAAAACAGCCATCCTTTACTCATGCCACACCTCTTCATATCAACCTTACCGTGCCTGTAAATTCCAGTTCATTTATCCGCCTCCTTAGTCATACTGTTTTTTCTCCTGTTCATTCCAATTTATCATTTTAACTTATTTATTTGATAATCTATCATTTTGTAATCTCATTCTAAAGAAGTACAAAAAATAACCCCGAAAATCCATTTTAAGATATAATCACAAAATCTATTTCATTTGATATTCTTCTTTACTCTTTTGTGTCTATGACATCAGGCAATATCTGCTTTATCTTTAAAAGATTTTTCTTTTCTAAATATCCTATATTTAATTTATCCTTTTTATATTGCAGATATGTACCTATACTTTTGTCCATAAGTAATCTTGTAAAATACTGTTCCCAACTAAAATATTTTTGACTATCTATATAATCTTCCGGTTTCAACAATATTTCTCTGATTTCCTTATCATTCAGCACATCCGATTTTAAAATTACCCACTCAAAGGACTCTGGCAGATAAAGTTTTATTATTTTTTTACTGCGTTCAATCATCTCCATTAATTTGTTCATTTCAGAGCCGAATGCTGCCCCGTCTGCTATAATAAGAATATTCTCTTTATCTTTATGTTCTTCAACACAATCAAAAATATTAGATTTGCCTTGTGCAGAAATGCACTGTGTATCAGAATCATTTACTGCTCTAAAAAATTCATATCCTGCATTTGAATCTTCTGTAATTATACAATCCGGTTTTATATATTCGTTCACAAATTCCTTTGAATATATATGATAAAATTCATGATAAACCGGACTAAGACTATTGTATTTTCCAGAAGAATGTATTCCATATATTTCATCCACACTATATGGAAGCATCGGCAGACCTTCCCTTGTAACAATAACATAGTAATTGTCAGATGTCTTAACTGCCTCTGCAAAATCCTGACTTTCAATAAACCGATTACCCTCATCAATAAATATAATACTTTCCTTCATATACGTAAGCTGATTTTTCCACTCCATTCCCTCTAACACTCTGCACGAAACAGAACAACTGACAGCTATCCCACTCTCTCTTCCGCTTAACATATATTCGCGAACCAAATCAACAAGGGTTGTTTTTCCGGTAGCACTATTTCCCTGAATAATAGTTATATTTCGTCTGATTTCAAATTCATATCTGACATTATTATTTTGTATTCTAACTTTATATCTACCTTTCATTTTCACACATACCTTCCTGCAATTACCACAAGTTCCTCCATATTATTTACATAGTCATCTGTATTCACAATATGAATTTTAAAACTTCCATCTCCAAAATCCATTATATGTCTTAAATTGATTGTAATATCTTTTTCTTCGCCAAGTCTTAAAAGCCATTTTGCACAGTTATCACCACAATTTGAAGCATTAAATAATTCATCCTCGACATTATCAATCAAAATTAATGTTTTCACTCCTCCTGACAACGAGGTAGGAGGTATTATCCCAAGCACCGGACTTTCTATCGCTCCCTGGCTTAACACCTTAGAACTATCAACATCCATTATCATCGTTTTTGATCTCTCACTTAAAATCCATTCAGGTTTGTACGTGTTCTTAAAATATAATGATGTATTAAAAATCACATCATCAATCTTACCAAAAATGATATTCAACATATCTTTTTTCCTTTCCTTCATCTACTGATATTCTTTCCTAATCACTTCTTTTGTCGGCTGTATCTCATTTACTATCGTATGTTCTGTAAACTCTTGATAATATTTTAAATTTTTCATTGCTCATCATCTCTTTTTTGCAAGTTCATAACTTACTCTAATACACTCACTTTTCTGAATCACAAATTCTCCATTGTCACAATGTTCCAACTCAAGCTTCTTGCTTCTTCATATTCTATTCCAACTGTAATCCACCAGTTTATACCATCATATTTAATATGAGAATTCATATATTTCACATTTTCAGTTGGAATACGACCATGTTCTGCCAGTCTAATCCAATTCAATTAAGTTTCTGTTTATTTCTCTTTTTAGAAGCAGAAAATCCTTCAACTTTTACAATTGTTCATGTGAGTAATATCTATATCCATTACTAGAAGTATGATGTAACATGTCTAAAACAGTCACCTTATGATAACTGCATTTTACCATAATTACTTTGATAATGATAGCAAAAAAAACAGTTCTGGCAGTTTTAAACTGCCAGAACCATTTTTGAATCACATGTCTGCTAATAATCAGATGATTCGTTTTGTTAATTTGCTTTGTTAATTTGCTTTGTTAATTAGTTTTCTTTCTCTTTTCTCTTTAACTTCAGTGATAGACCGAATCCACCAATAGCGGTGATAATGACACTGAATATTCCCCAAATGTCCGTATTATCACCTGTCTTTACAGAGCTGTTTGAAACATTTGCATTATTTGTTGAAGATGCATCATTGTTATGATCCGTCTTACTATTGTCATTACCTGCCTTCTTGTCATCGTCTGCTTTCTTGTCATCGTCTGTCTTCTTGCTATCATCTGCCTTCTTGTCATCGTCTGTCTTCTTGCTATCATCTGTCTTCTTGTCATCGTCTGTCTTCTTGTCATCATCCTTTGGCTCTTCTGCCTTTTCCACAAGTGCCCTGACAGCCTCATTTACCTTAATTGTTGCATTATCGATTTCATCCTGTGAAGCATCCGGTCTTGCAAGAATTTCATTTGCCGATTCAAGTATTTCATTTAATGCAGCCACGGAATCATCCGTATACTTATCCGATTCAACCTTATTTGCGTTTTCAACAGCCTCTTTTAGTTTCGACTTATCTCCAGCTTCCTTAAGGACTGTTCCCGCTGCCTTTGGATATCCATAAGATTCTACAATAACATCATAGCTTGCAAAATCAGGGAATAATGTTACCCCTCTCTTGCCGGTTGTCGCCGCTAAAAGATTGACTGTTCCATCTTCATTAAATAATACAGAACCTGCATTTGCTATTACTTTTCCATTGATTGAAACAGAAGAGATATTCTTTATATAATCTGCTGTATCAATTCCTTCCGGTAATACAAGTGCATTATCTTCAATCGAAGCTGATTCATCTACATATTCTGAATTGAGTACAAATGAAACCACAACATCCTCATATTCTGCATCTGTAAATGTAATTGTATACTGTCCCACACCTGTGTGATCTGTTTCATTCACTGTAAGGATCTGTTCTGATGTAACTATTTCTTTCTCAGTATTATCTTCTTTTTCTGAACCATTTGACCAATACTCTTTTCCTTTAGCAGCTGCCTCAATTGTATAATCTGTGCCTGCTGTAAGTTCATTTCCATCAAATACAACCTTGTTTGCGATGTAATTATTTCCTTTTGGTGCAATGATTTCAATATCGACTTTTGCACCATCCTCATATTTTCCTTCACCTTCCGGTGTCGCCGTAATCTTACTCTCACTGTCCAGCAATGTCTTTACCTTTAATTCAGTTGGAATGACAACGTCCGCTCCATCTTTAACAAGGAAAGTAATCTTTGTAATCGTCTTGCCTTGAATATCTGCAAATCTCTCATAATCCATCAGATTACCATGTGGTTCAATAAATCCTTCTGTTGCTGCAAACGCAAGCTCATATGTCTTTGTGTAAAGATTTTCAAGATGGGTAAGACCATATTTTGTTCCATCGGATGTCTCAAGTATACAGCCTAACATTTCATCTCTCGTAAGTGGATTAAACGTAGCTCCATCCTTATAAAGACTGATCAGATAATCTCCCCATACACTGTTTGTGTCAATCTTCGCTGTAATTTCATCATCCGTCGTTACTTCTGTCACCATCTTCGTAAGTGTTCCGTCACCATTTAATACCTTGTACTCCTTTGGTGCTTCGGCAAGATCTTCTACCCAAGTGACATTCTTAATGATCTCTAACAAACGATTGTTGCAAGTTTTGTTCTCATCAATTGCTTCTTTCGCTTCTTTGTAAAGAGTTTTTGGTATTGCTACATATACATCTTTGATGCCCTGGATATCAACACCATTCTCCGTCTCCGTAAAATATGTTGCCGAAAAGTTTTTTGATTTTGATGTCGTTGCACTACTCACAGCATCATAGATTCCCTTCTCACGGTACCCTGCCTCTGTAACCTGATCAGGTGCTTCTAAATTTATCTTTGCTGTTTCCTCCACATCATTTAATTCGCCATAATAAAAATCTGCATATGGGAGATTGACTGTTCCATACAGATAACCTGTTTCGTCATCATCTTCTTTTGTTTGTACAACAGGTGCCTGACGAATTGCATCAATTGCGGCCTCTTTTATAGCAGATGATACAATTGTGGCTCCTGAAACGGTATCCCAGCTCTCAATTGTATCTACTGTTGCCGGCTGTCCCTTCAGCTTTGTAAGAATTCCTTTCTTATTGCTTAATGCCATCTTTAAATAAGAAGCATTATCTTCTGCACTATATGTATCTCCCGGTGTAACCGTGATATCATCAATCAGTCCATCAACAACCGATAAACTTACTGAAATATCATAGTCAACCCAATCGTAATCATCCGGCTTAGCATTGACAACATTATACGCCTTTGAAGATGTATATGTTCCATCTGCTGCCACATCACTACCTGTTACTGCGTAACCTGTTACAGGTGGTAATGATGCTGTTACCATCTGTAACGCCATTACACCTGCAAAAGCTTTTGAAAGCATATCATTTTTTCTGCTCATCTGGCAATCCTCCATTCTTTTTTTATGCTTTTATGATAAAGATACTGATATTGATCTCTATCAGATTTATATACAAAATTACATGTAATGTAATTTAGTATCAACATGAATAATAATTTATTCTCTACTAAATACGATAATCTGTTCCTAATCGTATTAGAAGAATAAGACTTATGTAAGTATATGGTAACAATAGTTGTATACAACTAACTTCTTATCAAAATGAAACCCTGCATTTCAGCAATGTCATGTATCTTAAGTTATCCATATTTTTCCACTTCTTTTTTCATCACAGGTACAATTCTGACAGACAGGATGCCTATGATCAATCCGGTCACTGCCCCTGCAATCAAAAGAACAGGAATATAGGCTATCAGTTTTAAATTTTCAATTACAAGTATGGCTACTGCAAGCTGACCTATATTGTGGCTCACACCTCCTGCAATGCTGACTCCCACAATAGAAAATCCTTTGATTTTTTTAATGAGCCACATCATCAAAAAGCTGAACAGCCCTCCTGCAAGACTGTATGAAATTGACATCACGTTGCCAAAAAGGATTCCTACAAGGACAATCCTTATGACAGAGATTACAAGAACATCTTTTGGTTCCAAAACATATAATCCTACCAAAATCACTATATTGGCAATACCAAGTTTGACTCCGGGTATTCCAAAATTGATAGGAATTAATGCCTCGACATAACTAAATATCATTGCGAGTGCAATCAGCATTGCAAGATATGCAATCTTTTTACTCATCTTTTTTCTCCTATTTGATATTTCCTACTTTGCAACCGCATCAGGTATCAGGTCATTATTTGTTTCTTGATTTTCATTTATTTTGATTTCAACAACCAGTTTATGCGGAAGACATACAATTGTCTGATTGCCTTTACTGATATGTCCCTGATGTTTGCAATATCCGTCGGGACAGTCAGCCTCTTTCATATATGCCTCTCCATCTTCTATGCACACTGTATTATGCCCAAATTCTGTATCAATATCAATCTCCTGATTCTTGTCAAGTGAATAGGTACCATATGTCCTGCCATTCACTTTGATCCTAATCTCATCTCCCTTTGAATTATTATGAAATTTCATCACAATCATAAGGAGCAGAGCGATCACAATAATATAAACTCCAAGTATTACATCTTTCTTTTTCAAATCTTTGCCCTTTCTTCATGTACTTCTTTACTAATTTATCATCATGAAAAATATAATGCAATGCTTTTTATAATCCAGCCCACATTAACAGACAAAACAGGAGTATTGCCCTGAATAATGTAAATAATATTTCATTTCCTATCAGCTCATGTATGCCACAGTGAATATTAGATTTTGGACATGTATCAATACATTTCTGACACTGAAAGCAGTCGCCTCTTACTTCTAATGAACCTTTCCGAGGTAACTCAATACCAGAAGGACACTTTCTTGTACATGCAGTACAATTCTTTATACAATTCTCCCGATCTCTATGAAGTGAGAAAAATGGAAGTACAGGCAATATTGAAAATACAGCACCCATAGGGCAAAAAAAACGACAGAAAAATCTTTCCTGAAAACACATTCCCACAACCAGAAGAATCAGAACAATTCCCCCGACTGTATACCTCTCAAATCCAAAATTTCCTGCATGAATCATGGAAAATACATCCCATGGACTTTTTCCTCTTATCACATAATAGGAACCTTTAAAACATAAAATAACGATACACGTTAAAATGACGTATTTGATATAGGATAAATAACCTGCCACGAAAGTTGATATTCATCAAACATCTCATCTTCGTCAGGTGTACACATGGCTGTTACGTAATAAGTTCCATCCTTATAAATTGTCTTATTGTCATCTTCTTTACTG
>CACYDA010000025.1 GCA_902773095.1 uncultured Lachnospiraceae bacterium | reverse complement strand
TCTTTTTTCCCATTTGATGTAAAAGCCTCAGACCTCATTTGTATTTCAAATTTTAATGACCTAGATAATATTCGATATAATCTGAATGGTCATTATGTGCTTACTAATAATATTGATATGTCGGCATGTGACAATTGGGCACCAATAGGCACAGATAGTACTCCGTTTACAGGAATACTTGACGGGAATGGATTTGAAATACGAAATTTAAAAGTGAGTCAATTGTTAAGCATTCCCAAAGGGAATACCCCTCTTAATGCTGGTCTATTCTCAACGATATCAGGTGCAAAAATATTAAATCTTGGGATTGTCAACGCATCCATATATTATAAACTTGATGGAGGAAATACATCTGATTATGCGTTTTGTCATGCAGGCGGATTTACAGGATGGGGACATAACAGTGAAATTGAGAGGTGTTATTTTATTGGTTCTGTTTCAGCAGAGGGAATTAATAGGACATATGTTCGTTCCTCGGCTTTTGGTGGTTTTGGTGCAGATTCTGCAATTGTTAACTCTTATTCTAATGCATTTATTTCCGCAAAAGGTGAAAATGCAAATACAATGGTGGGAGGAATAACGTCTTGGAATTCCAATACAAAAGTTGAAAAATGTTATGCAGCAGGGTCACTTTACGCTGAGAATACAAATAGCTATGTTTATTGTGGCGGAATTTCAGGTTCCGGAGGAGATGGCTCTATTTCAAATTGTGTAGCTTTGCAGAGTTCAACAACTTTTGGTAATTGCTATAGAAAATGTACTGATACTATTTGCGCATACGCAAATCTTAGTAACAATAAAGCTACATCTAATCTAACGAACTCTCTTGGAAATAAATCTGCTATTCTAATAAATGAATCAGCAACAAAACAACAGAGCACCTATGAATCATTGGGATGGGATTTTAATGACATTTGGAAATTTGATGATTATCCTATTTTGAGGAATACCGGTAAACCTGATTTTGAGATAATCTCACATCCGGCAAATGTCATCGCAAAGGTTGGCGACAGTGTGTCATTTACTGTAAAGGCTCAGGGCGAAGGTCTTAAATATCAATGGTATTACAAGAAGAGCGATCAAACCGCATGGAATAAATGGGGAACAAGAACTACATCAACTACCACCGCAACGGCCAATTCTACATGGGACGGAATGAAGGTTTATTGCAAGGTTACAGATAAATATGGGAATTATCTTAATTCTAAAACTGTTATTATTACTATCACTGGATTAAAAATGATAACACAGCCCACCAACAAGACGATTAACCTTGGCAGTTCCGTGACTCTTTCCCTTAAAGCAGAAGGTTCCGGTCTTACTTATCAGTGGTATTATAAGAAAGCCGGACAGACTTCATTCAGTACATGGAACGGAAGAACCCATGCTTCCGAAACCGTCACTCCGAACATTACATGGAACGGTATCCAGCTTTATTGCATTGTCAAGGATAGCGGTGGAAATAAGGTGCAATCGAATACAATCACAGTTACAGTCAAGGCTAATGTTGACGGAAAAAAGACTTTCCGCGCTATGATTTTAAACGGAGCGCAGGGTGGATTAAATGAATCCTGTGATAATGATGCCGCGATGATGTATGCAAGATCATGTGACAATGAACTTAGTGATGCGATTGTTAATCAGTCCAACATCCATCCTTTCAACTATGATTGCGATGGTAGCACCACATCTGTAGCAGATGTAAATAAATTGATAGATTATAGCTTTAAAGGTACAGATGATGACGATATTTCACTATTCTATTATACAGGACATAGCACATGGGATGGAAATAGTGCGGAAAATTATGGTATTACATTAGGCACGGGTTACTATAGGTGGTCGCAATTATCCTCTTATTTATCTCAGAAAATAAAGGGAAATATTGTTGTAATTATGGATTCTTGTTTTTCCGGTCACTTTATCAATACAGGACTAACGGGGTTAAGTGAGTTTGATAGATCGAGATTTACTATTATTACATCTTGCAGTGATGGGGAAGAAAGTAGTGTAAAAAAGAAAAACTTTATTTTTCATAATGCAATTTATTATGGCTGCTTTAGTTATTACTTGGGAGAGGGTATTGGCTTTTTCGATGAGCAGTTAAAAGCGGATGCAAATAAGGATAAGAAGATAACAGTTGATGAGCTTTACGCTTATGTAAATAACAAAGTGGTAGATAAAACAAAGAATTCAACCTATAAAATGCATGTACAGCTTTATACAAATCAAGGAAGCATGACCCTTTTTGAATACAGAACGGGAAAAAGTATTCTTAAAAAAAATCAATCGATAAGTTGTCAAGACTCTATAATTAAGTATTCTACGGATAAACCTTTTAGTCTTCAAGCAACTGCAAAAACCAGTCTTTCTTATAAGTCATTAAATACT
>CACYDA010000024.1 GCA_902773095.1 uncultured Lachnospiraceae bacterium | reverse complement strand
ACACCACCAAAATATCTCGTCACAACGACTACAACATTGGTGATATTTCTTGCCTCGAGCACATCTAACATTGGTTTGCCGGCAGTTCCCTGTGGTTCTCCATCATCGCTAAATCTCTTTGCATCCCCTACAATATATGCCATACAATTATGTTTTGCATCCCAGTATTTTTTTTTCATAAAAGCAACATAGCTGATTGCTTCTTCCTCATTTTGCACTGCTTTTATGTTTGCAATAAATACAGATTTCTTTTCCTCAACCTGCCCTGTTCCATCCTTTATAATTACATTCATCGCCACATTCTCCTGTACTCATTTTCTATTGAAATATTGTTTCATCCAATTCATATTGATTACCTTATGGTATAATATTAAAAACAGATCATAGGAATACTATAACTTTTATTTCGTTTTTTTTCAACAGCCTGATTAAATATTAATTTTTTGTAATATAATATTATTAAATTTTTTCTTTATTTAATTACATAAATTTGGTATAATGATAGGAAGTTTTTTGACTAATTATACTATTTTGGAAAAATGGAGGATTTTATGAATTTCGGATTTAGTAAAACTACTGAAAAACGTAAGAATCTCGCATCGAAAAAGGCGAAACGATTTACCAGTTTTTTAATGTGGTGTTTTAAATTTTCATTATATCTTATTCTGTTAATTATCATAATGATTGGATTCGCGGGATTCGGAATGATGAAAGGAATGATTAAAAGTGCCCCTGATATCAGCACTCTGAATGTCACTCCTACCGGCTATTCCACAACGATCTATGACAGTGAAGGCAATGTCATTACAACATTAATCAAATCCGGTTCAAACCGAGAAGAAATTTCTATTGAAGAAATTCCTCTTTGTCTTCAATATGCTTTTATCGACATTGAAGATGAACGTTTTCTTGAGCACAACGGTATTGATATTAAAGGTATTTTAAGAGCTGCTGTCGTTGCTATTAAATCACATGATTTTTCTGAAGGTGCCAGTACGATTACACAGCAGCTTCTCAAAAATAATGTATTTGAAGACGGTGGACGTGAAGATTCTTATGGTGCATTGTTCAAACGAAAGTTTCAGGAACAGTATCTTGCGTTAGAGCTTGAAAAAACTACTACAAAGGCATACATTCTTCAAAGTTATTTAAACACGATTAACCTTGGTTCGAACTGTCTTGGGGTACAAGCTGCTGCCAAACGGTATTTTAACAAAGATGCATCAGAATTAAATATTTCTGAAAGTGCTGTCATCGCTTCGATTACGCAAAGCCCTGCAGCCTTAAACCCTGTTACACATCCTGAGGCTAATGCCACAAGACGTGAAAAAGTTCTCAAAAACATGAAAAAGCATAATCACATCACCCAGGAGGAATATGATGAAGCAATGGCTGATGATGTCTACTCCAGAATCCAGTCTGTCAATGTAGAAACTTCTACCACTTCTCCTTATTCTTACTTTGTGGATGAACTCATTGAACAGATTGTGGAAGACTTGCAGGAACAAAAAGGGTATACCCAGACGCAGGCTTACAATGTTTTATATAGTGGTGGTTTAAATATTTATACCACACAGGATATGACTATTCAAAAAATCTGTGACGAAGAAGTCAATAACCCTGCCAACTATCCAATGGCTACCACATATTCTGTTAATTGGGCATGGTCAGTGACGAAATCTGACGGTACGGTACAGAATTATTCAGACGCTGATTTGGAATATTATGAAAAAGTGGTTCTTGGCAAAAATAATTTCAAGCTCATCTTTTCTTCTCCGGAAGAATGTGATGCCATGATTGAAGATTTCAAGGCAGAATATTTACAGGAAGGCGATGAAGTTCTCGAAGAAAACAAAGAATACACGATTCAGCCACAGACATCTTTTACAGTAATGGATCAGAAAACCGGTTATGTAAAAGCAATGACCGGAGGACGAGGTGAGAAGACGGGAAGCCTTACATTAAACAGAGCTGCCAACACAAAAAGACAGCCTGGTTCCTGTTTTAAAGTGTTAGCTGCCTATGCACCGGCTCTTGATACTGCCGGATACACCCTTGCATCAACCATTAACGACTCGCCTTTTTATGATGTAAATGGACGACCGGTTAAAAACTGGTGGGGTAACAGTTACCGGGGAATGTCAACTTTACGACAAGGTATCTATGATTCTATGAATGTTGTCACCTCCAAATTACTGACGGAGATCACTCCTCAGCTTGGATTCGATTACGTAGAAAACTTCGGTATCACTACACTTGTCGCATCCGAAACACTGGCGGATGGCTCCGTTGTAAGTGATATCAATCAGGCACTCTGTCTTGGAGGTATTACGTATGGTGTTAAAAATATTGAATTATGCGCTGCTTATGCTGCTATTGCAAATGCCGGCGTTTATATCGAACCTGTATACTATACAAAAGTTCTTGACCATAACGGTAAAGTCGTAATGGAACCTTCGCCGACTGTTCGTACCGTAATCAAAGATTCTACCGCTTGGCTTCTTACCAATGCCATGGAAGATGTTGTCAAAAAAGGTACCGGAAAGGCATGTGCCGTAAACGGAATGTCCGTAGCAGGAAAGACCGGTACTACCAGCAATGACTATGACTTATGGTTTGCAGGTTATACACCTTATCTTACAGCTACCGTATGGCTGGGATATGATGAAAATGCATCTCTTGCCAATTATGGTGCTGTACATGAAAAACTTTGGAGTAAAATTGTGACAAGAATCGATGAAGCTAAAGGCTACACAGAGGATCTTGGTTTTCCTCCTCCTGAATCTGTTTTTGAAGCAACTGTCTGCAAGACTTCCGGAAAACTGGCAAACGGCGGCTGCCCTACCACTACAGAATACTTTGCCAAAGGAACTGTTCCTGCTGAGTATTGTAATATTCATTCTTCAAGGAGTTATTCGGAGAAAACCGATTCTTCCGAACACACGGAAAGCTCCAATAACTCTTCAGAATCTTCCGGTGGAGTGATTGTGGTAACAGGTGATGATGAAGCCGATAGCGGAAATGACAGCAATGCCAATCCGGATGTCTCGAATAATCCGGATTGATCCAATCTTCCTTATATAAAGCAAATATATAAAAAAAGATGCTCATGAAAAAATGAGCATCTTTTTTAATCTCTTAAAATATTTCTCATCACCGCTGGTTACCTTTTTTCCTTCTGCCATTCTAGACTGCATTCTTAAATAGATTGCTTTGATGATTTTGACAAATTCCCTGCAATCACATTTTTTAACTGCTTCCTTATATTCCAATTCTCTTCTTTTTTCATCCTGAATCCAAAGGCTGTCAATCGTTGCAATTTTAACACTTTTTTTCAGTTTACATAAGTAAAAAATTTATTTAATCTTCATTAATTATGATCTTCATCATCTTTTGTATTTCCTATCACCATTTCTTTTCCATTT
>CACYDA010000023.1 GCA_902773095.1 uncultured Lachnospiraceae bacterium | reverse complement strand
TGTGATTCTCATTACTTGACTTGCCATAAAAAAAGTCGCCTCCTTTTCGTACTTTGAAATCAGTACGACAAGCGGTGACTGTACACACTCCCGTGCGTGTCGCTCTTATCATTCTTATAAAGAGCATCATTAGCACGTTGTTTCCATCTCTTGATGGACATTAATTTTGTACAGTGACTTGTCGTCAGTTTCCTAACTTGACATTCGCTCCGCGGAAAACCTGCAATTATATGCAGCAACCTCACGTTTCATAGCTATCATGTCACAGCAAATATAACTATAAATGATAAAAATGGAAATTGCAAGCACTTTTTTAAAATAATTGTTCTTTTTTTAATACAAGATTACTATTAACGAAGATCTGAGTATAGCAGCATACAATTCTTTTTCATCGCATCATCTTTCGATTTTGATCAGATATCCTCCAAAATAATAATCATCCTCATTAACAAGCGCAAATTCCGCATCTGACATATCTGAATCTATATCAATACATTGACTGCCCTCACCTGCCACAGGATAATAATAGAACTTGCATTCCTGCCATAATTCTTTTTTCTGTTTCTCTGATGCCTCTTTTCCCAATTCCAGCTCTTCATTAATCTGATTTCTGACTAATTCATCCATACTTGTCAAATCCACATTTTCCTCTTTGATTTCTTCTTTCATATTACCGGTCACTCCAACCTCTTGCGGTACAAACTTAATACAGACTTTTAATTCTTTATATGTTTTCTGATTCAAGAATTCTTTCACTCTGTCAGAAAACTGCATTCGAAAGACAGGTGTACGAGGAATTAACTGGTGACATTCCTTCACCTCCTCTTTCGCAGAATCCTCTCCCTCTTCTTCCTTCTCTTTATTTTTGAGTTTTTGATCATTTTCCAACAATATGTCATTTAATTCCTGTGATGACACCGATTCTTCGAGTCTAATATCGTTTTCTTCCAACACAAAATCTTTCTCTGCAGATGTGATGTATATTCCTTCTGCCACTTTTATATAATTCTGCACATAGGAATAATTTTCTTTCCCTATTACATATTTAGAATAACATTCCTCCATATCAATATTCGGTTTTCTGAAGACATTTTCAAGGTATTTCAAATAACAGTCTTCACTTAAAAATGAAATTTCTATGTCACTTTCTTCAAATCCTGCAAATATATTCTTTGCTTCCTCTTCCAACATCTGTACACAATTTTCTGTATCCGAATGATTCTCTCCATATTCCTGCCCGCATATTGCATAGAATTCCAACTTACTTGCAACCACTATTTCTTTCTCTAAAAATGCATTGATATCATTCTGAAATAACTCATGGTAAAAGCTTCCTTTCACATTGGTCCCCTCACCATATACATTAAATCTGGCATTTTGAAAATCCATTTTTATAAGATTTTGTTCCGATTGAATGGTATCCTCCAAAACCTTTAACGTTTCTTCTAATGCTGATTCAATCACATCCGATTGTTGATTATCATAGATTTGATTTTTTTCTTCTATATAGATTAGCTCTGTTCCTTCTGTTGTTTCAATATATAAGTTTTTCGTTTTCGTTTTTACCATTCCTTCTATATAGATAGATCCACTATCTTTAATTTCAAGTTCCTTTCCATATTTTTCATAATAGTATTCTTTCCCTTTTTGTTCAAATTCTTCAAGTGACATTTGTCTTTTTTTCGTTATATCAGCCTTTTTTATTGTATTAGGATATATGTCATACCCTAAATAGACACACGCTCCTATGCAGAACAGAAAAAATACCACGTACAAACAATTCACTAATCTACCTTGTTGTTTACTATTTTCTGTTTCATTTTTCGTTTCATTTTCTATCTCATTTTTCATCAATACTTCCTCTTTTCTTATCCATTTAATAATTATGTTCTCATATCCTCACTGCTTTGCAATGATGATATGCCTGTCGTTCAACTCAAAAGGATTCTCATGGCAAGCAATCTTATTGTTTATCAAAATTTCTTTACAATTCCATTTAAAACATTTATAGTATACTTTAAGAATAAAACAAAGTAAAGGAACATTATTATGTGGATTGCAGATCATTGGAACGATTATGAAGTAATAGATTGCTCAAAAGGCGAAAAACTTGAACGATGGGGAGACTATATTTTAGTACGCCCCGACCCGCAGGTCATCTGGGATACTCCAAAGAAAGAAAAAGGTTGGAAGAAAATGAATGGTCACTATCACAGAAGCAGCAAAGGTGGTGGAGAATGGGAATTTTTTAACCTCCCGGAACAATGGATCATATCATATGACAGACTTCATCTTAAATTCAACTTAAAGCCTTTTAGTTTTAAGCATACCGGTCTGTTTCCTGAACAGGCTGCAAACTGGGACTGGTTTTCTGAAGTGATCAAAAATGCCGGACGTGAGGTAAAGGTTCTGAATCTTTTTGCCTATACCGGTGGTGCCACTTTAGCCGCAGCCAGCGCCGGCGCTCATGTCACTCATGTAGATGCTTCTAAAGGAATGGTCAACTGGGCAAAAGAAAATGCGGCTTCATCCGGTCTTTCAGGTGCTCCCATCCGCTGGCTCGTGGATGATTGCGTGAAATTTGTTGAACGCGAGATACGAAGAGGAAACAAATATGACGCCATTATCATGGATCCTCCTTCTTATGGAAGAGGTCCAAAAGGAGAAATCTGGAAAATCGAAGAATCTATTCATCCGTTTATCAAATTATGTACGCAGATACTCTCCGACGATGCAATTTTCTTTCTCATCAACTCATACACAACCGGACTAGCTCCCGCTGTTCTCACCTATATGATTGAAACTGAAGTCTGCTCTAAGTTTGGGGGTTCGGTACAATCCGAAGAAATCGGTCTTCCAGTCTCTTCAAACGGACTGGTACTTCCATGTGGCGCAAGTGGAAGATGGAGTAAGAAGTAACCATCAATCGAGCAGGCAGGAAACTTGTTCCCTTCCTACTCGCCGCGCGGGGCGCCGGTCAGCACAAGCTGACATCTTCCTTTCAGTGCCCCTGTGCATATAACATAAGCAGGACTGCCAATTCACAAATGGCAGTCCTGCTTATGTTTTATTCTTTTATTGTATGAATTGTCTTTGGATAAATTTGATAGTAACCAAACATTCCATATATCAGCAACATTTCGTTCACTGTTTAAACAATTCATCAATCATGCCAATACCGGCAAATCCATTATATCCAAAATCCTGCAAGGCACTATCGATTCCATCTTTGATCTCGACTCTTGAGTAATCAGCCTCTTCCAATCTGGCATCACTAAACTCATTGATATACAAATAAAATAATAATGCTTCTTTTAAACACTCCGGATTTTCCAAATCTCGATTTTTATAAATGAGGTTTTCCGCCTCATTGATCATTCCCTGATCCGCCATTTTTATATACTTGTTATAATTGTCACGACATGTTGTATCAGAAAACGCAAGCTGTGGTTCCTCCTCATCCACATCAAATATCAATTTGATGATTGCTTTCACCATCTCGTGAATCAGCCTCATAATATAATCATTTTCAACCATATTTCTTCTCCTGATGATTCTATTAATCAATTTGTTATTCTTATGCTTGGATTGCATATCATCCAAACGATCATTCTCACATATGAGTAAGCAGGCCTGCATCTCAACCAGAATTATTGAATCTTATCTTTTCCACCCATATATGGACGCAATTTTTCAGGAATATTAATACTTCCATCTTCATTGAGATTATTCTCAAGAAAAGCGATTAGCATTCTAGGTGGCGCTACTACGGTATTATTCAGTGTATGCGCAAAGTATTTATTTCCATCAGCATCTTTTACCCTGATTTTGAGTCTTCTTGCCTGAGCATCTCCCAGATTGGAGCAGCTTCCAACTTCAAAATATTTCTTTTGGCGAGGTGACCAAGCCTCAACATCAATAGACTTCACCTTCAAGTCCGCTAAATCTCCTGAACAGCATTCCAGTGTTCTTACAGGAATATCAAGACTTCTGAATAAATCAACTGTATTCTGCCACAGCTTTTCAAACCACATTTTGCTCTCATCCGGCTTGCACACAACTATCATCTCCTGTTTTTCAAACTGATGAATTCTGTACACACCTCTCTCTTCCAAGCCATGCGCGCCCTTTTCCTTTCTGAAACATGGTGAATAGCTTGTCAGCGTCTTCGGAAGCTCAGCCTCCGGAGTAATTGTATCAATAAATTTACCAATCATAGAATGTTCACTGGTACCAATCAGGTACAAATCTTCGCCTTCTATTTTGTACATCATTGCATCCATCTCATCAAAGCTCATTACACCTGTCACAACATCGCTTCTGATCATGAATGGTGGAATACAATAGGTAAATCCTCTGTCAATCATAAAATCTCTTGCATAAGCAATCACAGCAGAATGAAGTCTTGCAATATCTCCCATCAGATAGTAAAATCCGTTTCCGGCAACTTTTCTTGCACTGTCAAGGTCAATTCCGTTTAATTTTTCCATAATATCTGTATGATACGGAACCTCAAATTCAGGAACAACCGGATCTCCAAATTTCTGAATTTCCACATTTTCTGAATCATCTTTACCAATCGGAACACTAGGATCGATGATATTCGGAATTGTCATCATAATCGTTTTTACTTTTTCACTCAATTCGGCTTCTTTCTCTTCAAGCTTTGCAAGATATTCAGACTTTTCTGTTACAAGCTTCTTTGTCTCCTCTGCTTCCTCTTTCTTTCCCTGTGCCATCAATGCGCCAATCTGCTTTGATATCTTATTTCTCTCCGCTCTTAACTGATCTGCTTCCTGTTGTGTAGCACGTGCCTTGGCATCAAGTTCAATCACTTCATCCACTAATGGCAGTTTTCTATCCTGAAATTTATTCTTAATATTTTGTTTCACGATATCAGGGTTTTCTCTTAAAAATTTCAAATCTAACATAATTTACATAATCCTCTTTTCATTAATTTTTTCTGATTGTTTCCTTTAAAAAATTACAAAATGCATCATAAACACATTATTTACCAAAACTGTAATCTTATTCGAATTATATTGTAGACTATTTTAATGTATTTTTCAAGTTGAATCTGCGCCGCCCCGCATCCGATGCAGTCGAACGTTCTCATGCGTGGCATGTACAATCAAACAGGCGGCGAACCATTCCCTTCCTATTCGCCGCACGAGGCGCTGTCAGCACAAGCTGACATCTTCCTTTCAGCATCCCTGCTCGCAAAAAAATGCGTAGTTACAATTTTATTAAAAAGCTGTAACTACGCATTCTAAGCTAATCAATTATCATTTACAAAGCTGATTCTATTCATACAACTTAAAGTCAACCTGATATAATTTTTCAGTATCAACCTCAAAATCAAAGGTAATCTCATTTCCATTTTCATCTTCATACGAATAACTTGTATGATAATCGCCTTCATATACATAAGAAGGTTTTACACCTTCATACTTTTTCTTCACCGTTTCAAAAGTATCGCCGATTTTAACACCGTTATCCAACTCCCAATCAAAGCTGTCATCAATCATGATTCCGATGATGTCACAATCCTTATATTCAGCTTCGCCTGCTCCTGAATTATATACTGAAAATGTCAGATAACTATATTCATCATCTTTTTTCTCAAGATATACTAAACCATAGCTATCAGATGAAACCTTCATATCCGAATAAGACTCATCCACTACAAGACCAAGTTTCTCCGCTGTTTCATATTTTGAAGGGAATGCAATTTCTGTTCCCTCAATTTTGATCGACTTTGGCAAAGTAGTTGTCTCTGCAGTATAATTCTCATCATCTTCTGATTTTTTGTTGTTTTTCTTTGAAGTAGTCTCATCTTCTACATCTTCTTCGCCATCTTCGTCTTCATCATCATAGTCATAATCATAGTTGTCTGCTTCTACAGCATTTTCCTTTACATCTTCAGGTACTTCTTCCGCTTCAATATCACCATTTACCTGAAGGTTCATCTCAAGACTGCATTCATTTACTTTGACAGAAACTCCTTCAACCTCTCCATCAACATCAGCCTCAAGGCTTATTCTTGCAGGAAGATATGTATCTTTGTCAAAATACAATGATGCTGTTACTTCAAATTTATCCAATTCTGAAAGCATATCTGTATAGGTTTCAGCCTCTTCTTCCATATCCTCATCTAATATGTCTCCGCTATATTTCATGATTTCTTCAATAGTATCCTTATTGATTGTCATTGCAAGAACATAGCATTCAGAGCCATTCAATTTCTTAGTAGTATTTTCAAGTTTGACAAATTTTTCAATGTCTTTTAAATCATCTGCTGATAAATCACTAAGACTCGTCTGCATCTCTTCAAGTGCATCTTCGATTTCTGCAAAGGCATCCTCAAACTCAGACTTTTTAAGTGTACTCACTTCCCAATCAGATCCATTATCACTTGCATATACTTTCAAATCTTTTCCATCTGTCTCACCGTATGCTGCAACTTTCAACTCATCTTCCATCTTTTCGCCGGCGATATCAGCAGAATAGTTTGCAGAACCCTCAAAATCAAATGCAGGTTCCTCTTTTACCATATTTCCACT
Source organism: uncultured Lachnospiraceae bacterium (assembly GCA_902773095.1). Lineage (GTDB taxonomy): Bacteria > Bacillota > Clostridia > Lachnospirales > Lachnospiraceae > Bovifimicola. Next base: position 5,499 of record CACYDA010000023.1, on the reverse strand, counting down.
GAAACTCACATCACCTTTTGCTGTCATTTTCTGTCCGTCAGCCTCTGCCTGAACGTCTACGACACCGCTTACATCGATCTTTACTGACTCGATTCCAATCGCTGCTTCCGCTACATTTTCAAGAACATCCTCCATAGAAACTTCTACTTTAGAGCCTTTTGTTACTTCACTCTTTGATGATGAGGAAGATGACTTTTTACTTCCACATCCTGCCAGCATAGAAACTGACAATGCTGCGATTAACAAATACGCACATTTTTTCTTCATTTTCATTTCTCCTTCCAATCAACATTCTCATTGTATGATAAATAGTGCCTTTAACCAGTCTATCTCTCAAAAGCATTAATACTATACAATAGTTTTCTTTTTCTTTCAAGAGAAATTTTTTTATGTTTTTAATTCTATGCAATAATCTGCTGTGCCGCTGCATCATGAGCAATTGCTCTTGTCTCTTTTATTTTCCCCAGTGCCTGGTTCTGCCTTTCCTTTGCAAGCTGCATTCCTTTTTTGACAAATCCATTGCTATACTGTTGTCTTACCTTCCATGCATATCTGTTTTCATGATTGACAAATTTATCTTCTTCAAATTGAAGCACTTCCTTAATCTCTTCCGGATAACCATGGTAAAACTTCTTCATCTGTGACAGGATCCCTAATGCTGTATCTGCCGCCGAATTCACATTTCCATTAGGAAGTACAATTTTTACAGTTTTCAGATCATAATGTGCCGCATTTTTGAAATTTTGCACTGCATGAATCTGGTCTTTCGCGGATACTTCCGGTAGTTCATTTGATGCAAGCCAAACAAGGAATAACTGTGCAAAAATCACGTCTTTTATTTCCAATCCTTCCGGCACCAGAGGATTCAAATCAAACATCCTAAGTTCAATATGACTGACTCCTTTTTCTCTTAGATTATCAATGTTATTCTCTCCCGCCGGCTTCAAGCGGATTGGATAGTATAATTCTGACGGATATCGAATCCATCCATCTTCCACATATTTACGAATGCTGTCTGCATAGCTATGGATATTCGTATAATCAAAGGTCGGCGTAAAATAATTCCAATAACCAAGCTCACTGCACCTTGTGGATGCCATTCCGTTAAAAGTATCCATACCATACATTTTTTTCTCAACAAATGAGGAATCCATTAACGGACTTGCCGCCGTAATGGAAACTAAAATCCATCCATATACTGCTGCCTTTTTTGCAAGCTCAACATAAAGCTTGTTTTTATACTCCGGAAAATTTTTTTGTCCACTTAGTTTAAAATCTTGCCTTAATAATTCCTCATCGAACGAATAATTCACATGGATTCCTGAAAATGTCATCTTATATCTGCCATACCGGTCTGACAAGTATTCCCTGTACCTTGTTTTTGAAGAATCGCTTCCATAGAACCTGGCAATCGGGATATCCTCCTCATTTCTAATGTAAGGAGGATTTGAAAAAGGCCAAAGGTATTCTCTGACAGGCAGTTCGCTCAGTTTTTTCTGTATCTTCCTATTATAAAGTTCAAGATAATCTATCGCTTCTTTTGCACTGCTTAACACCGGTGTATTAATCTCCGTCTGGTTTTCACAAAAATCTCTCACAATATTATGATCATTTGGAAACGGATGTGAAGTATGTGAAAAAAATCCATCCGGACAGACTCTTAAACTCTCCTTTTCCAAACCAAATTTTCCCTTTAAAAGCAAGTTTCTAACCTGTTTATTCTCTGAATGAAGCATACTTATCACCCTATCACCTTTCCTCATGACATCAAGAACATGAAATAATTTCATACAAAGCCAGTATGATTACTAATATATATTATAGGATGATTGTCTCCACTTGTCAATTTATAATTTATTCTTCATCATAGTCATCCAGAAAATGATGTTTCTTTCCTTTTTGTTTATAAGCGATTACTGTACTTAAATTCACGTTTTCTACACTTCTGAATATATTCTTTTCAATCACAGGATCCTTTTGGCTAAGCTGCCTGATCAATTCTTTGATCTCTGCTCTTTTGGAACCTTTTTCCGTTCCACCACATGAAGCGCAATTCTCTGTAAATCTGCATGCGCACTGAATAAAATTAAGATGATTATACTCTCTCCAATGGATAATGTCTTTTTCTCTGACAAGATACAGTGGTCTGATTAATTCCATTCCTTCAAAATTCGTACTGTGAAGTTTCGGCATCATGGTCTGAACCTGTGCTCCATACAACATTCCCATCAGAATCGTCTCGATCACATCATCAAAATGATGTCCTAATGCAATTTTATTACATCCTAGTTCTTTTGCTTTACTGTATAAATGTCCCCTTCTCATTCTTGCACAAAGGTAACATGGAGAATCAAGGTCATCTGCCACAATATCAAAAATTTCAGACTGAAATACTGTAATCGGAACCTGTAGTAATTTTGCATTGTCAAGTATCGTCTGATAATTGATGTCATTATAACCGGGATTCATCACAAGATAAACCACTTCAAAATTTTGTTTTCCATGCCTGTACAATTCCTGAAACAGTTTTGCCATCAACATGGAATCTTTTCCGCCCGAAATACAGACAGCAATTTTATCGCCATCTTTAATCAACTCATATTCATTAATTGCTTTTGTAAATTTTCTCCAGATTTCTTTTCTGAACCGCTTTACGATACTTCTCTCAACATCCTTATACTTCTCATCCACTGCTTTTTCATCAGCCATAAAAGAGGCAAGTTTAAAACGGAGATACGCTCTGAAACCGCCCTCCACGCTATATGATTCATATCCCTTTTCAATCAATGCAGTTGCGAGTTCATCGCTTTTCTGCCCTGTATAACACATTAAATAAATCGGTGTATTCAAAGGCAGATTCAATGCCAGTGCATCCTTTTCCAACTCATTCTCAAGTTCTTCCCAATCAATATGAATTGCTTCCGGGTATGTTTCCTTTTCATAATCCTTCTGTTCCCTTATGTCGATTACTAATTTATGTCTCCCATCATGATTTAATTCTTCAACTGTTTTCTTATACATTTTTCCATTCTATCCTTATTCTATTTTTGGTGTAATATTTTTTCTATATAATGATGCAATTCATTTATTATGATAACTCAATTTTTACCTGTGATATCCTTGATGATCTCTGATGCAATAATCAATCCTACTACAGATGGTACAAACGAAGTAGAACCCGGAATATCTCTTCTCTGTGTACATTGATGTTCAGCATCCGGAGGGCAGATACAGTTGGTTCTGCAGCTGATTGCCATATCTTCAATTGGTCTGACCGGCTTTTCTTTTGAATATACAACCTTTAACTTTTCAACGCCGCGTTTCTTCAGTTCTCTTCGCATCACTTTCGCAAGAGGGCAGACAGAAGTTTCATATAAATCTGCCACCTCAAACTCTGCAGGATTCAATTTATTTCCTGCCCCCATACTGCTGATGATCGGCACATTTTTTTCTTTTGCCTCCATCACAAGCTGTATCTTGGCAGTAACCGTATCCACTGCATCCACCACATATGTATATTTGGAAAAATCAAATTCATCCTTTGTCTGTGGCAGGTAAAAGCATTTAAATTTCTCCACTTTACAATCAGGATTAATGTCATGAATTCTCTCTTCCATCACATCCACCTTGTATTTTCCTACTGTCTTTCTGGTGGCGATAATCTGCCTGTTCAAATTGGTAAGACAAACTTTATCATCATCTATGAGATCAATTGCTCCGATTCCACTTCTCACAAGCGCTTCAACAGCATAACCTCCTACTCCTCCCACTCCAAATACTGCAACTCTGGAATTTTTAAGTTTTTCCATCGCTTCTTTTCCAAATAATAATTCTGTTCTTGAAAACTGATTAAGCATTTCTCCTCTTCCTCACTTTTCTGATTTTTAATTTTGGCTGCTTCTTATGTTTTCATGTATTTTAACTTTATTTTATTTATTAGTCAAATATATTTCTCCTACATCTTTTTTACCTAGTCATAAACATCAAGTTCTTCGTTTAAAAAGTAAAAATAAACAATTGGCTGACACTTATCGTTAAATTGACAAAAGCACAGTTTTGTTTTAAAATATTATCATTGATTTCTTGAAAAAGGAACATACAAAAGAGGAAATCAACATGGACATTTGAACTGCAAAATTGGCTTATCAAATGATAGGAGATTAGAATGAGTGACGAAAACAAGAAAATGGAAGAAATAGAAGAATTGGGGGAACTGACAAAACTTGAATGTTTCAAGTGTGTCGGGCTTATGATTGCCGGTGGTATTCTTTTTTCCTTCATACCGGATGATGTGGGGATTTTGGGATGGATACTGTTTGCTGTGGGAATTTTTTTGTTTGTGATCGGAGTGTTTCGGCTTGCTGCTTTTTTACATAAACCGGAAGGCAGGCTCGGTTCTGTCTTATGGCTTGCATTGTTCATATTAGCAGCAATTTCTATACAGATCAGCGGCTTATTCTACCTATATGATACCGGTGGGACAGAAAAGGGTATCATTATTGCTACTTTTGCCTTATGTGCAAGCCTGGGGCTGATTATTTTTGCGGTTGATCCAGAGAACCCAAAGCAGCTTAAGGCAATCATTGTGATCAGCAGAATCTTATGCATTGTGATTCTTGGTTTTGCTGTGTATCTAAATGTACGGGATGGATTTTCTGATGCCAGTATCTATGTCGGGACAATGCTATTGATTGATTTTTTTATAGTGGGGAAATATTCACTGATTTCTTTGAAAAGTGTTTCGGATGAAAATCATAAATGATTAACATGAAGTTGAAAACAACCTTTTTACTCTATCTAAAACAATGACGTTATATTTCTTGTTTTCTGCCATACTCTATACCTCTGCAATCACATCATCGAGATAATCATCCGGTTCATCACATCGCTATGACATATCTTCTTGTCAGAATCCTGATTATCCCAGTTCATAAATTGTATTGATACTTTTAACAAATAATGCGATCAGAAAAAAAGCGATATCACAGATTGGTTAGTATTTCGAGCCTAACCATTCCATGATATCGCTTTAGAATTTTTAACACCTTATTTACTTTTGATTACTGCACTGCCTTGAATGCCTCATCAAGGTCTTCGATAATATCATCAATATTTTCTGTACCGATTGATAATCTGACTGTATTCGGTTTAATTCCTGAACCTAAGAGTTCTTCTTCTGTCATTTGTGAATGTGTTGTTGAAGCCGGATGGATTACCAGCGACTTTACATCTGCAACATTGGCCAGGAGTGAGAATAATTCAAGCTGGTCAATGAAATCTTTTGCCTTCTGCGCATCGCCCTTAATCTCAAATGTGAAGATGGAACCGCCACCATTAGGGAAGTATTTTTGATAAAGTTCCTGCTGCTTTGCATCGCCTGACACTGACGGATGATGCACTGCCTCAACCTGTGGATGATTTTTCAGATATTCAACTACCTTCAATGCATTCTCAACATGTCTCTCAACTCTCAACGATAATGTTTCCAATCCCTGCAGG
>CACYDA010000022.1 GCA_902773095.1 uncultured Lachnospiraceae bacterium | reverse complement strand
TCATTAAACTGATAGTATAAAACCTTTCTGCAAATGCAATATTTATTCTAATAACTTTTCAATTCCCCCTGTTTTTCTCCAATCAAAACATTCTTTCCCTCAAAGGCAAATCCATACTTTCTTATCCTTTCTTCCTTAAATCCCAATGCCTTAAGCTCTACATCATACTTTTTATCCTCTATCTGCTTAAGTGCTGCCTCTACTGTCTGTTCAAGGTCTGTTTCCTTCCTTTTATTTTTTACCTTAAATTCAATAATAATCGCATCGCCTTTCTCAGCTTCCACGTCACTGATATTTTTCGGATATATCATAATATCATATCTTCCCAATCCGCTTTCTCTGTTTGATTTGAGAATATACTTCTCCGACAGATCTACCATAAGCCCCAGTACAAATCCATGATAAAAACGCTCCGGCTCACTTTTTCCTACTTTTCTGCCAGTGTCAAAACTGCCAAAAATCTGTAAAGTCACACTTTCCATATATTCATTCATTGCATCCAAATCACCTGTAAGCAATGCTGTAATAAAATCATTATAATGGTCTTCCACTTCTCCAAACCAGTCACTTACCATACGGTAAAACATCTTCTTTACTTCTTCATTTGTTATTGCCAGTTTAAATATTGCATATTGGTTTCCTGTATACTGCTCCCCTGTCTGGTATTGCAAAACCTTCAGATAACCCGTGGCTAACATCAGACTCCACACAGCACTGTCACTTGTATCAAGATTCTTATATACAAGCTGCTCATCCACGGGAACATTGATTACCTCGCCCTTAAGCAGTTGTTCAAATAATTTTTTCGTCTTCGCACCACTTTCACGAATCAGTTTTCCTACCAGACTGTTTGAGCTTGTGTTTGCCCAATAGGGCATAAATGTCTGATTTTTGAAATAATTAATAATCGACCACGGATTATAAATATCTGAAATATCGCCAAATACAAAACCATCATACCATGTCTTGACACCTGCCTTATCCTTCAAGCCTAATTCATCCATTGCAGTAAATACCTCTTCCTCAGTAAAACCAAAATCTGTCGCATAGATCTTACTCGTTGTGGTAATTACTGTAAGATTATTCAAATCAGAAAATATCGATTCCTTGCTTACCCTTGTAATACCCGTCATAACAGCTCTCTCCATATATGGATTTGTCTTGAAAGTAGAATTAAACAGACTTCTGATAAAACCCGCAAACTCATCCCAATATCCATTCACGTAGGCTTCCTGCATAGGAGTGTCGTATTCGTCCAACAGGATAATCACTTTCCTGCCATAATACCTGTTAAGATAATCTGACATATTATGAATCGCAAGTGATGCTGTAACTTCATCCATTCCATAGGATACTTGTTCATAAAAATCCCTATCTCTCTGACTTAAGATGTTTTCATCCAGCAAGAACTCATATTTGGCATATAATTTAACCAATATCTCAATAATCTTTTTATAAGTAAGTTCATATGTCTGTTCTTTGATATTCGCAAATGAAAGACTGATCACAGGATATGTTCCCTGAATTTCCCTATATTTTTTCTCTTTCCATATATTAAGATTTTCAAATAATTCTGCCCGTTTTTCATATTTATTTGAAAAAAATGCTTCAAGCATACTCATATTAAGTGTCTTGCCAAAACGTCGGGGACGCGATATAAGCGTAACACTATCACCGCTTTCCCACCACTCTTTTATAAAATTTGTCTTATCAACATAAAAATAATCATTCGTAATAATCGTCTCAAAATCCTGCACACCTATTGCAACTGTTCTTGCCATATTTTGACTCTCCTTTTTGACACAGCAATGTATGACTTTTGCTGCTCTGATTTCATCACAAACCACGTTTTCTAATAGCTTGATTATATGTAATTCCCATCATTTTTTCAATAGCTATTTCATAATGATGAGGAATTTCAAAATATTCTGCCTTTTCTTTAGATCCTTGCCATCCCGAATCACTAATTGATATAACCATCTGCATTAAAAGTATAACTCTTGCCATCTATCATAATGGTGGTATTCTTTGCGTACCATCCGGAT
>CACYDA010000021.1 GCA_902773095.1 uncultured Lachnospiraceae bacterium | reverse complement strand
TACTATATTTTCATATTGAGGGAACAGTAGGTTGCGAGCCTATTGGCGAAATATCCTAGTTCCGCCTAACCCTCAATATTTTTTAACTATTTAGTATAGTCACTCGCAATGACTTAAAAATTAAAATAATAGGAGAAATTAATTATGAATTTAATGAATCGAATGATGTCTTATGACAAAGCAAAATGCACAAATCAAGAAAATTGTAATTGTGAAGAATGTATTCCAAGTAATGAGGAAACAATTTTATCAAATAATTACACTTTAATGGGAAGATTCCTTCAATATGAGAAAAAATTAAATGGAATTGAAAAATGTAATCGTGAAGATATTAATTTTGAATATTCACAATTAACAGAAAATGAAATTGAAAATATAATTAAATTTAAATATTGGTTTAAAAATGAAAAAACTAAAGAATTTATAAGAAAAAGTTTAAGAATTCAAGGTGATAGGTATGATTATACAAAAAGCAATTATATAAGGCATGATGCTAAAGTAAAAATAAAATGTAAATATCATGGATATTTTAAACAAGAGGCGAAAGCACACTATAAACTTGGTCAAGGTTGTGTCGTATGTGGTCAAATATTAAGGGGAAGAAATAGAAGATTAACTGTTGACGAATTTATTCAAAAATCAGAAGAAGTTCATGGAAAAGGTGCATATGATTATTCTAAAATAAATTATATTAATGCCAATACTTATGTTGAAATTATATGTTGTAAATGTAATAAATCATTTCCTCAACGACCATCTGCTCATATGAACGGTGAAGGTTGTCCTTATTGCTATGGATGCTTTGCGTCAAATACCGAAGAATTTGTATTGAAAGCAAAATCATTAAATAATGGTGAAAATGCACAACATTATGATTATTCAGAAGTAAATTATATTAATAATAATACCAAAGTAAGAATCAAATGTAATATAGAAAATCACGGATATTTTGAAATGACACCTTGGGAGCATTTACAAGGAGAAGGTTGCTCAAAATGTTCGAATTGTTTCAAATATGACACAAATTCTTATATAGAAGAATGCAAATATAGATTCAAAAATAGATTTGATTATAGTGAAGTTAATTACATATCTTCTCATGATATCGTGAGAATAAAATGCAATTCATGTAATAGATGTTTTGAGCCAATTGCTACAAGATTTTTACAAGAAGGTCGATGTCCTTATTGTACATCTTCTAAAGGTGAAAATACAATTTCTTATTGGTTAGAATTTCATAACATTCCTTACGAAACTCAAAAAATATTTGATGATTGTAGATTTCATGAACGAGGTAGATTGAGATTTGATTTTTATATTCCTTCTAAAAATTTATGTATAGAATATGATGGTAGACAACATTTTATGCCTATTAAATTTTCAAATTCTATGAGTGATGAAGATGTGATTACTGAATTTGAAACTAATAAAATTAAAGACAAAATTAAAAATAAATATTGTAAAGAAAACAATATAAATTTATTACGGATTCGTTATGATGAAAATATAGAAGAAAAATTAACTGAATATTTTTCCGAATATTCAATAATATTTGATTTATGATAAAAAAAAAAGACCTAGAGTAAAATCTAGGTCTTTTTTATAAGTTCGAATTAAAACTTATGCTAATACTCTAGCACGTTGAGCAATGATTGAAATTGTACCTGCTCCACTTGGAGTAATTTCATACTCTTTATTAGTAGCATCATAAGTATATGTTCCACCATTTACGACAACTGCAAGGTCATAATCAACTACATTTCCACTAGCAGTGCAGAATTTAACAGTAAAAGCAGTAGTATCACTTGCTTCATAAATTGCACCCCAAGATACACCATTTGTACACAAAAGTTCCATAATTTATTCTCCTATAATTCAAAAATATTTTCTATATAAATCTGTAGGTTGAATTAACAACTTACAAAGTTACCCAAATTAACTGCGGTCTCCTGACAAGAGTTTTTCCATTACCGCATCTTCATCTCTCTCTTCAACTTCAATTCCGTTATCTGTTACAACAACTTCATCATCAGCAATTTCATCTTCAATGATTTCATCATCTACGATAACATCAGTTTCTTCATCTTCAAGATTCTTGCGAAGTTTAGAAAAACGAGATTCTTTCTTTTCAAGATTACTCATTCTCTGTTCATTCAAAAGTCTGCGAAGTCTGTTATTTTTAATAACCATTTCGTTCAACTTTTTCTTCAAATCAAGAATTTCTTCTGCACCAACCTCAACATCGATAGCATCTTCTGCTTTCTTCATTGTTGCAATTGTGTTTTCCAAATCCTCAATCTTCTTGCACAAATCAGCATTTTCATCTTCCAAAGTCTTACACTTATCCTTGCACTTTAAGAAAGTATCTACATCAATAGCAGTATTCAATTCTGCTTCGGCACGTTTTACTTTAGATTCAAGAACACGCTGATTCTTTCTCATAAGTGATTCAAGATTACGATTCTTTGCTTTGAGAGAACAAAGTTCTTTAGAAAGATTGTGATTCTTTTCAGTAAGTTCAGCATTTTTATCAAGTTCTACTTTAGATGCATTATATTGTGCTTCTTCATACATAGTTGTTACAGTCTTGAGTTTTTCTTCAATTTCAGCCTTCTCAACCTTAATTGTTTCCAACTCACCATTTACTTTGGCAACTTCATCTTCAAGTGCCTTACATTTATCAGCAAGGTCATCTGTTTCCAAGCCTTTCTTTGAAAGTGCTTTGATTTCTTCATCTGTGTCTTCAATTTTCTTGCTAATTTCTTCATGGAGAGTTTTCTCTGTTAATTTTTTAGCAAAACAATCAGCCGACAACAGACAAGACTTCTTTTCGAACAAATCTGTAACTTTATCTGCATCACGAATCATACTCTTGATGTTTAAAATCATAGACTGTTCAGCAAGTTCGTTCATTGTGTTTTCTGGCATTTCCTTTTCTCCTATTTCTTCATTGTCTTTAGAATCATCAGTTTTATCGTTTTGCTCTTTTTCCGATGATTCAACAATGTTAGATTCTTTATAAATAGTTATATTTTCTATTTCTTTATCAGCAGATTCCTTAAACCCTTGTTCCGAAATGGTTTCAAATCCATAATTATCATTGATTTGTTCGTTATGGTCAGCATAATGAAAAATTCCATTACTTGGAAGTTCACAACCCAATACGTCAAGAATTCTTTCCAAATAAAAAGAATCTGAATCCATTACATAATTTTCATCATCAAGTTCCCCTAAAACACTACTAGAAATTGTAGCAGGTACTCCTAAATCCCAACCATCTGCAATTCTATTTCCAAGTTCACCCAAAGGATAATAATCACAAACCAACCAACCATTTTCTTTGCGATAATTTTTTCCACAACCACAAATTCTTACTGAATCTGCTTCACATCCGTCTAATGG
>CACYDA010000020.1 GCA_902773095.1 uncultured Lachnospiraceae bacterium | reverse complement strand
TTTTGAACCGTGGTTTTATGAATTCGATGGCGATATCGATTTTATAAAACGTTACGAGCATTGTCCCAAATGCGGAAGAAAAATGATTTCACACACAGGGAAGTGAAGGCAACTTTTGAAAAATCGTGTGAAATCAAATGATTTTCGCACGATAGCAAATGATTAAAAGGTCGGAATAACACAGAAACGGCGGTGAAGTGGGAATGAAAGCATACGTTGTTAGTGACCGAGCAGGATATTCAGAATGGACAGTTGTCGTGTTCGCAGAGAGCAGGGGCAAGGCAGTCGTTGCCGCACTTGGTACAGATGAGTTTCCTTATGGGGACTGGTCGTATACTGAACTTCGAGCAATCAGAAAACCGGAGTTTGATAATCATTATCGAGGGAATTTGCGCATGGACTGGGATGACCCAGATGATCGTCTGGCAATGGTGCGTGATGGCGGTTACTACTGCGACGAGGATTGTTTCGACCCAGATGATTGTGCGAAATGCAGTGGGAAAGATTATTGCAGTCGTTACGAAGAGTACCTTGAAGAGGAAAGCGAAACAGATGATTGATAAAGAGAAGGTTATCAAAGGTCGGTTTAAGACAGGTGAGATGTAAATGAGAATGAATTACCTGTATCTAAAAGTTCGGTACAACACCTATGACAAATTTGAACTTGAAACAAAACCGGAAGTGAAGGGAGCAGGGAAGTTTCGCAGAGTGATTGCATGGTTTTTCCTGTCAACAGGACTTGCAATTCTGTTTGGCGTGAACGGATACAAACTATCAATCAATGGACGAGATCAAGTGATTAAAAGGCAACTTTAGTTAAGAAAGGTCTCGGAATGAGGAAAGTATTTGATGACTGTAATCAAATTTACGGAAAGGATTTTATCAGATATGAGTAAATATCAATTTAATCTGGATAACCTTAATCCAGACAGCACTCATGGAAAGATTCTGGCCAATGTCAAAGATGGCAGCACTGTTCTGGAATGCGGATGTTCTTCAGGATACATGACAAAATATCTAACAGAACAACTGCATTGCCGGGTTGATGTAATTGATATTGTCGATGAGGATGTGAAGTCTGCTGCGCGATATGCCCGTGACGCATACTGTGGTGACCTGAACACATGGGGATGGGTACATCATTTCGATGGCAGGAAGTATGATTGCATCCTGTTTGCTGACGTGCTGGAACATCTGCTTTACCCGGAGGCAGTGCTGAAAAAAGCGATGGATTTTCTGGAAAATGACGGAGAAATCATTGTTAGCATTCCTAACATCTGCCATAACGATATCATTATCAGGATGTTCTATGATCTGTTCAGCTATACTGATATTGGTATTCTTGATAATACTCATCTGCATTTCTGGGGGCTGAAAGATTTTGCAATGATGTGCAATCGTATTGGACTACATGCTTATAAATGTGATTGTGTATCTTATAAAACAGGTACAACTGAGCAGAGAAGTAATCCGAATGAAATAGATCAGGACTTACTGAAATGTCTTGAACATAGAAACTTTGGTGAAGTATATCAGTTTGTTTTTGCTTGCAGGAAATGGGAGACAGAAATGGAGGTAAAAAAATGAGTGAGAATTGTGTCTGCTGCGGCAGTGAAATCCCGGAAGGAAAACAGGTCTGCCCGAAGTGTGAGGCGGCAGTTAAAGATGAGGTTTATTATACCGGGTATGTGATTAAAAATGGAATCAGGACTATCATTTCCGGTACGCTGGAAGAGTGCGTAAAAAAACAGTGTGAAGTAGGAGTGACAGAATCACATATATGGATAGAGTAATGAACGGGCCTAAAATAATCGAAGCTTTTAGAAACTGTATAACAGAACCAAAATGTAAAGACTGCCCGTGGGAACAGTGTGAAGAACTGAATAACAGAAAGATTAAAATTCCGGCTGATTTGTGCCTTGATGTTATGCAACTGTTGGAAAATATATATCCGAGATGGAAAGGCAGTGACTAATATGGGAAGACACTTGTTTGATATGAGTGAGTCTGAACTTGATAGAGAAGTACAGGCCCATTATGACAGAATGTACCGAGATGCTTATGAATATGAGTATGAACCGTGCTGCAAGTACTGTGATCATTATTATGGCTGTCAGTGCAGTCTGGACGAGGAAGACCATGACGATGATGACTACTGCGATGAGTACAAAGAACGGGAAAGAGACTGCGAGGGTTGGTAATGGCAGAGAAGAACTTGGGGTTTATAAAAATAAGCAGGAACATGAAAAAATGGCGGTGGTGGAAAAACCACAATACCTTTCATGTCTTTATGACAATTTTGCTATATGCAAACTATAAAGACCTTGATTTTGAAAGGGAAACGATACACCGTGGACA
>CACYDA010000019.1 GCA_902773095.1 uncultured Lachnospiraceae bacterium | reverse complement strand
TCTGACTCTCACGATTCTTTTTATCCTTTTTATCTGCCTTTGAATCTTTATAGGCACCTATGCCCATGTTGATTCCAAAGAAAACCGTAAATAAAAGAACAGAACCCACAATCAAAGCAACTTTAAACGACTTAGCTTTTACATTCTGTTCAAACGTAAAGCCGAATACTTCTTTTAAACCTCTAAACATTGTATGATTCATTTATTGTTCTCCTCCTTCCTCACCATCTTTTTCAACATCCCTGTTGCTTTCTTTGTTAACTTCCGTCATATTCTCCTTCGTTCCTGCTTTTTTTTGTTTTGATATATTGATGATATCCTTTAATTTCATCGGTGTTCCATTATAATACACCATACTTTCATATACATTTGATACAAATTTAATCATCAACACAATGCAGATGCATAAAACAAAAATACTGATTAACGATTCTGTTACTTTCAAATATCCTGTAATAATCAGTCCCGGAGTGATATATATTGCTGTAAAAGGAACGATAACCACAATACTTCTAAGTACAGAAGGTTTGAGATAAGAATTACTCGTTACCATAAACATTGAGATATAGCCCCCAATAATCATTACAAGGGAATATAATTTCATTCCTTCTGCAATTTCTTCCAACTTACTTACTGATGCACCCGCAAGACCGGCAATCAAACCATACAATAGGAATCCACCCATAAAAATGATGATGGCGAATACGATATTATAGAAATTCACACCCGGAAAGTTAGAAGCTTTTAAAACTTTTACCATGAAATCCGGAACATCAATCCCGTCGCCCTTTGGAAAAATCACACTATTCACCATAATTGATATGATAAAGGAAATCACTACCGAAGAAATCTGTATCAACATAACCGTAATATTGGCAAATACTTTTCCCAATATAATCGCCATTGGCTTTACAGAAGTGAGCAGATATTCCATTACCTTAGATGCTTTTTCTGTTACAATACTCATTCCTACTCTCTCACCGCTAAATGCAAGCATAAACAATGTTACAGATACAAGGATATATACTACAAGATATTTTCCTTTTTGATAATCTTTTGACTTATCCATTCCATCTACTGAATGATCCTCTTTTTCTAATTCTTTCTGATCAATAATCACATTGGCAGAATCTACAATTTTTTGCTGTTTTTTATCCAGTGTGATATTTTTAATGATCAGATTTTTAAAATTTGTTTCAAAAAATTTACTATAATTATCCACATCATCAGAATCAATTTTCGTTTCTTTACTATAGATGATTTCTGTCTGAAATGTACCTTTAAGATAAACAATGTTCATATACACATAATCTGCATTCTTATCAAATGTATAGATTTCTTTTGCCTTCGTATTTCCATCCATCTTTGAGAAATCGATTTCTGCCGGCTCATATATAATACCTGCATAGATATTTTTTTCTTTCTTTTCGTCTAACTCATCTGTATCACTCATTTTAAGATTTTCATCTTTCAACACATCCATATTTTCAAGAATATGAAATTCCGTCAGATCCACCACTTTTATTCTTTTAATATTGGTATGTTTTTCCTTGTCGTCCTGACGAATCAGAGAGACTACCGGTACCGAAAAAAGTGCCAGAACACACATGATAATTGTTACTATTTTAAGCGATTTTGCCTTTAAACTTTGTGATACAGTAAAAGTATAAATCTCTTTTAAACCCAGTAAATTATTCTTCATGACTTGTTCCCACCTTTTCCACAAAAATTTCATGCAGTGAAGGTTCTCTCAGTTCAAATTTTATTATATTGATTTTCTGACTGACAATCTCACTCAAAAACTTCATCGCCTGTTCTTCGCTCTTCACTTTAATCTCATATTCAGTTGCATTTTTATTTACTTCTGTAAAATCAAATTTTGTAATAATTCCTTCTATATTTTCTTCGCATCTTACATGCATATTGACCCTTCCATAGCTTTTTTTGATGTCATCCAGATTTCCACTAAGTACTGCATTTCCTCTGTTTAAAATCGTGATATCGGTACAGAATTCCTCAATTGTCGCCATCTGATGGCTTGACATGATCAGGTACTTTTCCTTTTCTATTTCTTCTCTGATAATCAACTTAAATAAGTCAGCGTTCACCGGATCCAAACCACTGAGTGGCTCATCCAATATAATTAATTCCGGATCAGAAATGAGTGCTGCCATCAACTGAATTTTCTGCTGGTTTCCTTTTGATAACTGGTCAGCATTCATAGATTTCACTTTTTTATTTTTCATCGCCTTTGGATAAATATATTCTTCTACTTCCAGTCTTTCTGCCCAATATTTAATTCTTTTCTTTGCTTCTTCTTTTGGTACTTTCTTCAATTTTGCAAAATAGAGCAATTGATCCATCAATGTATATTTTGGATACAAACCTCTCTCTTCTGCAAGATATCCTATATTGGTTTCCACAACATTTAATTCTTTGTTATTCCACAATACTTCTCCATTATCCTTTGAAAGCATTCCCAGAATAATCCTGATCGTGGTTGTCTTTCCTGCACCATTGGTTCCCAAAAGTGCATAAACACCAGGTTCACTCATCGAAAAGCTTATGTTATTCACTGCCGTCTTTTCTCCGTACTTTTTTACTATATTTTTCACTTCTAATGACATGTTTTTTACCTCTTTTCTTTTAAAATAATCTTACTTCTGCCTTTTTATATTCTACTTTATAATAGAATCGCTTTCAATTGAATTGTCATTCAGTTTGGGTTAACGCATCTTTTGCCAGCTCATCCGCCAGATCATTGTATTTATCATTCGAATGACCTTTCACTTTCACAAATTCTATCTCAACTTTTTTTACCATTTCGTTATAATATTGCTTATATGCCTTCGTTCCCTCTCTGTTTGTTTTCCATTCCCCTAAACACCACTTTGCGATACCTTCATAATCGTGATAAATCATTACTTTCTTCTTATTATGTGAAACAGCATAGTCCATTGCCGCCATGGCTCCGGCAATCTCACCTGCCACGTTATTCATAGAAGCAAGTTGCTGATTGGAAATCTTTTTACTAAATTTCAATTCCTGCTTTCCATCCAATATAACCATACCATACGAAAAATCCGTCTCGCTTCCATTATAACTTCCATCCACATAGGCAATAATTGTATCTTCTTCTATTGATTGTTGATTGATAGCGGCAGGCTTTTTGTTTTTCAAATTTGTCTGAGTTCCATTTTGAATATAATTCCTTGCTTCCTCCATAGTCTTAAATCTTTTATACTCTGCACCGGCAAAACCATGTACCTGTGCCTTACATTCCTCCCAATCAAAGAATATCCCTTTATTTCTCCCGTTTCTAACTGCATAAAACTTATCTGCCATTCACATTCCTCCTAGTGCTGTTTTCGGTCATTCTATTATTAAATCCATTTTTCTTTTGCCATTCACACAATGTACATGGCAAAAAGAGGATATCAAATGTTATTTTAACAAAATATCCTCTTTTTGCATACTATTTTATATCGAACTCCGGAGGAATATCCAGTTCGTCAGAAACATATTTTCCATTCTTTTTTCTCTGTCGGACACATTCCGTAAGTAAGTATTCTATCTGACCATTGACAGATCTGAAATCATCTTCTGCCCATGCTGCAATGGCATCATAAAGCTTTGTCGACAATCTTAAGGGGACTTGTTTTTTATTATCTGCCATTCTCTAGATCAACTCCCATACATTTATGACTTTGGTTTACTTATCAGGTACTATTTTAATACAAACTTCCTGAATTGACAACCGGCTGTGCATCATGATTTCCACAAAGTACTACTAAAAGATTAGAAACCATAGCTGCCTTTCGCTCCTCATCCAGTTCCACTGTATTCTTTTCATTCAATCTCTCTAATGCCATTTCTACCATGCCAACTGCTCCATCCACAATCATCTTTCTTGCATCAATAATTGCAGATGCCTGCTGACGCTGAAGCATAACAGCTGCGATTTCTGTAGCATATGCGAGATATGTAATTCTTGCTTCAATAATTTCAATTCCCGCCTCTGTTACCTTAGATTGGATCTCTTCTCTTATTCTGTTTGCTACCACATCACTCGAGCCACGAAGACTTCCTTCATCAGCAATACCATCACCGGTGGTATCTACATTAGGCGCCACATCATACGGATAGATTCTCACAATATTTCGTAATGCTGCATCACACTGTAATGATAAAAATTCTTTGTAATTATCAACATTAAATGCAGCCTTAGCCGTATCAATGACTCTCCATGTTACCGCAATTCCAATCTCAATAGGATTTCCCAGACAGTCATTAATCTTCTGCTTGTTATTATTTAGAGTCATGATTTTAAGTGACATCTTTTTGCCGGTCGGTGAAACATTAATCTGCTGTATGCCATCCGCATTCAATGCAACCGATAATGCACCTGCGCTTTTTGTGGAATTAACATCTCCACTTTGGCTCAGTCTCGTATCTGCCGCAGGATTGACTGCGATACAGAATGGATTAACATAATAAAAACCTGCTTCCTTTAATGAACCGACATATTTTCCAAATAATGTAAGTACCAATGCTTCTTGTGGTTTTAGCACCTTTAATCCGCAAAAGAAAATCCATGCCAAACATAAAACTGCAATACTTGGTGCAATAATCAAAGGATTTTCGTCAAGTTTGACTCCTATGATTAATGACGCAATCGCCAATATGTAAATACAAATCGTCAACAATAATACTGTCATACCATTTTTCTTCTTTTTTAAAATTTTCTCTTCCATCTAAACTACCTCCTTGCAGATCGTAAAAACTTCTATCATTTTGATCAATAAATGTTCCTATATTATAAAATACAGTGTATTTATTTGATATCATTATGATATCATCTTGATTAGTAAATGTCAACTAGAACTTTCTTTCAATTTTTTATGCATCACATCCCACGAAGTCGGAACATTCCAAATGCGGTGCGTGTACTAAAAAAAAGAACAGATTCAAATCTGTTCTTCTAAATCTATTCTCTTTCTATCCGGTTTTCTGTACCTTCAAAACTACACATTATCAAACTTCTCTTTCTTCAAACATCTCCCAGACCTTTATGGTTAAGCCTT
>CACYDA010000018.1 GCA_902773095.1 uncultured Lachnospiraceae bacterium | reverse complement strand
TTTCATTCCAGTTAATTTTTACATTATTTTATTTTTTGAGCAATACAATAATATGTCTGTAAGGTTCATCACCCTCGCTCTTAGTAGTAACATATTTATCATTCTGCAAAGCTGAATGAATAATTCTTCTTTCATAAGGATTCATTGGTTCTAATGAAACAGGTCTCTTTGTTCTCTTTACCTTATAGGCAATATTTTTTGCCAATTCTTCGAGTGTTTTCTTTCTTCTGTTTCTGTAATCTTCTGTATCAACTTTTACTCTGATATATTCCTTACTTTCTTTGTTCACAACAAGACTTACAAGATATTGTAATGAA
This sequence comes from uncultured Lachnospiraceae bacterium, assembly GCA_902773095.1. GTDB lineage: Bacteria > Bacillota > Clostridia > Lachnospirales > Lachnospiraceae > Bovifimicola. The sequence goes on along the minus strand of CACYDA010000018.1, from coordinate 14,832 downwards.
TCAATTGTCTGTCCTCTTTTACCAATCAAAAGACCCATCTCTTCCCCTGAAAGATTAATATCCATTGTCCTGTCACTTTCAGAATAATGAATCTCTGTTTCAACCACAAGATTCATTGCATTAAATACGTTATCAAGAAATTCTCTGGCAATATCTGTAACGCCCACCTTTTTTTTAGCCTTTATTTTAGCAGGTTTTCTACCAATTCCAAGTATACCGTTACTTCCCTCTTCAAGAACTTCATATTCAATCTGATCACTTGGTACACTATACTTTAATGCGGCTGTTGTAACTGCCTCATCTACTGTTTTTCCTGTAAATTCAACAAATTCCATTACTACACCCTACTTTCTGTTCTTCTCATTATATTCTTTAACCATGTTCGCTTTTGAAGCCATGCTTCCTGCTTTATATTTAACAGATTCTGACTTATTATCCTTGCTATTATTGTTATTCTTAGAATTACTGCTTTTTTCGGATTTTTTATTCATATTCGCTTTACTGTTAATATTCTTTGTGTTTGTTGATGCGGCATCTGATACTTTATTTGTATCAATACCCATTCTTTCTTTTTTCTTATTCATCTTTTCAACATTACTGTTGATAATATCCTGTACATCAATTTTCTTAAAATAAGCATTAATACAAATCTGCGTAATTACTTGGAAGAATGCGGTAAAAGTCCAATAAAGTCCAAGACCTGCCGGAACTGTAAATGCGATAAATGCAGACATCAAAGGCATCATAATATTCATGACTTTCATTGAACTTGCCATTGGATTATCTTTCATTTGATCTTTATTTGAACTCATTGAAATCTGCACACTCAGCCATTGCATGAGAAATGAAAGAATCGGGATAATCAATGCAATTCCCATCACAGATTTTGGAGACTGACTAAGATTAATCGGACCAAACTGGTTAATATTCATAATCTTGGTTTTATTATTCTTTACATTTTCAGAAAAATCAGAATTCAATGTCTGCGTTTTTTCTGTATCATCATAGATTTTGGATAAATCACCAGCTTGAATTGCTTTTGACAATTTCTTAATCTTGTCTTGTTTTGTCTCACTGCTAATCTCATCAATCAGTTCATTCCATTCACTTTCTTTTACTGAAGATAAATCATTAGCCATACCATCTATATTTTCATAACTCTTAATAAGATCATCCCACTGTTTTGTAGAATACTTTGCAAGTACATCTACTACCTTTTTCTCAGAAATCTTATTAAACGAATCAAGCATTTCATCGACATACTTGTACTGGTCAGTCTGATCATCTTCTTTAACATACTTATCATATGCTTTGTTCATGTACTTATAATAATCGTAATCTGCAACGATTGCCTGACTTACATCTTTGTAATGATTGTACACATCAGGGACATAAGCCGGGATACTACTTATAATGTAATATAATGAAAATAAAATTGGCATCTGAATCAATAATTGAAGACAACTTCCGGTTGGTGAAGTTCCATACTTCTGATAAACCGCCTGAGTTTCCTCATTCATTTTCATCATCGATTCTGTATCACGTTTATTCCTGTATTTTTTCTGTATTTCCTGCAATTCAGGATTCATAAGAGTTGAAAGTTTTGAAAACTTCTGTTGTTTTACTGTAAGAGGTATCATCAACAGCTTAACAATCAACGTAAAAACAATAATACACAAACCAATATTTTCAATATTCATTCCTTTGCTGAAAAACTGGTAGATATAACTCATTACATAACCAAGTATTCTCGCGCAAAATCCTATAATAGGTGTACTATTCTGTGTCAAAAAAATATTATTTAATAACATCAATAACCTCCGGATATTCCTTTATGGAACAGGATCACAACCGCCTTTTGAAAACGGATTGCACCTTAATATTCTTCTTAAACCCAAAAACGTACCTTTGACAGGTCCATATTTTTCAATTGCTTCCATCGCATATTGTGAGCACGTTGGTATAAATCTGCAGTGTGTCGTTTTTTTTAACGGAGACAAATAGATCTGGTAAAATCTGATACCTAAAATAAATATCTTTTTAAAAATTGTTGAAATAAAATGAAACAATGCTCTAAAAATATCCTTAAAACCTTTCAAAGCTACACCATCTTTTCTAAAATATTGTGTAATTTGCATAAATGAAGAAATGATGATAACATCTCTTCATAACTAATGTCCGCTGCATTCACACGGACAACAACTACGATATCCACACATTTATGAAATCGATCTTCATTTAATCTATAACATTCTCTGAGCAACCTGGTAAGCCTGTGCCTTACTACGCTGTTACCTACTTTTTTACTTACTGATATTCCAATTCTACTTGTTTTCTGATTATTATTGATCACATACATAATAAGATTTCTATTAACATAAGACTTTCCATTTTTATATACATTCTGAAATTCACTATTCTTTTTTATAGAATTAAAATTCTTCATTTATATAATTACTCCATATAACAGATTAAATCAATCAATACAATAAAACAGTATATACTGTACCTTCAATCCGGTTACAGTATATACAGCGTATTGATCTAACATATATTGATATTTACTATCACTTAATTCTTGCTGTGATTTAACAATGTAAATCACTTTCATTGTTTATTAGTCCATACAGAAGAAAAGACCACAATAAAATGCGGTCTAAGCTGATAACTTCTTTCTTCCTTTTAATCTTCTAGCTGCTAAAACCTTTCTTCCGCTTGAAGTACTCATTCTCTTTCTAAAACCATGAACTCTAGATCTAGATTTCTTTTTTGGCTGAAATGTCATCTTCATATCGAACACACCTCCTATACATCGAACTATAAAATTGGAAAATATCATATGAATTATATTGTAATTTGGCTATTTAGTCAAGCACTTTTTTATTTTTCAAGTAATAAAATTTTTTTTATGGATAAAGTTATCCACATAATCCATATTCCATCGTGATTTACATAAAGTTATCCATAAAACATGGATAACTTGTGGATAAACATATTTTTCTTTCCATAAATTCCTAATATTTCAATGATTTTATCTATATTGATAATGTTAATTTAAATTTATACACAATTCACATTAATAAATAACAACTTTTATTGTAAACCACTTTTCTTCATTTTTCATAAATTTTATTAACATCTTAAGAATATTTCTAAATTACCTATTTTTATTGATTTTACAAGGATATTTTTATTTTTTGGCAAAAAGTTATCCATGTTGTCCACAAAGTTATCCACATAATAATTGTTTTAGTTTCTTCCTATATAAATGTGTACATATAATTAAAATCTCTCATTGAAAATTTACCAATTTTGTTATAGAATATATACTGTGATTAATTGTGGATTTATGTACTTTTTAGTAACTCTAATTAGTTTTATCCACATATCTATGCCACATTCTCTTAGAATGGGTTCTAATACAATATTACATCGTTGACCTTGATAAACATATTTATATCATCAAAATTGATAAATATGTTTTATTGGTGTCTTTAGAAGTATTGGTTTGAACTCTAAAATAAGCACAATAATAATAAATATTTAACGATTTACTACATACTTAGGATTAAGAAAGGTTATGAAAAGATGTTAGAAACATTACAAAACAAATGGAACGAAATACTTGACTATATCAAACAGGAATACGATATTACTGATGTTTCTTTTAATACATGGCTTTCACCTCTTCAATTGCACTCCGTTTCAAACGGAATCGTCACAATCATAGTGGATGAAGAACCTGCACTTGAATACATTAGAAAGAAGTTTACAAAGTATTTTAAAGTAACAATTACTGAATTTATGCATGAAGAGGTAGAAATCGAATTTTTATCACCTAATAAGGTTAATGAAGTGAAAACAGATTTTCCATCATCACATAATAGTAATAATAGTAATAATAATAATAGTAATAATAATAATAAATATAATACTACTGTAATAAAAGATAATTCTCTCGAATTAAAACTCAGAGAAGCGAATCTTAACCCTAAATATACTTTTGATTCATTCGTAGTTGGAGGAAACAATAATTTTGCCCATGCTTATGCTCTTAAAGTTGCTGAAGCGCCCGGTGAAATACGAAACCCTCTGTTTTTATATGGTGGTTCAGGACTTGGCAAAACACATTTAATGCATTCCATAGGCCACTACATATTAGAACATCATATTAAAGAAAAAGTTCTTTACGTAACAAGTGAGACTTTTACAAATGAACTGATCAACGTAATTCGTAATGAAAACCAAAATACCATTGCAGTTAATGAATTCAGAAATAAATACAGAAACATCGATGTTTTGCTTATTGATGATATTCAATTCATTATTGGAAAAGAAAGATCACAAGAAGAATTTTTCCATACATTTAACGCTTTACATGAATCTAAAAAGCAGATCATCATTTCTTCTGATAAATCACCTCGAGAACTTACAATGCTCGAGGAACGTTTAAGAAACCGGTTTGAATGGGGACTTTCAGTAGACATTTCTTTTCCTGATTATGAGACTAGAATGGCTATTCTCCAAAAAAAATGCGAACTGGAAGACTATTATATGGATGATGATATCTTAGATTATATCGCAACCAATATTGTTTCAAATATCAGAGAATTAGAAGGTGCTCTTGCAAAAGTGATTTCTTATTCAAAAATTTCACCTTTGCAGATTAACTTAGAACTTGCCAAAGATATTTTAAAAGATTCTATCGTACCTAATTCTCAGATCAAAGTAACAAGTCCTCTGATTATACAAATGGTTTCTGAACATTTTGGACTTGCTGATACGGATATTGCATCAAAGAAGAAAAGTCAGGATATCGCTATTCCAAGACAGATTGCCATGTATTTATGTCGTCTTCTCACAGAAGATTCCTATTCTTATATTGCATCTTTAATAGGAAACAGACATTATTCTACTGTCATACATGGTTATGAAAAAATTTCAGCTGATATTCAGACAAATGAGCAGTTGAATAATACAATTGAAGTAATTAAAAAGAAAATTTTACCAAGCTGATTTTGTTTTTTAAAAATGATTGTTTCCATAATAATCATTTCTCAATAGGCAGCAATTACATGATCACTGAAAAACAGGGAACACATATAGATGTTGATAAATTGTTGATATCCATGTTACTATCATGTTGATAACTAATTTATCCTTTTTATCCACATTATCCACATGTTGATAATTTTTGGGGTTATCCCCCTCCATTTAACATCTTAAAAACAGGGTTGTCCACTTCAAAAATCCCTCAACCATGAGGGTTTGAAGTACTTTTCAACAAATCCACATACCCTATTACTAATACTACTAAATTAAATTATATATATATTCACATGGCCGTGGCCTGAAAGGAGTATCCACATGAAACTTATTTTCAAGAAGTCTGATTTGACAAATGCAGTGAATATTGTAATGAAGGCAGTTCCTTCTAAAACAACAATGTCAATTCTTGAATGTATATTGATTGATGCTACAACAAATAAAATAAAATTTTCGTCGAACGATATGGAACTTGCAATAGAAACTATTGTTGAAGGAGAAGTTTTAGAAAAAGGCAAAATTGCAATTGAAGCAAAAATCTTTTCAGAAATCGTCAGAAAGCTTCCTGACAATGATATCACTATAGCAACTGACAATAATTTTATGATGACAATTAATTGTGAAAAATCAAAATTTAACATTCCTGGTAAATCTGGTGAAGATTTCTCTTATCTTCCAATGGTCGAAAAAGATCAATTTATTTTTCTTTCTCAATTTAGCTTAAGAGAAATTATCAGACAAACTATTTTTTCAATTTCGGATAATGATAACAATAAAATTATGACCGGGGAATTATTTGAAGTAAAAGGAAATGAATTTAAAGTAGTTTCATTGGATGGTCATAGAATATCCATTAGAAAAATTGAATTAAAACAATCTTTTGATGATATCAGTGTGATTGTACCCGGTAAAACACTTAATGAATTAGTTAAGATTATTACTGGTGGAAATGATGATGAAGTAAGAATATTCTTTACATCCAACCATATTGTATTTGAGTTTGATCATACAGTTGTTGTTTCGAGATTAATTGAAGGTGAATATTTTAAAATAAATCAGATGTTGTCTTCAGATTATGAAACCAAGATCAGAATCAATAAAAAAGAATTTTTGTATTCCATCGACAGAGCTACTCTTTTGTTAAGAGACAGTGATAAAAAGCCGATCATTATCACCATACAGGAGGGATTATTAGACCTGCAGATTGACTCTAGTATGGGGTCTATGAATGAGAGTATTTTTATCAGCAAAGAGGGAAAAGATTTGATGATTGGGTTTAATCCTAAGTTTCTTATTGATGCGCTTCGTGTAATAGATGATGAGGAAATAGACATTTATTTATTAAATTCAAAAGCTCCATGCTTTATTAAAACAGAAAATGAGTCATACATTTATCTCATTTTACCAGTCAATTTTAAAACTGTAAATAGAGGATAATCAAAGATAAAGAGAGTGAATTGCTGAAAAATATTGGAGGATATGATGTATACAATTGATTTAAGAGATGAATATATTAAACTTGGTCAGGCTTTAAAAGCGGCCGGACTTGTTTCTTCAGGTGTTGAAGCTAAAATTGTAATACTGAATGGTGAAGTCAAGGTTAATGGAGAAGTTCAGACACAGAGAGGAAAAAAACTGATCTCTGGTGATATTGTAAGTTATAATGGTGAGGAGATTAAAATTAATTAATAACTGGATTTATATGATTAACAAATATATGATCCATTAACAGTAACTGAAAGGATTAATATGATCATTGAAGCTCTTGAATTGAAAAATTACAGAAACTACAAAGAATTAGAAATTGAATTTGATAGTGGTAAGAATATTCTTTATGGTGACAATGCACAGGGAAAGACAAATATCTTAGAAGCACTTTATTTGTGTAGTACAACAAAATCTCACCGGGGTTCAAAGGATAAAGATATTATTAATTTTGATGAAAATGAGGCTCACATTAAACTGAAAGTGGTTAAGAATGAAGTTCCTTACAGGATAGATATCCATTTGAAAAAATCAAAATCGAAAGGGATTGCCATTAATGGAATACCAATCAAAAAAGCCAGTGAGTTATTTGGGATTGTTAATGTGATTTTTTTCTCACCTGAAGATTTGTCTATTATTAAAAACGGACCGGCGGAGAGAAGAAGATTCATTGATATGGAATTATGCCAGATTGACAAAGTATATTTTCACAATCTGGTAAATTATAATAAAATAGTCGGTCAGAGAAATAAACTTTTAAAAGATTTAAGTTTTCATTTTGACAAATCTCTTTATGATACACTTGATATATGGGATATGCAATTGTCAGATTATGGTAATAAAATTATCAAAAGAAGGGAAGAATTTATATTACAGATCAATGATCTCATTATTGATATTCATAAAAAATTGACGGGTGGAAAAGAAATCATACATTTGAAATATGAGCCAAATGTGTCAGAAAATGAATTGAACAGCAAAATCAGAGATTCAAGAGAAAAAGATATTAAATTAAAGACAACGAATGTAGGACCTCACAGAGATGATATGGGGTTTTACTTAAACGAGATAGATTTGAGAAAATTTGGAAGTCAGGGGCAGCAAAGAACTGCAGCTTTGTCATTAAAATTATCTGAGATAGAATTGGTAAAAAGAATCATCAATGATAATCCGATACTTCTTCTGGATGATGTAATGTCAGAGCTTGACAGTAACAGACAAAATTATTTGATAGATAGTATCAATAATACGCAGACAATTGTAACATGCACTGGTTTAGATGAGTTTATTGAAAACAGGATTCATGTAAATAAAATTTATAAGATTGTAGATGGTACAGCAAGTCTGTATGAATTGATAAAATAAACATTTATGGGTAAGGTGTAGGAAAAGCAGAATCGAAATGGAGGATTACAATGAGTGACAGTACGAATGTAAATAATCAATATGGTGCAGATCAGATTCAGATACTGGAGGGTCTTGAGGCTGTAAGAAAGAGACCGGGAATGTATATCGGAAGTACATCTTCAAAAGGTCTTCATCATCTTGTGTACGAGATAGTAGATAACTCTGTTGATGAGGCTTTGGCAGGATATTGTACTGTGATTGATGTTCAAATTAATGATGACAATTCAATTACAGTAAAAGATAATGGACGAGGAATACCGGTAGGAATTAACCATAAGGCAGGACTTCCGGCAGTGGAAGTAGTATTTACTATTCTCCATGCAGGAGGAAAATTTGGCGGTGGAGGATATAAGGTATCAGGTGGACTTCATGGTGTAGGTGCTTCTGTTGTCAATGCACTAAGTGAGTGGCTTGAGGTGATTGTCTATCGTGAAGGTAAAATTCATCAACAGAGATATGAGAGAGGTCATTCCACAGGTCCTTTAACTGTTATAGGTGAATGTCCTGAAGACAAAACAGGAACAGAAGTAACATTTTTACCTGATCATCAGATTTTTGAAGATACAGTTTATGATTTTAATGTCTTAAAGACAAGACTGAGGGAAATGGCATTTTTAACGAAAGGATTAAAAATTGTTCTTCGTGATATGAGGGTAAAAGAAGATACAGAAGATGGCGAAGAGAAAGAAATCAAAATAAAAGAAAAAGTATTTCACTATGAAGGTGGAATCAAGGAATTTGTTTCCTACTTAAACAAAGGTGATAAGCCTATTTACGAAGATATTATTTACTGTGAGGGGACTGTCAATAATGTTGCAGTAGAGGTGGCTATGCAGCATAATGATGCATATAACGACAAATGTTATGGTTTTGTCAATAATATCAACACACCTGAAGGTGGTACACATATAGAAGGATTTAAGCGTGCAATTACTAAAATTTTTAATGAATATGCCAGAAATAATAAACTCCTCAAAGATAGTGAAGATAATCTTTCAGGTGAAGATATCAGAGAAGGTCTTACTGCGATTATAAGTGTAAAAATTGAAGAACCACAATTTGAAGGACAGACAAAGCAGAAACTGGGAAATACGGAAGCGAGATATGCGGTTGAGTCTGTTGTTACAGAGAGAATGAGGTATTATCTTGAACAGAATCCGGCTGTTGCAAAGATTATTTGTGAAAAATCAATTGTTGCACAGAGGGCCAGAGCAGCTGCGAGAAAAGCAAGAGATTTGGCAAGAAGAAAAACCGCATTAGAGGGTGCAAGTCTTCCGGGAAAGCTTGCTGATTGTTCTGACAAAAACCCTGAAAACTGTGAGATCTATATTGTTGAGGGAGATTCAGCCGGAGGTTCTGCAAAGACGGCACGAAATAGGGCTACACAGGCAATTCTTCCACTGCGAGGAAAAATTTTAAATGTTGAAAAAGCGAGACTAGACAGAATTCTTGGAAATGCTGAAATAAGAGCAATGATCACGGCTTTCGGTACAGGAATTCATGAAGATTTTAATATTACGAAACTCAGATATCATAAAATTATCATCATGACAGATGCCGATGTTGATGGTGCACATATTGCAACTTTACTTTTGACATTTTTCTATCGGTTTATGCCAGAACTAATCAAGCAGGGATATGTTTATCTTGCACAGCCTCCACTCTATAAATTGGAGAAAAACAAAAAAGTCTGGTATGCGTATAGTGATGAGGAATTAAATAGCATTTTGGAAGAAGTGGGACGTGATCAGAATAATAAAATTCAGCGTTATAAAGGTCTTGGAGAAATGGATGCAGAACAGCTTTGGGAGACAACAATGGATCCGGAAAAGAGAATTTTACTCAGAGTTAACATTGATGAAGATACACAGTCTGAAATAGATTTGACATTTACAACACTCATGGGTGATCAGGTAGAGCCTAGAAGAGAATTTATTGAAGCTAATGCAAAATTTGTTTCTAATCTGGATATATAAAGGCTTCAGTGTTTTTGTATTTCTTAACTAAACGGATAAATAATCGAAGACACTTTTTAAAGAACTTGCTGATTAAGATAAAGATTTAATTATCAGAAAATGGAAAGGTAGTAATGATAGAATGGATGAAAAAGAATTTGACAAAATTCATGAAGTAGATCTGAAAAAGACAATGGAAAAGTCGTATATAGATTATGCCATGAGTGTTATTGCAGCCAGAGCCCTTCCGGATATAAGGGATGGTTTGAAGCCTGTTCAGAGAAGAATTTTATATTCAATGATAGAGTTGAATAATGGACCAGATAAACCGCATCGTAAATGTGCACGTATTGTCGGTGATACAATGGGTAAATACCATCCTCATGGTGATAGTTCTATTTATGGAGCGTTAGTTAATCTTGCACAGGAATGGTCAACAAGATATCCTTTGGTTGATGGTCACGGAAACTTTGGTTCTGTTGATGGTGATGGGGCTGCAGCGATGCGTTATACAGAGGCAAGACTCAGTAAAATATCTATGGAAATGCTTGCAGATATTAATAAAGATACTGTCGATTTTACACCAAACTTTGATGAGACAGAAAAAGAACCGGTTGTACTTCCGGCTAGAGTGCCAAATCTTTTGATCAATGGTGCAAGTGGTATTGCCGTAGGTATGGCTACCAATATTCCACCTCACAATTTAAAAGAAGTGGTAAATGGAGTTGTGAAACTCATTGATAATAAAATAAATGAAGACAGAGATACTGATATTGAAGAAATACTTGAAGTGATTAAAGGACCTGATTTTCCTACAGGAGCAACAATTCTTGGAAGAAGAGGAATAGAAGAGGCTTATCGGACAGGACGTGGAAAAATCAAAGTTAGGGCTGTATCAAATATTGAGCCAATGGAAAATGGAAAAAACAGAATTGTTGTTACGGAATTGCCTTATATGGTTAATAAGGCAAAATTAATTGAAAAGATTGCGGAGCTTGTCAAAGATAAAAAAGTAGATGGTATCACAGATTTACGTGATGAATCAGATAAATCAGGAATGAGAGTAGTGGTTGAGTTAAGAAGAGATGTTAACCCTAATATCATTCTGAATCATTTATACAAGCATACACAGCTTCAGGATACATTTGGTGTCATTATGCTTGCGCTTGTCGATAACCAGCCGAAAATTTTAAATATTTATCAGATGCTGAAGTATTATTTAAAGCATCAGGAGGATGTTGTTACAAGAAGAACGAAATATGAGTTAAATAAAGCAGAAGAACGTGCTCATATTTTAAGAGGTCTTCTCATTGCATTAGATCATATTGATGAGGTAATTAATATCATCAGAAGTTCCAGAACAGTAAAGATAGCAGAAGAATCTTTGATAGAAAGATTTGCATTGACTGAAGCGCAGGCTCATAGTATTGTTGAGATGCGTTTGAGAGCTTTGACAGGTCTGGAAAGAGAAAAACTTGAAAATGAATTGAAAGAACTTGAAATCCGGATTGAAGAGCTTCATGCTATATTATCAGATAAAAAGAAACTTCTTGGTGTTATTAAAGAAGAGATATTAATTGTTGCAGAAAAATATGGTGATGAAAGAAGAACAATGATTGGATATGATGATGAGATTTCGGATGAAGATCTGATCCCGAATGAAAATACTATCATTGCAAGAACTCATCTTGGATATATTAAGAGAATGACAGTAGATAACTTCAAGAGTCAGCATAGAGGAGGTAAGGGCATTAAAGGAATGCAGACAATAGAGGATGATTATATTGTTGATTTATTAATGACCAATACTCATAATTATATTATGTTTTTTACGAATCTTGGAAGAGTTTACAGGTTAAAGGCTTATGAAATTCCTGAAGCAGGCAGAACAGCGAGAGGTATAGCACTGATTAATCTGATCCAACTGCAGGCGGGTGAAAAAATATCAGCAGTGATAGCAGTAAAGAATTATGATGAGAAGAAATATCTATTCATGGCTACAAAACAGGGTGTTGTTAAGAAAACATATATCGGTGATTTTTCACATATGAGAAAAACAGGACTTCAGGCAATTAATCTTAAGGAAGATGATGAGTTGATTGAAGTGAAAACTTCAAATAATGAGAAAGAGATTTTCCTGGTTACTAAGTACGGAATGTGTATCAGATTCCATGAAAAAGATGTTAGAAGTACAGGAAGAACATCAATGGGTGTCATTGGAATGGATTTGGAAGATGGTGATGAAATTGTCGGAATGCAATTTAATAATCAGGGAGATACACTATTAATTGTTACTGAAAATGGAATGGGCAAGAGAACACAAATATCTGAATTTAAGAGACAGAAACGTGGTGGAAAGGGACTTAAGTGTTATAAAATCAATGATAAAACGGGTTATGTAATTGGCGTGAAAGCAGTGAATGATGAGCATGAAGTTATGTTGATTACAAATGAGGGAATTATTATACAGTTTCCTGTCAATACAGTTTCAATAATTGGTAGAAATACTTCTGGTGTAAGGCTCATGAGTATTGATAATCAAAAAGTGAAAGTTGCAAGTATAGCAAAAGTAAGAGAAAATCCAAAAGATTCAGAAGATACAACAGTAAAAATAATAGAAAAAGAAGATAATTATTCTATTGAGGAAACAAAGAATAACGATTATAGTGATCATGTGGAAGATTATTCATTAGAAAAATTACTGGATGCAGCAATGAAAGACGAAAATGAGTCAGAATCTGCCGGAATTGTTGAAAATTCAAATACCGCAGATGATAATAATTAATGTGGTAAATTATGAAATTCAGGCGGGAATGTTAGTTATTATAGCAACCCGCTTGAATTAGTTCAAAAAAAGTAGGAAAAGCGGATAAACGAATAAATATTGGAGAACTAACATGAGAGAAATAGATGTAAAAACAGTTACAGAAAATATTAGGGAAATGTGTATAGAGGCAAATCATTTTCTTTCAGATGATATGAAGGCCTGTCTGGCAAATGCAGTAAAAAGTGAAAAAAGTGAGTTGGGAAAGAAAGTATTAAATTCTTTAGAGGAAAATCTTGTAATTGCCGGGGAAGACATGATCCCAATCTGTCAGGATACAGGAATGGCAATTATTTTTATTAGAATTGGACAGGATGTACATTTTACAGGGGGAAGTCTTGAAGAGGCAATCAATGAAGGTGTGAGAAGAGGATATGTTGAAGGATTTTTAAGAAAATCTGTTGTCAATGATCCTATCATCAGAGAGAATACAAAAGATAATACACCGGCAATCATTCACTATGAAATTGTTGAGGGAGATGGAGTAACAATCACAATGGCTCCAAAAGGATTTGGCAGTGAAAACATGAGCAGGGTATTTATGTTAAAGCCGGCAGATGGGATAGAGGGTGTAAAAAATGCTGTACTTACAGCAGTAAAAGATGCAGGTCCAAATGCCTGTCCTCCAATGGTGGTAGGTGTCGGCATAGGTGGAGATTTTGAAAAATGTGCCATTCTTGCCAAAAAAGCGTTAACTAGAAATGTAAGTGTTCATTCAGATATTCCTTATGTGAAAGAATTGGAAATAGAATTACTTGAAAAAATAAATCAGCTATCAATAGGTCCCGGAGGATTGGGAGGTACCAATACAGCATTTGCGGTAAATATAGAGACATATCCTACCCATATTGCAGGCCTTCCGGTAGGAATCAATATTTGCTGTCATGTAAACAGGCATGTGACAAGAGAATTATAAAATAATAATTATTAAAATTAGAAAGGCAAATGTCTTAGATCACAGTAAGAAAGATTTGTATACATATGAAAACAAATAATTATGAAAATAAGACAGGATTGGAAAAATGGAAAAAAATATTACAGCACCACTTTTGGAAAGTGAAATCAAAGAGTTAAAATCAGGTGATTATGTATATATAACAGGTACAATTTATACAGCGAGAGATGCTGCACATAAAAGAATGTATGAATCACTTGAAAAAGGAGAACAAATCCCAATTGATTTAGAAAACAATGTAATCTATTATATGGGACCATCACCGGCAAGGGAAGGAAGACCAATAGGGTCAGCAGGACCTACTACTGCAAGCAGAATGGATAAATATGCTCCTAAAATGTTGGATTTAGGTTTAAAAGGTATGATTGGAAAAGGCAAAAGAAGTGAAGAAGTAAAAAATGCTATTGTAAGAAATAACGCAGTATATTTTGCTGCTGTTGGAGGAGCGGGTGCTTTACTATCGAAGAGTATAAAAAAAAGTGAAGTGATTGCATATGATGATTTAGGAACAGAGGCAATCAGAAAATTAGAAGTAGAGAATTTTCCGGCAATTGTAGTGATAGACTCAGAAGGAAATAATTTATATGAGATGGTATTAAATTGATCTTAGTGATAATCATGAAGAGAATAACTCATATACATCATTTAATAATATAGAAATTAAAAGTATGTGAAAAAAGCAATTTATGTCAGAAGTATTGTTGAGGTATTAAAAATGGCGAATAAAAAAGAAGAAAAAAAGACAACATTGACGATTACAATCGATGAAAATGTTAAGAATGAATTTGCAGAAATCTGTGAAGAACTAGGCATGTCGGTTTCAGGAGCGATTACAATATTTGCAAAACAGATGATTAGGGAAGGTCAGCTTCCGTTTATACCAGGCTCTAAAGCAAAAAGAAAATTGGAAATTGATAGTGATAATAAGGCTGCAATTACGTATTCAGATTTGGAGAGATTTGTAGCATATATAGATGCAATAAAAAAATGAAAAAATAGTTGACAAAGATAATTGGTTAATGTATAATTACTTTTGCGTCACGAAAACTAAATATTTTTTAAAGATTTTCAGATAAGGAGAAATACTCAAGAGGCTGAAGAGGCGCCCCTGCTAAGGGTGTAGGTCGTTCACGCGGCGCGAGGGTTCAAATCCCTCTTTC
>CACYDA010000017.1 GCA_902773095.1 uncultured Lachnospiraceae bacterium | reverse complement strand
TCATCTGTTTGGATTTTTCCATTCTCATCTCTGACAGCATTTGCTTTCACTGTCATAATATTGGTATAGACATAATCATTTTCCGTCGCATTTTCCTGCCGTTTGACTTTCACATAATAGGTATTACCATAGGCTCTGACTTCAACATATCCACCAGAACTCATATTTTCTGTGATTTCATTATCTGCGATTTCATTATCTGCAATTTCATTATCTGCGATTTTATTTTCTGCAATTATATTCTCTGTAATAATATTTTCTGTAGTTTTATTTTCTGTCATTTCATTTTGGGGGATTTCTTGATATAGTTTTGCATTTCCATCCTCATCTGTTTCAATCATCATATAATTGTATTCTTTATCAATTAGTGGGATTTCTTTCTTGTCCTGTATATGTCCTGCAATACTAAAATACTGCTCTTTTGTCGTAAGATGATCAAACACCTCACGCTGACCTGGAGCTGTTGCACTACTTGACAAAAGCACAAATGATGTTAATGTGCAGACGATGATCGTATCAAAAAATACTTCAAAGATCCCCCACATTCCTTGAATTACAGGTTCTTTTACATCAGAAGCTGAATGCACCATAACTGACGAACCAAGTCCTGCCTCATTCGAAAACACGCCTCGCTTAAATCCCATAGTTACAGCTCTTTTCATAACATATCCACCGGCTCCACCGGCGATTGCTGCTCCATTAAAAGCATCCTTAAAAATGCTTCCGAACACAAACGGAATCTGTCTGTAATTGGAAATAAAAATGATGATTGCGCCCAAAATGTATGCCAATGCCATAAACGGTACCAGTTTTTCCGTGACACTTCCGATTCGTTTGATTCCACCCACAATCACAAGTGCAGCGATGATAGAAAGTACGATTCCTGTCATGAGCACGGGAATGCCAAAATTACTCCTCATGGCATCAGCAATTGAATTCACCTGAGTCATATTCCCGATTCCAAATGAAGCAAGCACACAAAAAATAGCAAAGAGAACAGCCAGTACATTAGCAATATTTTTCATCCCTTTCCGGCTGCCAAGTCCATCTTTAAGATAATACATGGCACCACCTGACCACTCGCCTTTATCATTCTTTCTTCGATAATAAATGCCTAGCACATTTTCAGAATAATTTGTCATCATTCCAAAAAATGCAGATACCCACATCCAGAAAATAGCTCCCGGCCCGCCAACCGTAATTGCCGTTGCAACACCGGCAATATTACCGGTTCCTATTGTTGCCGCCAAAGCCGTGGTTAGCGCCTGAAACTGTGATATTGCCTTCCTATCCTTTGTTTTTGTAACGTTCTTCTTTTTAAAAATCGCAAAAAATGTTTCATTTCCGATATGTCTTGCTCTTACAATCTGAAAAAAACTTGTTCGTACAGTCATTAATATACCTGTTGAAATAATCAGAATCAGCATAGGAACTCCCCATACAAAATTGTTGATTACTCCATTTATTTTAGAAACCTGATCCAACATAACTGCATTCCTCATCTCCTCCATTGTTATGTTATTATAGGTAATTGCGAAACTCTAGTTCAAATAACATATGTTGTCTATATTGTACAAAAGTATCCCATGCTTTTGTGCATTGTACACAACTGTCACAATGTAAAATAAAGATTCGCAATCGCCAATAATGTTACTTTTTTCTCACTTTTGATCTTGACATCATGTATATATATATATATATTAATCCACGGTTCTTGTATTCCTATTTGATCTAAGTTCATTTTTCTAAGTTCAATGAGCGTGACAATTACTTAGACAAAATTATTGAACAGTCAGATAAAATTAATACTCTCGTTCATAACATGCTGAATCTCAGCAAATCGGATTCCTACAAAATCACCTTGAATCGGAAAGATTTTGATTTATATGATTTAGCGAAGGAACTCCTCACAGATTATTCGATGTTTCCCAACGGAAAACAGATTGTCATCTCACCAAATCTGAGCTGAAACAAATCTGGCAGTCCTATATGCGCAAAGACAAAAGCCGTCACCAAAAAGGCAACGGATTAGGATTGTCCATCGTAAAATCAATACTAAATTTGCATGGGGCAAAATATGAGAATCTACAAAAGGATTCTAATTTTATCATATCAATCACATTTATATGATTCTACATTTATATGATTCTACATTTATATGATTCTAATTTTATATGATTCAACTTTTATCATATCAATCACATTTAAATAAATCTACTTTTCCAGATATTTCTTGATATACTGACCTGTATAGGATTCCTTAACCTTTGCAACTTCTTCCGGCGTACCATTAGCGATGATGGTACCGCCTCTATCACCACCCTCCGGTCCGATATCAATAATATAGTCCGCAACTTTGATAACATCTAAATTATGTTCAATCACAACTACCGTATTGCCACCTTCTGATAGTTTGCGAAGGATTTCTACCAGTTTATGAACATCTGCAAAATGAAGACCGGTTGTTGGTTCATCAAGAATATAGATTGTCTTGCCTGTTCCCCTTCTGCTCAGTTCTGTTGCCAGTTTAATCCTCTGTGCCTCCCCACCTGATAGTGTGGTCGACGGTTGTCCCAATTTCAGATAAGACAGTCCTACATCATGAAGGGTGGCAATTTTTCTGTAAATGGTTGGTACATTCTCAAAGAATTTCATTGCTTCCTCTACTGTCATATCAAGCACATCATAGATGCTTTTTCCTTTGTATTTCACCTCAAGTGTCTCTCTGTTATATCTCTTTCCTCCACACACTTCACAAGGAACATACACATCAGGAAGAAAATGCATTTCAATCTTGATGATACCATCACCGGAACATGCCTCGCACCTTCCACCCTTGACATTAAAGCTGAATCTTCCCTTTTTATATCCCATTGCTTTCGCATCAGGCGTTCCTGCAAATAAATCTCTGATGAGGTCGAAAATCCCTGTATATGTTGCCGGATTTGAGCGTGGTGTTCTTCCAATCGGCGACTGATCAATATCGATTACCTTGTCAAGATGTTCCACTCCCAAAATCTCATCATGATCTCCCGCAATCGTTCTTGCCCTGTTTAACTTTTTAGCAAGGGACTTGTAAAGAATTTCATTAATTAAAGAACTCTTTCCGGAACCTGAAACACCGGTAACACATGTCATCACTCCAAGCGGAATCTGAACATCGATATTCTTTAAATTATTCTGTCTTGCTCCCTTGACTGTCAGAAAACCTGTCGGTTTTCTGCGTTCTTTTGGTACCGGAATCTTCATTCTGCCGCTTAAATAGGCCCCTGTAATAGAATTCGGATTCTTCATAATCTCTTCTGCTGTTCCCTCTGCAACAACCTCTCCCCCATGCTCACCTGCACCAGGACCGATGTCAACAATATAGTCTGCCGCCAGCATCGTATCCTCATCATGTTCTACTACTACAAGCGTATTGCCAAGGTCACGCAGATGCATAAGGGTTGCTAACAGCTTATCATTATCTCTCTGGTGAAGTCCGATACTCGGCTCATCAAGAATATAGGCTACTCCCACAAGACCTGAACCAATCTGCGTTGCCAATCGAATACGCTGTGCCTCTCCTCCTGAAAGTGAACCGGTAGCTCTTGCAAGCGTCAGATAATCAAGTCCTACATCCATCAGGAACTGAATCCTAGCCTTGATCTCTTTTAGAATCTCTCCTCCAATATATAACTGCCTGTCACTTAACTTCATATCCTGAAGATAACTATGCAAATCTCTAATAGAAAAAGACGTAATTTCAAAAATATTTTTATCAGCAATTGTCACTGCCAGGGATGATTTTTTCAATCTCTGTCCCTTACATTCCTGACAAGGTGTTACAGTCATAAACTCTTCATACTCTTGTTTCATTGTATCAGAGCCGGTCTCTCTGTATCTTCGCTGTTCATTTCTGATCAATCCCTCAAAATCCACATCATAAACACCTTCCCCACGCTGACCTTTATAATGCACCTTGACAGACTTTCCACCTGTACCATGGATAATCACACGTTTTGCCTCATCACTCAGCTTCTCATATGGAGTATCAAGAGAGAATCCATATTCATCCGATAGAGCTTTCAAGATAGAATGTGTAAAACTTCCCTCATTTCCACTTGACTGCCATCCCATAGCCACAATTGCCCCTTCATTCAGACTTAAAGATTTGTCAGGAATCATCAGTTCTTCATCGAATTCCATCTTGTACCCAAGTCCAAAACATACCGGACAAGCTCCGAAAGGATTATTAAATGAAAAGCTTCTCGGCTGTATTTCATCAATACTGATACCACAATCCGGACATGAAAAACTGTCACTGAAATTCATTGTCTCTCCATCCACTACGTCTACAATCATGAGTCCCTCTGACAGCCCGAGAACTGTTTCGATTGAATCTGTCAGTCTTTTTTCAATTCCCTCACGGATTGCCAGTCTGTCCACAACAATTTCGATATTGTGCTTCTTATTCTTCTCCAGTTTTATCTCCTCACTCAGCTCATACATATTTCCATCAATCCTGATGCGGACATATCCTGCTTTTTTTGCCTGCTCAATGATCTTGACATGCTCACCTTTTCGTCCTCTCACCACCGGAGCAAGAAGCTGGATTTTTGTCCTCTGTGGCAATTGCATCAGCTGATCAACCATCTGGTCAACAGTCTGTTTCATAATCTCTTTGCCACACTTTGGACAATGCGGGATACCAATTCTTGCATAGAGCAATCGGAAATAATCGTAGATTTCTGTCACTGTTCCCACTGTAGACCTGGGATTTCTGTTCGTCGATTTTTGGTCAATTGAAATGGCAGGAGACAATCCTTCTATGCTTTCCACATCCGGTTTTTCCATCTGTCCCAAAAACTGTCTTGCATAAGAAGAGAGTGATTCCATATAACGTCTCTGTCCTTCAGCATAAATCGTGTCAAATGCAAGAGACGATTTTCCTGAACCACTTAAACCCGTTAAAACCACAAATTCATTTCTTGGAATATCAACATTAATCTGCTTTAGATTGTGTTCAGCTGCACCTCTGATTCTGATAAACTGTCTTTCTCCAGGCTTAACTACTTTTTTGTTAATCACATGATTCATTCTTTCAACATCACTTTCAACGTCGATCGCATCCATATCATATTTCATATCATAATTCATTTCATTCTTATCTGTCATCTGATGATTATCCATAATACCAATTTCGCTGATTGATTCAGCTATTACTCCTTTTCTTCCTTTTCCTATCTAAAACAGCACATGCATTCCTGCTTGTAAGCTGCATATCCTCAAGAGGGACTTACGACTGATTATGAATCTGCTGTTTTAATTTGAGCATCTCATCTCTCAATTCTGCTGCCGCCTCAAAATTCAGCTCAGAAGCTGCCTTTTGCATTTCTTTTGTAATCTTTTTGATCAGCTTTTCAATTTCTTTCACACTCATCGACTCAGGGTCTTTTGCAAGCTTATCTACAGTTTCAACTGCTTCTTTCGTAATACTGATTCTGTCACGCACAGCCTTCTTAATCGTCGTAGGTGTAATACCATGCTCTTCATTATACCTCTTTTGAATCTCCCGCCTTCTGTTTGTTTCTTCTATGGCATTCTTCATGGAATCTGTCATCGTATCGGCATACATGATGACATGTCCCTCAGAGTTTCTGGCTGCTCGGCCAATTGTCTGGATCAAAGATGTTTCCGAACGGAGAAATCCTTCTTTGTCAGCATCCAAAATTGCCACCAGTGTGATCTCAGGAATATCAAGACCTTCTCTTAATAGATTGATTCCGACAAGAACATCAAACACATCAAGACGCATATCTCTGATAATCTCTGTCCTCTCTAATGTATCAATATCAGAATGAAGATATTTCACCCTGATTCCTGATTCTTTCATATATTCTGTCAAATCCTCTGCCATCCTCTTGGTGAGCGTTGTTACGAGAACTTTATTTTTCTTTGCTGTTTCTTTATTCACTTCACTAATCAAATCATCCACCTGTCCACAAACAGGTCTGACAAATATTTCCGGATCAAGAAGGCCTGTCGGTCTGATAATCTGTTCTGCCCTCAGCAGTTCATGCTCTGCCTCATACACATTTGGTGTTGCAGACACAAATAACATCTGGTCGATTTTGCTCTCGAACTCTTCAAAATTTAAAGGTCTGTTGTCCTTCGCAGAAGGAAGCCTAAATCCATACTCAACAAGTGTTGTCTTTCTTGACTGGTCACCTGCATACATCCCCCTTACCTGCGGTAATGTAATATGTGACTCATCCACCATAATCAGGAAATCATCCGGAAAATAATCCAGCAGTGTATGTGGTGTTGCTCCCGGTGCAAGTCCTGCAAGATGTCTGGAATAATTCTCGATTCCTGAACAGAATCCTGTTTCCCTCATCATCTCAATATCAAAATTGGTTCTCTCAGAAATTCTCTGTGCCTCCAAAAGCTTATCTTCACTCTTAAAATATTTTACCCTCTCCTCTAATTCAGCCTCAATTGTTTTAATTGCTGCATTCATCTTATCCTGTGCAACAACATAATGTGATGCCGGAAAGATGGCAATATGCTCCAGCCTGCTCTTGATCTCTCCTGTCAAAGTATCAATTTCGGTAATTCTGTCAATCTCATCCCCGAAAAATTCCACCCTTATGGCGTGATCTGACGAAACCACAGGAAAAATTTCAACGGTATCTCCTCTCACCCGGAAAGTACCTCTCTTAAAATCCATCTCATTTCTCGTATACTGAATATCAACAAGTTTTCTTAATACCTCATCTCTGTCCCTGATCATTCCCGGTCGTAATGATAACACCATGTTCTGATAGTCAATCGGGCTTCCGAGGCCATAAATACATGACACACTGGAAATAATGATAACATCTCTTCTCTCTGAAAGAGCTGCTGTTGCAGAATGTCTTAATTTATCAATCTCATCATTAATGGAAGAATCCTTTTCGATATACGTATCTGTTGATGGGACATATGCTTCCGGCTGGTAATAATCATAGTATGACACAAAATATTCCACTGCATTCTCCGGAAAAAATTCTTTAAACTCACTATAGAGCTGTGCCGCCAATGTCTTATTATGGGCAAGCACCAGTGTCGGTTTATTCAGCTGCGCTATCACATTGGCCATAGTATATGTTTTGCCCGAACCTGTCACTCCCAGCAAAGTTTCAAACTGGTTGCCCTCCTTAAACCCCTTCACAAGTTTTTCAATCGCCTGAGGCTGGTCACCGGTGGGCTTATATTCTGAATGTAATATAAATTTATCCATGACATCCTCCTGTCTTTCATCAGTAATCAATTTACTACCTACTTCGTTCTTAAACTTAGTAAAAGATTTCTATCGAACATATTTTCGCATACTCCATAGCATATCATACTTTATAAAAAAATCCAATATCTTTATTTGATTTTTTTGTATTAGACCTAATGCTGCTATTTGCTAAAAACATTTGGTAAAATAGAAAATGGCATACAAACATTGTTGTAGGCCATTTTATGATGATCAACGGTTAATACTATTCTGTTTTTATTTCTTTACGCAATCAATTATTTGAGTATGTCTAATGCTTTTTCCAGTTGTGGATCTGTCTCTTCATCCTCCCCGGCTTCCACTTCATAATCTGGTGTAATACCAATCTTATGGATATTACTTCCATCCGGAAGAAAATACTTTCCAATTGTAATCTTTAGTGCTGAACCATCTGATAGTGGATAAATTGACTGCATAATTCCCTTACCAAACGATGTCGTTCCAACAAGCTTTGCCCTGTCATAGCATCTCATTGCACCCGAAAACGCTTCTGATGCACTTGCACTGTTTTCATTAATCAGAACGACCATCGGTGTATCTTCCAATAATACGTCGCCAGTTGTATAATAATCCGTTCTTTCTCCCTGCTTTGTCTCACTATAAAGGAACAACTTTTTGTCTGTTAAAAACATACTGGCAATCTCTTTCACAGCTCCAAGTCCACCACCGGGATTGTCTCGCAAATCAATGATAATTCCATTCAATCCCTGGGGCTTCAGTGCTTCAATTGCTTCTCTCACCTGATCTGGTGTTACGGTATCAAACTCTTCAATTTGAATGTAACCAATGTTTCCTTCCTTCATTTCATACGAAACAGTATCAATCTGAATCTGTTTTCTGGTTAATGTAAAATCCAGCTTTTCTCCATCACGGATTACTGTAACATCGACTTTTGTATTTTTTTCTCCAACGACCATTCTTGCAAGCTCATCTGTTGTAATATCCCGGATAATCTGACCATCCACCGAATAGATAATATCATTCTTTTGAATTCCCGCCTCATTCGCCGGTGTATTTGAGTATACCCGATAGACAACAATCTCTCCCGTATTCTCATCTTTTCTCACAACAACGCCAATTCCACAGTACTCACCACTGGTACTCTTAAGCAATTCTTCGTAATCTTCCTTCGTATAATAGTTCGTATACGGATCTCCGAGTGAGGCTACCATGCCATAATACAATCCATTTGTAAGTGTTTCTTCTTCATAATCTTCATAATAGAATTGTCCAAGATACTTTTCAATCGTTTTGATCTTATCTTCAACACCATTCATATCTGAAATCGTTGTAGCAGAATTTTCTGATTCTTTGTCTGAGAATTTCTTCATCAGAAAATTAGAACCAAGCAGCAAAATCATGATCACGGCGATTCCCATCAATGCTCCTGTAATAAGACCATTTTTATATGCTTTTTTTCTTATCTGCATTTCTTTAGGATTTTCGAGGTTATAATAACCATTATTTTCAGGGTTTTGACCTGCATAATATCCGTTATTTCCCAGATTTTGACCTGCATTATACCCGTTATTTCCCGGATTTTGATATGCATTATATCCGTTATTTCCAGGGGTTCGGTTGTCAATATATCCGTTATATCCACTATTGGAACCATTTACTCCATTATTGTTTTCATTATTGCCATAACCATAATAATTATTATTGCCATTAGAATTATTCATTAGAAATAATCTCCATTTCTGTTATTAATTAAGATAATCATTTGGATCGACATAAGAACCATTGATTCTGACACTGAAGTGTAAATGATTTCCCGTTGATCTTCCTGTAGACCCTACAAAACCAATGACATCTCCTGTGCTGACATAATCTCCCTCCGAACAGTTAAAGCCAGACATATGCATATAAACAGTATATACACCATCACCATGATATACGCCAATCCAGTTTCCTGCTGTGGCACTTCTGTACGCCCAGGCAACTGTTCCACTTCCGGCTGCCCGCACATAAGTACCTGCCGGTGCCGGTATATCGATTCCTGAATGATATTCTGCTACTCCTGTAACAGGATTAATTCTATAAACATATCCGGAAGATATGTAATGGTATCCCGGCAATGGCCATGCGAATTTTCCATTTGAAGATTTTGTTGTACCTCCGTCATCCGGAATTTCACTGCCTGTGTCAGTCTTTTTCGTATCAGAATCACTCTTTTTGCTATCTGTATCGCTATCTTTCTGATCACTGCCCCCGGAATCCTTCTGATCAGGATTCGAACTGTTATCATCAGACTTCTTAGCATCCTCTTCTTTTTGCTTTGCAGCCTTACTCTCTTCCTCTTGTTTTTTCTGTTCTTCCTGCTGCTTTCTTTCTTCTTCAAGTCTTTTCTGCTCTTCGAGTTTCCTCTGCTGCTCTAATCTCTCTTCTTCCTGCCGCATCTGTTCCTGAAGTTTTTTCTCAAGTTCTACAAGCTCTGCCTCAAGTGCCTCCGACTCCGCCAGTTCGCCTTCCATCGTATCCAGTTCCGATTGCTTACTGTCAATCTTTTCATTTGTTTCTCTTAGCACCTCTGCCTTTGCTTCAACCAGCTTCTCAACTTCCTCCTGCTCACTCTGAGCTTCCACTTTTAGTTGATTCAGATTCTCTTTTTCCTGCTCGAGAGTACTTTTTGTCGTTTCGATCTTCGCTTTTGTCTCTTTCAGTTTATTAAGCATATTTCTATCATATTCCGTAATTTTTGAAAGATACTCTGCTTTATTCAGCATTTCACTAATATTACCAGAATTTAGCAGCATATCTATGTATTCCGTATGACCATTTTCATACAAAAACTTAATACGTTTTTTCATCGACTCATATTGTGATGCTATATCTTTTTCCTGATCGATCAGTGTCTCATTAATGCTCTCTATTTCCAATTGTTTTTCATCCATCTGACCATTTAGCTCAATGATATAGTTCGTAATACCCGCCATCTTATCATCCAATGCAGAAATATAGATTGTTGTATCACTCTTCAATTGTTCCAGTTCACCGAGAATCTGTTCCGCGTCTTCGATTCCGTTTTTCAATTCATTTTGTTTATTCTTTTGCTCTTCAATGCCCGCCGCTGTATCTTCAAGACTCGTTGCCTTCAACGGCATTGCAACTCCGATCACCATCATCGCGGACATTAGCATACATGCAACAGATAAAATTTTTTTTCTCAAAACGTACCTCCTCATATCATTGCTGTCCTGATGCTTCTTCAATCACATTGTTTTTATGAAATTACCTTAGTTTAACCAAAAAAATTAATTGGATTGACATATAATCCATCAATTCTTACACTAAAATGCAAATGGTTTCCTGTCGACTGACCTGTGGAACCAACAAAACCGATTGTATCTCCGGTTTTCACCACATCACCAGGCTCACAGTTAAAGCCTGACATATGCATATAAACCGTCATCACACCATTTCCATGATCTACGCCAACCCAGTTTCCCGCTGTTCCGCTTCTGTTTGCCCATGCCACAACACCGTCTGCTGCTGCACTGACCGGTGTACCTGCCGGTGCCGGTATATCGATCCCCGAATGATTCTCCGGTTGATTCGTCACCGGATTAATTCT
>CACYDA010000016.1 GCA_902773095.1 uncultured Lachnospiraceae bacterium | reverse complement strand
TTTTTTACTCTTTTGTTAGCCACATTCTCTTCTTTTAGTCCATTGGGACTTTGCTTTGGCTAACTTTTTCGGCTTTTTTTACTCTTTTGTTAGCCACATTCTCTTCTTTACAGATGATTGACGATTTGATCCAATTCACTTTTTATCTCACTATTGCCTGCATCCATAATTGATTATCATAATGGATTTTCAAAACTAATTTACTTGATAGAATTATTTCACTTGATAGAATTATTCACTTAACGGAATAATTTCACTTAACGAAATAATTTCACTTAACGAAATAATTTCACTTGACATAATTATTTTACTTGACACAATTATTTCACTTGATGGAATTATGCCATCCTGCATACCTGATTTCGGAAACCGTTTTTTTATCTTCCTTTGTCCAGATTCCAGCAATCATCCCATTATCACTCTTCCAAATAAAGAATTGTTCATTCTGAATGGAATAATCTCCCCATACTTTTATAATATCATCAATTGTGGTATTTTCTTCGACTTTTAGTCCTCCCGGTAAAGTGACATCAATCTGGGTATAAAACGTGTCTTTGATAACCAGAGATTCCATATGACAATTCTTCTTTGGCAACTCTTCCTGTGAGTCATTATATTGGCTAAAATTAATACCGTCTACTCCCTTATATTTAAACTCAATTTCCCATGTCTGCTCTTGTGGCTTAAGGACTGCATTATAATAATCCTCATCGTCCGTAGTTGAGTATCCTAATGCTTCAATGTCAGTCATTAAATCTCCCTCTGTAATCAGATTCCCATCAATTTCTACTACATAATCCTGCCATGAATTAGCTGCTATACCTTGTTTTTTACCTTCACTTTTCTGTTCTTTTCCACAGCTTGCCAGACAAATCATCTGCAATATGCATATGAAAAACAGTGCTTTCTTCATTACTTTTACTTTCATCTTTCTGTGCCTCCAACATCTTTCAAGATTTTATATTCTATTCCCTTGGTATCATAATCTCTATTTTGAATTCATATCTCTTAGCATCAATTTTTGCATCTATTTTTGCATCTTTTTTAGCTTCTTTATTTGCATCTTTCTTCGCTTCTTTCTTTTCATCTATATTTACATTTTTATTTGCTTCATTATTTTCATCTATATTTGCCTCATGCTTTGCTTCTTTCTTTGTTTTTTGGTTTACTTCTTTTTCTACATCTTTGCCTACAACATTTTCTACATCTTTGCTTATATATTTGCCTACAACATTTTCTACATCTTTGCTTACAACTTTTTCTACACATTTGCTTACATTTTTATTTTCATCATTTCTTTCTCTGATGATTTCTTCGCATGAAATTTCACATTCTCCATCATACCTCGCTACAGCAGATTTGATATTTGCAATTCCAAAACCATGCATTTCCTGATCCGTTTTGCTGCTTATAATCATCCCATCCACTATCTTTCGCTTTTGAGCTACTGGATTTGTCTGGGTAATCAGCAAAAAGTTCTCTGTCTTTTGAAACGACAGATGTATCACTTCATCTGTTTTGACTGCCTCAATGGCATTATCTAAAATATTCGCCAAAATCGTACATAAATCGATGGCAGCAATCTGGATTCCGGACATATCCCCATCCACTTCTATTTTGATGTGTTGCTTTTCTGCCTGCTGCATTTTCTCTGCGATAATCGCATCTGCAATATCATTTCCCACTCTCACTTTGATTTCAGACTTAGCAAATTCTTCGGATAATGCATGAATGTATTTTGCTAATTCATCATAATCTTTTCTGTCAAGCAATTCATTCATACAGAAAATATGTCCTCTCATATCATGTCGCATTCGTCTGATATTCATATTCGATTTGACCAGTTCATCATAGTGTTTTTTTTGTGCTTCAAGGTAATTCTCATTGACAATACTCATTCGTTGGTAATACGATGTTTTTGTATCACGAATCAAAATGACGAACAAAAAAATGACAATCATAAATACGATTGCATAAACAATCAGACTATAGGTATAATACAGATTCTGGGAATTATTCCCAAACTGCTCTAACACCTCTTGACTGGTATCAAATCCAATAGGTTTAAGCCACTCTACGAAAAAAATTAGCAATCTGCTGACAAATAGCAGTAATATTATGCCTGTCAGGGATATCTTCTGTTTTCTCTTTTTTCTGGCAAATTCACCGAAAATAAACATAACTCCACCAAGAAACACATTGCCAAAAAACAAACAATAGATTCTTAATGTATCTCCCAAATAGTCATACACTGCCCCACCAATAATACCCGATACAATCAGCTGAAATGAACTTACAATAATTGCCGACGAAAAAGAAATCATAAATGCCTTCCATCGCTTCTCTTTCATTGCACATCCAATGTATAGAATTAATAAAAACATTCCTATCATATTGTTTGTGACAAGTACTTTCCCTTCCATTGTCCACTCGACAACCGTCATGGCAGCCATCACCGGGCACAACACCGTGACAATTCTTCTTAACTGCTTTTCAACTTTCACTTCATAACCAAACACTTGCAAAACAAGTAGATACATTGACCAGTAAATACTAATATCATACAAGAATTCAAGTGTAAAAACTATTAAATATATCATCATAAATTGATAAACATTCCTTTTTCTATTCTCTCAAATTATCATGCATTCTTTCTCGGAGATTTACTTCACATTATCTTGCATTTTTTCTCGGAGATTTACTTCACATTATTTTGCATTCTTTCTCGGAGATTTACTTCACATTATCTTGCATTTTTTCTAATAAATTCCATCAATTGTTCCCGAAACTCCTTTGCATAGCTTCTACTGATTGTGAGCACACTTCCATCACTCATATAAATATCATTCTGCTTTTGTTTCTTAACATGAGAAAGACTGACAATATACCCTCTGTGTACCCTGCTAAAGATGGGCTGGATTTCACACAATTTTTCATACGCATCAGAAATCTTCATTCTGCATGTATATTCATGATCCTCACAAACAAACCGCACCGAATTATTCTGTGCTTCTACATAAATGATCTTACTAATCTCTACTACGTATTCTTCTCCTTCCTGCTTTAGAAGGATGCTTTTTTTCTCATAAATCATTTTTTCGATGTCAGACAGTGCCTTCATCAGTTTTTCTTCCACAATCGGCTTGGCCAAAAAACGAAATGCTGCAACCTCATACCCTTCCATAGCCATCTCCGTATGGCTGGTCAGAAAAACGAGGGGTGAATTTATCCCCAATCTTCTGAGCTCTTTCGCTGTACCGATTCCATCCAGCTTTGGCATTTCAATATCCAGAAAAAATACGTCAAAATCTTTCCCCTGCTTCACCATATCCAATAGTTCTTCTCCACTGAAAAACAACTGACATTCCATGTCCAATTTTCCATAAAAACTTTCCAATTTTGTAAGCAGATTATCCTGCCACATCTTTTCATCATCACATATTGCAACTCGCATATTCTCACCTACACCCAAATCTCAAAATAAAAAGCCTTATCTCAATATATAAAACTTTTCTCAATATACAAAAAACTATTTTCAAAATATTTATACTACAATACTTACATTTTGAAATGCACACGATAACCATAATATTAAATTAATCGTTCGGTCTCATATAAAATCTGCCAACCAGATGGTCTGTCCTCAATACATTGACAAATGCCTCTTGATCCACATTATGTATCTCTCTCATGATAATCTTTAATTCACTACTGTCAATCACAGAATAAATCACACTTCTTGCCAATCCCTCATACATTCCCACCGCCTCAAGTTCCGTAGCTCCATGTCTAGTGATTCTGTCAATCAGTTCTGCAATTTCTCTTGGATGATTGGTTACGATAAACAATGTATTCTTCTTATACCTCTTGTAACTTGCATTGATTACCTGCGTTGAAACATACTGGAAAATAATAGAATAAAGCGCCTTGTCCCATCCAAACAGAAAACCGTCACAAATTAAAATACATGCATTAAAGATTAAAATATAATTCCATGCATCTACCTTGTATTTTTCAGAAATATAAATCGAAATAAAATCGGTTCCTCCACTGGTGGCTCCCGCTGTAAGACAAATGGAAATAGCCAGTCCATTGATTAATCCTCCGAATACGCTTACCAGCAGAGTATCAGAGGTAATCTCATAAACAGGCAGCAAGTCTGTCAAAAATGCAACGATCAATATGGTGATGCATGAATAAGTGGTGAATTTTTTACCGATTTTACGATATCCCAACGTAATTGGAAAAATGTTTAATAACACATAAAACAATGCATAGGGTGGTTTAAAACCAAAGAATTTCTTACATATGCTCTGAAACAGCAATGTTAGTCCCGAAAATCCTCCTGGGAGAAGTCCCCCCGTATGAACAAATGATCTCAGATTCGCTGACATCAGCACACCTGCAAGAATACAAAGAAGAATCCTTCTTGTATTACTCATTTGATTCTTTGAAATACTACTTTCACTTTTATCCTTTTTTACTTTACTAATCTCCACTAATACCAACTCCTCTAATCAAGCCAACACCACCTTGAAGTATAACCTTTCTGCGTTATGTCAAAGTAATCAACAATCTTGTATCCGCTTAAAAGATAAATCCTGTAATACTCTGTTTCTTCATCATCCACACGATTTTCCACTATCACACCATCATCGATATGTGTTAGATCAATACATCAGCAGAAGCGAAAAGCACCTTAAATACCGGATTTTGTTCCAATGAAATATACTGCAAGTATGCTAAAGACTGGTTCCCATTTTCATTCAAAAGCAAATACTCTGAATCTTTAATTCTTTCGATTTGATCATATTCAAATTCAGCTATTGTCTGACCACCATAGCTTACTATTCCATATTTACCTGTCTTCTTACTTTTTGCCACAGCATAACTCCCGTTTAAATCATACATTTTCTCATAATTAGAGTAAAACATTTTTGTCATCCTCTTTTGTTACCTGCTTTTGACTTATGACTTCCTCCTGAACATCTTTATCTCTTTTCGTATGTTGGAATACTGCCACACTCCCCAATGCAGTCAATGCCAAAACCATTCCAAACACAGTCTTGCCATTCCATTTTCTTCTTTTCTTCTCAGCCTCTTCTTCTAAATCCTTCTCATCGTCAACATCATCCAGTCTAAAAAAATCTAATAGTTTTTTCATCATAATACTCCTTCCTTATTTTTATCTATGCAGTACTTATAAATAAACTGCAATAATCGTGATCCAGTTTCCACCATTCCGATTACTGCAGTCTATGATTACTTCCAGTAACATGCTCCGATATCATTCAGTATCTTTCAATATCATTTCTGTTAGGCCACCTGATCATCATATGTCAAACAATCTGGCAAATCATCTATTTTTTCAGTCCTGATAATTCTCATTCTGTGCATCCATTTTCGTTCTGTGCACTGTTCCCGGCTTGTGATGAGGAGGGGCATAAATAGAAGTTA
>CACYDA010000015.1 GCA_902773095.1 uncultured Lachnospiraceae bacterium | reverse complement strand
CCATTAATTGCAACTCTTACTGCCATTTTTTAAGTTCCTCCTAAAGTTTTAATTAATTTTGAAAAGTTTGTTAAAAATTTGACATTAAGCAGACACATCTGCCCTATCCCAAAAATTAACCTACGTGTATTGTACCTAATTTATGGGAAAATATCAAGTATATTTTTACCAATTTTTCATTTGTTATCCATTTTTTATGTAAATTATTTTTTTTTATGTTATACTATAGCTAATCGATTGAATGATTATGTACTAAACTGCATTTTTATCATCACAATTATGATTTATTTAAAAAATCCGAAAGAAAGGAACATCCATTTTACTTCTTATAAATTGGAACCGGGTGCCAATATGATCTTAACTGACTACCACGTTCATACAAAATTTTCAGGAGACTCTAATGCAAAATTTGACGATATCATTTCTTCTGCCGTTTCACTGGGATTAAAAGAAATCTGCATAACCGATCATCAGGATTATGATTTTTATGCTGATGGTGTTCTTTTTGAACTGAACGCAGACGAATATTTCAATACGCTCTGTGAGATTTCCAAACAATACGCTAGCGTTTTAACGATCAAAAAAGGAATTGAAACGGGTTTGGAGCCGGTTCATGCAATGAAACTTCATCAATTGATTACATCTTATCCTTTTGATTTTGTCATTGGTTCTTCGCATTTGATTAACGGATACGATCCATACTATCCTGCTTATTTTGAAGGAAAAACAGATGAACAGGCATTTACGGAATACTTCGAATCTATCATTACAAATCTTGAGCACTGCAATGATTTTGATGTCTATGGCCATATCGATTATGTAGTGAGATATTGTCCTAACAAAAACAAGAATTACTCTTATGAAAAATTTCATGGCATTCTTGATACGATCTTAGCGAAATTAATTGATATGGGAAAAGGTATTGAAATCAATACAAGTGGTTATCGTTCCGGTCTAAATGCACCAAATCCATGTCCGGAGATAGTAAAACGGTACCGTGAACTGGGTGGAGAAATTATCACAATTGGTTCTGATGCCCATAGTGCAAAGGATATTGGCTATCGTTTTTCTGATGCTGAAAACATATTAAAAGCCTGTGGTTTCAGATATTACACTAAATTTGAAAACAGAAAGCCAGTGTTTATCAAAATATAAACACTGGCTTTGCCATAATAATATTCGTCATTCACGCTTCTCATATATTTCTAGTACTTTCCATTCATTTCGGTCTATATATCGCATTAAATCTACCCAGAATACTTTCTTTTTACTGCTAATATCACCTTTTATGACCACATCGACTCTGATCCGTATTACTTTATGTATTTTATCAACATTAATGTAATCACTACCTTTTCGATTTGACATTGCTAAATAAAACAACGAATCAATATCATTTTCGGCACTGGTAATTGCCTCTTTTTTTTCTTTTCCGGTTAATTCATCTACATCTTTGATTGTTGTCTTAATCGTATAATTATTTCCGTAAACTTGTTTCAAATTATTTACAGCATTTTCATTATTCTGAATCAATAGCGCATTCACCTGAGAATACATATTACTTGAAAAATCTCGTACAATTTTATCAAAATCGAATGCCATTACTTGTGACATTGAATTAATGTCTTCCTCTATCACAGAAGTTACTGCCTGATTGACAATGCTATCATATTTTTTATATGATCTTTGCTGAACTACCGAATAAATATTCATTCCAATTACAAGCATAACAATAAAAATCGTCATTCCGGCAATTGTTTTAACATTCTTTTTCTTATTATTTCTTCCATCCGTTGAAAATGATGTACTATTTCCATAATCACTTGAGCCTACTAAAGAATTATTCTGTCCATATGGATCATACCCTTGATCGGCTCCGTTATTCTGTCCATACGGATCATATCCCGTATTTAATCCGGTATAATTACCTGAATATTGATTATTGCTATTATTCCAGTCATTATTCTGATCATACGGATTCATTCCACCATTCCATCCGTTACTTTGATCATATGGATTCATACCATTATTCCATCCGTTACTTTGACTATACGAACCAATTCCTGCATCCGCACCACTATTCTGTTCATACGGATGAGCACCGCCTGAGAATTTATTTTCAAAAGAATCCTGATTCCTCTCTTGATTCAAAACACTGTTATCCTCTCTTACAGGCAATATATTTCCGCAATGAATACACATAAAATCATGTTCATCAATTTCATTTCCACAAAATGGGCATTTTGACATTAAGCCATCCTCCTCGTCTCATTCATATCATTATTCTATTGTTTTTTCCAGAATCCTTTTGCATAAAATACAACCGACATAGCTGTAGCGACTCCCCATCCTACCGGCCATGCACACCAAATTCCAATCACTCCAAAATGTCTTGAAAATACAGCTGCAAGTACAACTCGAAGCAGTAAATCCGTAAATGTAGCTGCCATAAACAATTTCATTGCACCTGCACCTCTGAGAACTCCATCTGTTATTAGTTTTGTTCCTGAAAGAAAATAAAACGGTGCTATCACCATCAAAAGCTGTTTTCCAACTTTTATGGCAGCTTCAGCATTATCTGTTCCCGATTTCATAAACATGCCTATGAGAGTCTCAGTACGAAGCAAATATAGCATAATTACAGGAACACTAACCGCATATGCCATCATCAGGCCTCCCAAATGTCCTTTTTTGATTCGGTCAGGTTTGTTTGCTCCGATATTCTGGGCAGTAAAATTTGACATCCCATTTCCAAGTGTTGTAAATGATGTTATGACAAGATTATTCAGTTTAATTCCTGCGGAATATCCCGCCATTACAGATTCGCCAAATCCATTAATAATCCGCTGTATCAAAATATTACCTATAGAGATAAAGCTTTGTTGTAAAATACTCGGAATTGCAATCATTGCAATTTTTTTAAATATTGTGGCTGAGAATAGTTTCGCTTTTCCTTCTGTTTTTATGGCTTTGATCCTTACGAAGATCGTAATCAAAGCCAGTATACAACTCACTCCCTGACATAGAAATGTCGCCCAGGCAACGCCAGCTATTCCCATATTAAATTTTTTCACAAACAATATATCAACAAATACATTAGAAGTTGATGAAAATGCAAGAAAAACAAAAGGTGTTTTTGAATCACCAAGTGCTGAAAAAATACCTGTTGCTATATTATAATAAAACAAAAATATAAGTCCACCCGTATAGATTTTGAGATATAATAGAGAATCATCAAACAATTTCTCCGGTGTATCAATTAACCTTAATAATTCTGACGAAAACATAAATCCTATGATCATAAGAATCATACACAGTATTCCACTGGATATCATAGTCGTACTGACTGCGGTCTTTAAATCCTTATACCTTTTTGCACCAAAAAGATTGGAAACAACCACAGAGCATCCTATATTACATCCAAACGCAAATGCGATGTAAATCAGTGTTATTTCGTATGAATTACCAACTGCCGCCAATGCATTTGCACCAATATATCTTCCTGCGATCAGGCTATCTGCAATATTATATAATTGTTGAAAAATAATGCTGCCAAACAGTGGCAGGCAGAATTTCCAAAGAACAATTTCCGGTTTTCCGATTGTTAAATCTTTATTCATCTTCTCTTTGAACTCCTTCCAAGTCATTGGAACCAATCAACTGTTTAGTATACATTTTATTATCAAAATTGTAAAGTACAATAAGAACAAATTAGATCATCACTATTTTTCTTCCTTATACAGACATGTGTATAATCGAATAGGTGGTGAACTTGTTCCCTTCTACTCGACGCGCGGGGCGCTGGTCAGCACAAGCTGACATCTTCCTTTCATCGCCCCTGCGCACATAATAAACCGGATTTAAGTTTAAGAAATCTTAAATCCGGTTTGTTTGTCAGCGATATTTTATAAAAGCGATTGATCATCACTATCTTATTTACTAATCCCAATCGTCATAATCAAAGTCATCATAATCAAAGTCATCCCAGTCATAATCATCCCAACTATTATAGTAACTATCTTTTATTTTCTTTTTTACTGTATTCTCCAACATATCATAAGAGAAAAGTGTTACTACTGATACAATTACCAATAATGTTACACCTATTGAATTTAATATGATACTTGAAATCGTATTTTTCCGCAACTTATTTTTTGTTCCGTCTATCAATTCAATGCACGAGTCAGTAACAGAAGTCTCAAGGATTTTCTTGATGATCACAACAATGATATTTAAACAAGAGAAAATCATAAACACAACAAAAAACGTAGTTGGCGAACTTTTCACTTGAAGTTTTTTATGATTCGCAGCTATCACTATTTGTAATGCAATAAGCAAAATAATAGATACAATGCTTCTCACCATAATACGGGAACCCAGATTAAAATGAACATTAATATTCTTTATTGCTTCCTTTAGATTCTTAATTTGTATGTTGATTATGACAATAGCCAGCATCATAATGACAAAGTAAATACTAAGTAGTTTGCAATCATTTTTAAAACTGGTCAATGAACTGTAATATGACTTTCTGACACCGTCAATCATGTTGGCAAGAGTATTCAAAAAACCATAAATAAATACACCGATTCCATATTTTGCAGTAGTGTAAGATGCTTTTGCTTTTATGATCGGTGAAAAAGAGCAAAATAGCATAACACTTGTAAAAATGCTTACAAAAAAGTTAAACACAAACTGTAAATGATATGTCTTTGCCGATTTTTTTGCCAAATGCATATTGCTGATATAGCCTGAAAAGATACTGCAAACCACCAGTATACTCAATGCAATGATGATCATGACCGAAGAAACACTTTTCATTTTATAGAAATAAACTGTTTTCAGTGAAGCATATCTAAGGAAAAATAAACTGAGTACTAATGCTCCATTAGACTCCAGACATTTAGATACCTTTTTTTTCGTACATAAAATGATAATATATCTTATCAAATAGACAAGTGAAGCAATTGCAATTACAATTGTCGTAATGATGATCATCAGAATAATCAAAAGACTGACAATATCCTCCACATTCATGTCTGAATGAGAATCAGACAGACTCTTAATTATTTTTTTTGCTGATTTAAACATGTCCCAGAGATATATTTTATTTTTTTCTGAACGATAGGCATTGAGCTTAATAACCGGAACAAATGTCGAAATCAATAATAACAGATTCGCTATTATTCCAAAAATGGCAAATATGATATCCGAAATACCCCCTTTAGCAACATTCGGATTCATATTATTCTGATTATAATACCCATTTTGATTCGGATCGTAGCCGGCATAATTCCCATTATTCGTATTATTGTAATTTTGTGAATAATTGCCATAATTCGTGTTATTGTTGTTTTGTGAATAATTGCCATTATTGGCATTGTTAAAGTTTTTCGCGTAATATGGGTTATTTACATTAGTATTATTGCTATTGTTTTGAACATAACTACCGTTATTACCATTATTCTGCCCGGAATTATAATTTTGTTGATTATCCATTTTCACCACTCCTTATCTGTAAATGTAAGATTTTTATACTATTTATTCTAACAGTATTATACTTAAGAGACAACCATTTTTTGACAACAGTTTATTATTCTTTTCTTAATGAATCTCTATTGTCTAATAGTACATCGGCATTTAACAAAGGTTATAATCTGTAATACAAAATCAACAGTTTTACCACTTCATTATAGTTTTCCATTCCTGATGATACACCGTTCATTTTCAGATTACTCTCCAAAAATTTGTCTGTGGCTTCTGATATCTTTTCTGTAGAAATCACAGCATTTTCTTCTATTTCTTCAAAATCCTCTTCTTTAACAAAGATATTATCATACTTTGCCTCATCATTTAATTGCAACATCCGGCTTGTAATACTTCCGTCTCCATATTCGTACAAATCATTCTGAAGATAATAATAAACACTAAGATATCCACTATATTGAATAAATTCATTTTTCGAATTAATACAAGCAACATAAGAAATGAAATTTGCCTCATCTTCTCTTATATATCCTTTCAAATGGCTTAATTCATGACAGATGACACTAGGATCATTGGAACAATACATAATCTGATTGTAATTTGCTTCCATCGAAAACGGGAAATAAATTCCTGCGAGATACTGCTGGCTCATCAAGTCAGAAAAATAGATTTTCTTTGGATTTGGATAATATCCCCTCAGTAAAGGATAATCTCCGGAAATATGATGCATTGCATCTTTACACTCTCGATATGTATAATCAATCGCCAAATCTCCATTTGGTTTTCGATTCATTTTTAATGACAATGCATTAATTTTTTGAGTTACATGATTATAGGTGAGCAATAGCTTTTCAATATCTGAGATGTTACTCTCATTAGAATTGTCAGCTTTTTCAACTCCACTTAACTCATAAATCTCTTCGCTGATCTTGTTATCAAATGTATTATCATCTATTTTCTGATTAATACTTTTTAATTCGCTTTTAAGAGTTCCGGCATGATAAAGCATAAAGCAGTGAAATGTCTCTGTAAAGTAAATAAACACAAGAACATAAACAACAAACCTGAAATAGTATTTTCGTATTTTTTTTAAAACAGGTATTTTAATGAAACCAATCATAAAGATGAGAACTGCCAATATGGCAACACCTATTCCAAGACAAATCATTATTTCCCCCACAGAGAAGGGAAACAGACCTGTCACCCCTGACATCACCGCAGAACAATAATGAAATATATATTTTCTGTAATATTTTGCAAAGGGATGACAAAAGATAGCCATTAGATTCATTAATAATATAAATAATGTAATAAAAAAAACTACTTTTGTATTTTTTTTGAAATTATGATTTTTTATTTTTTCAAGTATATTTTTCATCTTTGGACACCATACATTTTGATTGATCAGCACAGATTTTTCTGATTCTCATTCAGTTTAATCCCCAAATATTGATTGACCAGCCTACCAACATTTTCGATATTTTTAACTGAATTTTGCTTCTGCACAAATTATACCATTATTCATATAAAATAGAAATATTCAATTTCTGTTATTATTTCAAAATAAAGGTACCCGCCAAAAAAGAGATGTGCCAATTGACACATCCCTTTAAAAAATTCATCTATTAAGCTCTTAGATCACGAATTATTTAGCTGCATTAGCCTCTTTGATCTTAGCTGTTAAAAGCGGAACAATCTTATTCAAATCTCCAACAATACCATAGTCAGCTACATCAAAGATTGGAGCTGTCTCATCTTTGTTGATTGCAATGATGAGATCAGATTCTTCCATACCTGCTGTGTGCTGAATAGCACCTGAAATACCTATTGCAAAATAAACCTGTGGACGAACTGTCTTACCAGTCTGACCAACCTGTAATTCCTTTGGTTTCCAGCCGTTATCAACAACTGCTCTTGAACAGCTTACTGTACCGCCAAGTGCTTCAGCGAGTTCATCTAACAACTTGAAGTTCTCAGCACTTCCAACACCTCTGCCACCAGAAACTAAGATTTTAGCATCCATGATATCTACAACGTCTGTTACTTCCTTAACAATCTCAAGGATCTCAACATATTTGTTGTTTGGTACAAATCCAGGATTGTACTCGATTACTTCTGCCTTAGCATCAGCGATTGGAGCAATCTTCTGCATAACACCGGCACGAACTGTAGCCATCTGAGGACGGTTGTCAGGGCAAGCGATCGTAGCGATTGTATTACCACCAAATGCAGGTCTTGTCATCAATAACTGATTGTGTTTCTGCTCTTTTCCAGGGATTGCCACCATTGGGAAATCACCAATTTCAAGAACTGTACAGTCAGCTGTAAGACCTGTAGCAACTCTTGCAGAAACTCTAGGACCTAAATCTCTACCGATTGCTGTAGCACCTACAAGCATAATTTCAGGCTTGTACTCATTGATAACTGATGAAAGTGCATGTGCATATGGCTCTGTTCTGTATTCTTTTAATTCAGGATCAGCAACTACGATAACTCTGTCAGCACCGTACTGTGCTAACTGGTCAACTAACCCTTTTACTTCATATCCGATTAAAACTGCTGTAACCTGTGTGTCTAACTTGCCGGCAAGTTCTTTTGCTTTGCCAAGTAATTCAAATGCGATACTGCTGATCTCATTGTCAACCTGCTGTGCAAACACATATACGCCTTTATATTCTTCTAAATTCATTCCTGTCACCACTCTTTCTCCTTAAATTATATTACATGCTTTTCTAATAATTTATTTACGATGTAATCAGCTGATTCATCAGGTGTATCAAGAGTAACTTTTTCTCCTGCTCCTTTTCTAACCTTATCAGATGCTTTCGCAATCTTTGTAGGAGAACCGGCAAGACCAAGATTTGCATCATCAACATCTTTAAGGTCTTTTCTTCCCCAAACTGTAATCTCAGCATCATAAGCATCGAAAATTCCACCCGGTGTCATGTAACGTGGCTCATTTAATTCTGAAAGAGCTGTAATCAGACAAGGCATC
Organism: uncultured Lachnospiraceae bacterium; assembly: GCA_902773095.1. GTDB lineage: Bacteria > Bacillota > Clostridia > Lachnospirales > Lachnospiraceae > Bovifimicola. The sequence goes on along the minus strand of CACYDA010000015.1, from coordinate 1,756 downwards.
TTTGCTTTTAAGATATGATGTCTGTCTTCATACTGACGATTAACTATTACATAATCATCTTCAATCTTGATATCCTGTGCATATGAAATAACAGGTATGTCAAGATGTTCTGAAATCTGTGGTCCAACCTGAGCTGTATCACCATCGATAGCCTGACGTCCTGTAATGATCAGATCATACTCAAGATTTCTGATTGCACCTGCAATAGTTGTAGATGTTGCCCATGTGTCTGCTCCACCTAAAACTCTGTCTGTTACAAGGATACCTTTGTCAGCACCCATGGCAATTGCTTCACGAAGAACTTCTTCAGCCTTTGGAAGACCCATTGTAACAACTGTAACTTCTGCACCATACTGGTCTTTTAATCTAAGCGCTGCCTCAAGTCCGGCTTTGTCATCCGGATTCATGATTGTTAACATTGCAGCTCTGTCCAGAGTACCATCAGGATTAAACTTAACTCCGCCCTTAGTATCTGGAACCTGTTTAATACAAACAACGATTTTCACGGTATATTCACTCCTTAATTTTTTCTTGATATTTTAATTGATTATTTTAAAAGATTAGCGCCGATTACCATCTTCTGAACTTCACTTGTTCCTTCATAGATTTCTGTAATCTTAGCATCACGCATCATGCGCTCGATCTCGTACTCTCTGATGTAACCATAACCACCATGTAACTGAACTGCCCTTGTTGTCACTTCCATAGCTACTTCTGCAGCATAGAGTTTAGCCATAGCAGCTTCTACTGAATAAGATGTCTTCTTATCAGCCTGGAACTGAGCCTTCTTCATAGCAGCCTTGTATACAAGTAATTTAGCAGCCTCAACCTTAGTTGCCATATCCGCAATCTGGAACTGTGTATTCTGCTGTGCAGCAATAGAACGACCAAACTGCTTTCTTTCCTTTGTATACTCGATTGTACGCTCTAATGCGCCTTCTGCAATACCAAGAGCCTGAGCAGCGATACCGATACGTCCACCGTCAAGAGTATGCATTGCAACATGGAAACCTTTTCCTCTAGGTCCTAAAAGATTATCCTTTGGAATTCTGCAATCTTCAAAGATTAACTCATATGTTGCAGAGCCACGGATACCCATCTTCTTTTCCTTTGTACCGAATGAGAAGCCCGGTGTTCCTTTTTCTACGATAAATGCAGAGAATTTTTTCTGTTTTCTGCCCTTCTTATCTTCTACAATATCTGTGTAAGCGATGATAATATAAATATCAGCTTCTTTACCATTTGTGATGAAACACTTTGAACCATTCAGTACCCACTCTTCACCATCAAGAACAGCCTTTGTCTGAACGCCCTGTGCGTCAGTACCTGCACCCGGCTCAGTTAAACCAAAAGCTCCTAATTTCTCGCCATTAGCAAGTGGTACTAAGAATTTCTGTTTCTGAGCTTCTGTACCATATGTCTGAATCGGATCAGCACAAAGTGATGTATGAGCTGAAACAATAACACCTGTTGTACCACATACTTTTGAGAGTTCTTCTACACACATAACATATGTTAAAGGATCGCAACCCTGTCCGCCATACTGTTTCTCAATTGGAATGCCCATGAAACCATACTTCTGCATTTTCTTAACTGTCTCTGTCGGAAAATGCTCTGTCTCATCTGTTTCCTGAGCCAAAGGCTTTACTTCTGTCTCGGCAAATTCTTTGAAAAGATTTCTTGCCATTTCATGTTTTTTACTTAAAGAAAAATCCACGATTCTGTTCCTCCTAATTTTTATTATTACATCTTGTCT
>CACYDA010000014.1 GCA_902773095.1 uncultured Lachnospiraceae bacterium | reverse complement strand
GATATCGAGATTGTATCTCCCATGCTTCTTTCTGAAAAAGATATTGGAAAAATCGCAGAAACCGAAGGGGTAAAGGAAACAGAGGCTGTATGGTATGTATCTGCAAATGTTGCCTCAGAAAAGGAAACAGGGGTTGATGTGATTTCATTGACGGAACACATCAACACCGTAATCTTAGAAGAAGGCCGACTGCCGGAAACAGCCGGTGAATGTCTTTTGGAAAGACCTGTGCTTGAAGAACTGAAACTTTCTGTGGGAGATACCCTTGAACTTAAGGAAAATGAGGTTCTTATAGGAAAGCATTTTACCATATGTGGAGTTGCAAAGCATGCAGACCACGCCTGCCTGCCGTTACATGTACCCGGAAACCGGTATGCTATTGTTAAACGGGAGGCATTTGATTTAGACAAGCTGCAGGGAAGATGTATGAAGGCAGTTGTGCGTATCGAAGGAACTGAGGGATTAGACAGGTTTTCAGATGATTACCTAAAAAAATGCGGACATGTCTCAGAAAACTTGAACCACCTGTCGGAACAGCTCATTGAAGAACAACTTCCATGGGATCAAGAAAACATCCTGCAGTCAATCATGATGAGAGCAATGGCAAAAATGAATGGCGTGCGACCATGGCTTGTGTTTGACGTATGGGGTTCATCACATTACTATGCGATCCGCAGTGCCGCAGAAAATGTGGCTGATATGGGAATCACCTTTGCCGTCGTCTTTGTCATTGTCGGTGCTCTTGTGATTTATGCATCCATTAACCGCATGGTTGAAGAGGAACGTGTTCTCATTGGAACTGCCAAAGCGATGGGCGTCACTGGCAAGGAAATTGCCTTCAAATATCTCGTTGCCGGAATCGTTCCTACGTTGACCGGTATGGCTGCCGGAACACTGGCCGCTTACACCGGCATACAAAGAATATTACTTTCCATATACGGTCGATTTTATGTCTATGGAAAAGGGTTGCAGGATTTCAGGCCGTTAATGACGATCATTGTATTGATCCTCGTTTTTCTGATTGCTTTAGTCGCTGCAACTGCTGCATCTCTTGCCCTTCTTCGCAAGCCGGCAGTCAGTCTGATGAATGATCGTCTGTCACGCTCTTTCAATGCCGCGAAAACCAAACAAATCAGGAAGAAAGCTGCTTTCGGACTATCCCTATATACAAGAATGATTTTGAGGAATATCAGATTGGAAAAGCGAAGGATTATTGTCATCGTAGCCGGAATCGCCGGATGCATCGTCCTACTTGTGACCGGATTTACGATAAAACTAGCCGTAGCAGAATCCCTTGACAGACAGTTTTCAGATGTAGAGCTGTATGATCTAAAGATCAGTTTCAGCCCTGCCACCGAAGATGATAACAGTTTTATGACAGGAAAGATACGATCGGTGCTAAATGAAACAGGAATAAATGAAAATGCCACGCAGAGAGCATGGATTGAAATTTATGACCGCAACTGCTTTTTTACCGCCGGCGGAAGAATGAATGGAGGCGAGCTGATTTGCGGTGATCTGGAAAAATTAGCTGATTATTTTGTTATGACAGATGTAAAAAACGGTAAAAGCATGGAACATTCTTCAGAACCAGGTGTCTATATCCACCTTCGTACCTCTGAGACAACAGGGCTTATTAAAGGTGACAGCCTGATTCTCTACGATTGTCAGATGAATCCGGTCAATGTAATGGTGCTCGGTGTGTTCAATAATTATGTTGGCGGGCAGATGATCATGTCAACCAACTCATATGAGGCGATTTTCGGACAAAAACCAGAAAACAACTGCTTCCTTGTGAAGTGTGAAAAGGATTGTTTCGATACAATAGAAGAAAAACTCAATGGCTTCTCCGTTACCGTTACCGAAATGGAGAAACAGAAAGAAGAATATAAAAGCTATACCTCTGCTCTGAACATGATCGCAGGTCTTATGACTGGTATTGCAGCACTTTTGGCAGGTGGTGTACTGTCAAATCTGATCTATCTACAGTATTACCGTAAAAAACGAAGTCTTGTGATTATGAGAATCAATGGATTTACGACATTTGAGACCGTGCGCTATGTACTAGGTGAATCAGTTGTCACCCACGGATTTGGAATGATTTTAGGCATAGCAGGCGGCTCATGGCTTGGACATCGGATCATATGTCTGATGGAAGCAAGACAACTACATATCATCAGGAATGTTCAACCTATGGCATGGGTAATTTCGGTGTTTGTAATGCTATTGTTTTCATTTGTGATTCATGCCATGGTCATAAGGGCAGTTTTGCGGCTCAAACCTACCGATGATATCATGATCAGATAGACCTTTGACATAAAAAATTGATGATTGCGAGGAAATAAAATAATGAGTAATTTTTGGAAAGAAAAAACATATCGACCGGAAAATGAAGGCTACGGACTGTTTTCCACAGAATATTTTTTAGTTCTTGTAGGGGCAATGGTTATCGTCGTTGCAGCCATCCTCCTCTTTGGCAGAATGAAGCAGAATCAAAAAGAAAAACTTTGCCGCATCTTCGCGTGGGTGCCTCTCGGAATGGAAATCCTGAAATTTATCGTGTTGTTTTCACAGGACTGTTATACATCGAACTACTATCCAATCGGCCTTTGCTCTCTTGTGGCATATTTGTATCCAATCTATGCCTACACTAATAATGATAAGGTTAAAAAAGCAGTAAGATGCATCATCTGTATGGGAATGTTCCCTGCCGGACTTGTCACGCTATTGTTTCCGAACTGGATTGGACATTACCCCCTGCTGTCGTACTTCTCTCTTCATAGCTATATCTGGCATGTAATCATGGTCATATATCCAATATGGACATGGCAAAAAGACCGTGAAAAACTTTTTTTTCAGGATATGGTGCGTGGAGGCTCTGTTATCATCCTATTGATTCCGGTGATTGTTCTGATCAATAAATGTTTTGGAACAAATTACTGGTTTCTCTCAGAACCAACGGATAATCACCCGCTCGCTCCGGTGTATCGCACAGCCGGTGCCGGTGGTTACTTTGCGGTATTTGTGACGATTGGAATTACCATTGGCTGCCTGTTCGGATTGCTCCAGAATGTGTTGTTCATGAAGTTTCTCTCTAAAGATCCATCGAAGCAATAATATCAATAATATCAGTAACAAAGAAAAAGTTATGTCAGACAGATCTGTATCCTCTTTGGTAGGTATTGTAACATATGGTCAGCAAATGCCGGTCTTTTTTCAACAAAAGACCGGCATTTTTTCAACACAGATTCTTTCTGTCAACTAAATATCCGCTGGTTTTATTCCAAATACTGACTTGCTTCTCAATTCCGGAAACATTGATTTGACAGTCATTGTTTTGCTAGTTTTGCACCCAGTGTCCGTTACTGTCAATATAATATTTATCATTTTCTACCCATTCACTGACAGCCATCGCACCACTGTTTTTCAGATAATACCACTCATTACCTTCTTTGTACCATCCGGTCTGCATATATCCATTAGCATCAAAATGATACCAGCTTCCATTGATCTTCTTCCATGCATTCTTTGGATAAGTTCCATCGGCATTCTGATACCACCAGCCTTTACTGTCCTTTTTCCAACCTTCCGTATATTTCATCACGTTGGAATGATCCTGTTTCGCTGCGTAGGCACCCTTTGTGAAAGTATAATAAACGTACACGACGCTGCCTGATGTATAAACCGCATCCAGTCAGACTGCTCAGTAACTTTCTCATCGTTGATATAAGCGCTCACCGGAGAAACAAATTTGGATTTGTTTGTGTCATCTTCCTTCTTAGGAACAAGTTTGATTTCAACCTTATACAGTTCCCCTCGAACAAACTCATCATCCTCTGACAGCATATTGCCTTCATGATCATACCAGTTGATTCCACCTTCTGTGACCATGTACAGTCACTACCTGTCGTTACCGCCTCGGCATCATAATTGTTAACCGTTGCCGTCACCTGCGGTTCATACCCTTTGCTGTGGGCAAACTCATAGCCGTCTTCGGTAATCAGGTAAACGATTGCCTGATACTCATGGCCGGGGATAAAAGTTTCATTCTCATAAATCCAATCAGATTTTGTCAAGTCAAACCAACCGATGCCGTTTTTGATGTAATACCAATTTTCTGGAGTTTTGAGCCAATAGGCATCCACAAAAGCATTCTTAGCAGCATTCCTCTGATAACCATCACCCAGAATGCTGTACTCATAAGACGGCTTTTCACCGGCGATCGGCTCAGTGATATTTTTCACTGTGATATTTTCTATTACGCTGTCATTACATTCGCCGAAGTTGTACTCCACAGTAATGTAGTGAGCAGCGTCCTGACCGTTCATTTTTATCGGCAAGACATAATTGCCGTTGATACTAGCCCAGATCGCAGGCTGACCGTTGTATGTTCCGAATTCACGGTTGCTTGCTGTTTGAATATCTACACTAAACTTGTAATGATAGCCTGACATAAACTGATGGTTTACGCCGATTTCCCACCAATCTTCGCCATCGGAGGACATATACCACCTGCGGTATTGAGTATAGTTATTGCTGCTCCCTATAGCATAATAAGCAGGACTTGCACTTTTGACAGTGTAACTAGGATTTTGTCCTTCCTTCGGTGGGGTAACTGTCAGATCCACATTGAAAATCCCTCTTACATAATCGCAAACATCACAGCAGTAATCATGATCTTCATCCACATGTTGGCGAAGCCCGGTCACCTGTCCGCAACCCACACACCTAACAATATGACCGTTAATCCGACTTTTTACCTCTCCGAAGGCTGCTTCATGCGAGTTGTAATACTTATAGTATTGGTAATTATGTTTTGCCCGAAGACTAACATCTATTGTTTTTATCTCGTTGCCCTCTTCATCGGAGATGAGACAACAATAGACATATTGGTTGCAGCAAGAGTCCTCAGGAGCCAGAATATCAAGATCCGGACCTTCGTAATTTTCACCCTCCTGCGGATCGGTCAGAGGCTTATAAATCCATTCCCCACCGGAATAAACTTTTCTGCACCAGGTATAGGTGAGTTCGTTTTCGCCTATTGCCTCCACACTAAAGTGAGCAATGTTACTTTCGTTGTAATCCTCATCCGGTCCATACACCGGGGTATATTTCGAATCTCTTGGCTGCATGAGAATTTGAATTTTCGCATTCTTAAGATGTCCACAAACGGTGCATTTGTCGTTATCGTCATATGTATGTGACTGGAAGTTTGTGTAATGCACATTTTCATCACAATAAACGCATGCATGCCAGTGATAATTTTCATTCCATGACCATGCAAGGGACGGTCTGGCACTATGACCATCGGCACTTATGTGGTATTCTTCAAAATGTTCGTTCCAATCGGGACTTTCTACGCACACCCATTCCTGACAGTCGCAACCATTCATGTTGGCAATATCCTGACAGCATTCAAGACAAAATCCGCAATCATCGCAAATTCCCACACACTCGGAGCAGTGTTCACCACAGTTCGGACAAATTTGAGCACAGTTCGAGCAGGACTCACAATCGGGACAAATTTCCACACAGTCACTGCACAGGTTACAGTTGAAGCAAAAAGCGTCTGCACAGTCACTACACATCTCAACACAGCTTTCACAGATCACAGCCTCATCACCACAAACATTGCAGTTCGGACAGTGATAACCGTCTGAGATGGCGCATTCTATGCAAAGACCGTGTGTAGAACAAATGTCCAGACAGTTTGCACAAATACCGCATTCTTCACAGTATTCCTCGCCACAGTCGCCGTAGCATCCATCACATTCGGGGCAGTGAAGTCCCTCTTCTACAGCACACTCGACGCATATTGTTTCGCCCATTATTTCACTGCAATACTCACAGATATTGCCACCCTCCATGCTGGTGCAATCGGAGCATATTTCCCAACCCGAGCAGTCGGAGCATATTCCACATTCATAACAGAGTTCACAACATTCATCACATTCATAACACTGATCACAATACAAATTTTATGTTTCATTTGCCCATCATCCTTTCTTATATTCACTCTTTATATGCTGATCAGAACCTCCAAAAACATCTTTTGGTGGCGAATATATGAAAATATTATACGGGTATTTTTTTGAAAAGTCACTTGTGACAGAAATCGAACGCAATCCCCTTGCTATGAATCTTTGGTGATGTAAGGAGAATGTCCCAATCCCCTTTCACCATCCACCTTCAAAAAACTTTCCTCAACGGACTTGCATTTATTCATAACGTTCATCAATGACACGTTTTGTTTTCTTTTCGCTTCTAGGCAGCAATCCTTCCTCAACCACCTTAACAAGTGGTGTAAATCCAATGGCACTCTTAACCTTCTCCGCTAAACGGTCTGCCAACGCTTTAAAGTCAACGGTACCATTTGTCTCCACATAAAGACGCATACTGTCTTTTCCTTCCAAGTGAGAAATACGAATCTGATACTCACTGGAAACTTCAGGGAACTGCTGCAATATTTCCTCAATCTGAGCAGGGAACACATTAACACCGTGAATCTTGATCATATCATCGGTTCTACCCATAATGGTATCCAGACGAGGATAAGAACGACCACAAGGACATTTTCCGGGAATGATGCGGGATAAATCGTGTGTACGATAACGAATCAATGGTGCACCTTCTTTCACAAGTGTTGTGATTACGATTTCACCCATCTCTCCGTCCTCAACTGTTTTCAATGTCTTAGGATCAATAATCTCTACGTATACATAGTCGTCAAAATAATGCATTCCCGTATTTTCATCACAGTTAATTCCGATGCCAGGTCCATAGATTTCTGTTAATCCGTAAATATCATACAGGGAAATTCCAAGAGAATCCGCAATCGTTTTTCTCATCTTATCGCTCCAACGCTCAGAACCAATGATACCTTTCTTCAGTTTAATATTCTTTTTAATTCCGCGCTTTTCAATTTCCTCAGACAGCAATAATGCATACGAAGAAGTGGCACAGATGACGGTACTCTCCATATCCTGCATCATCTGAAGCTGTTTTTCGGTGTTTCCCGGTCCCATTGGAATCACCATGGCACCAAGTTTCTCCGCTCCATTCTGGAAACCGATCCCTGCTGTCCACAATCCATATCCCGGTGTAATCTGAATGCGATCCTTATTTGTGATTCCTGCAATCTCATAACAACGCTTGAACATAATTGCCCAATCGTCTACATCCTTCGCTGTATAAGGAATGATCACCGGCTTTCCTGTTGTTCCGGATGAAGAATGAATTCTTACAATTTCTTCTTCCGGTGCGGTCATAAGTCCCAGTGGATAGGCATCTCTTAAATCTGCCTTCTCCGAAAATGGCAGCTGTTCAAATTCTTCTGCTGTGGAAATCTTTCCAATTCCGGCTTCCTTAAGTTTCTTTCCATAGAAATTATTTGCCTTTAATAAAGCCTCTATTCTACCATTTACAAGTTCAATCTGCTCTTTCGATATCTTCATTGATTTTTCCTCTTTTCTCTATTTATTACATACAGATCATTCGGTCGAAACTGCCAATCCCGGCAAGCCGCCAAACGCTTACTTTAATCCTGCCACATAATCAAGCGCTCTGTAGTTCATCGCAAGCAACTGTGGTTTTAGTCTGCTTGCAAGAGCTGCTTTCAATTCATCTTTTGTGATTGGAAGTTCTCCCGTATCAATGGCGGCTCCAAGTAATATCATATTTACCACCTTTGCCGAACCAACTTCCATAGATGCTTTATTACAATCTACTACTGTCAGATTTTTCACCTTCTTTTGAAGATAGGCGATCATTTCATCTCCCTGATAATCAAAATCGCTAAGCATGGCTGTTACCGGTTTTGTAGCACAGGAATTCACTACAACACTTCCACCTTCTTTCAGGTAAGGAAGCATTTTTACGGTTTCTGCCGGCTCAAAACCTATCATCAAATCTGCAGAACCTTTCGGGATCATCGGTGTATGAAGGTTGTCCCCCATACGAAGATAACTAAATACGCTGCCACCCTTTTGTGCCATACCAATCGTTTCTGCAGTCATAACAGGAATATGTTTCTCCATAGCTGACTGGGCGATCAATTTGGAAGCAAGTACTGTTCCCTGACCTCCAACACCGCACAATACAATGTTTTTATTCATTTGTCTTACCTCCCTCTTATTTAAGCACAATTGCATTTACCGGACAGACGCAGCTACATAACATGCATCCCGTACACTGTGAGGCATCTACTGTTACATGACCTTCATCATCTGTCACAAG
>CACYDA010000013.1 GCA_902773095.1 uncultured Lachnospiraceae bacterium | reverse complement strand
ATTACGCAGCAATTCTATTTCAGATTTGCTAATTTCTCTGCTCTGCAAAGGTTCATCTATACCAAGATACTTCTCCCGCAGATATTCACCAACGTCTTTACTAATGAGTCCATCCCAGTATGCGGCATTGATTGAACCATAAATTTCATCCTGCAAACAATCCATGTGCCAGCATTTTTCTCCTGTTTCTTTTTCCTTCTTAACTGCGGATAAATACGCATCTATGTCGTGCTTTAAAAATGCGGGCAACATATTTTCATCTAACTTATTCATCGTTTACACATCCCTTGTTAACCTCATGTCAATCTGTTACAAAATCGAAAAACTTGGCATACCTTTTTATTCGCAATCTCCTTAAGGCTTTAGCTTCAATCTGACGAATACGCTCACGTGTAACACCATATAATTCACCTACTTCTTCTAAAGTAGATTCCCTAAATCCATTAAGACCAAATCTATGCAGTATTATATCTCTTTCTCTTTCAGATAAAACATTTAATACGTTATTAATATTTGAACGTAAGTTTTCTTGAAATACATCATAGAATACATCGTCTAAATATATTTCATCAGAAATATATAAACTATTATCTAAATATTTCTCTCCATAAATATTTACATCATCACTTTCACTATCAATAATTTCTTCAATGCTTATCGGCGGAAGAATAATATAATAAATTATTAAAGATAGTGTAAGTGCTTTACCGTTATCTTTTGTATATTTTAACAATAAATGATATAACTCAGTAAATTCAACTGTTTTAAAATCACTAACACCCACATTTTTTTCTAAAAGTCGAATAATATTATTCAATGTTTCGGCAAAATGAGCTGGAACACGAACATTATAATCATAAGGGGAACATTCACGACTCAAAAGTTGTTGCATCCACATAGAAGCATATGACGGAAACAACCCTTTTACAGAATCATTATATCTTTGAATTGCTGTAATTAAACCAATACAACAAACTTGAAACGCATCTTCTAATTCAATATTTTGCTTCTGATAAGCATACAATGCAGCTTTAACTGCAGAACGTAAACTAACATCAAATAAACGAGATACAGCTAATTCTTTGTCTTTCTCATCGTTAAAAATGATATTAAATAAATAATCGTACTCACCCCGCCTCGCAGGTTGTATCTTTTTAATATAATCAATCGTAACAATCATACCAGGACATATTTTAAGCACTTCACGAAATATTTCATCGTAATCAAGCTGCGCCATGTCTGGTTCATCATTCTCTGGAGAATCATCTTTTAACCAATCAACATAATGATATTCCCAAAATTGATGAATCCCTGAAAATAACCTTTCGACTTCTATACGTTTTTGTAACCTCTCAAGGCCCTCATCCGTATTATCAAACAGAGTAATAAAAGCATTGCTAACCTTCAGCATATGAAGGATTTCATCTTTAAGATAAGAGAATTTATTATCAGAAACAACAGGCATCAAACCGTCTATATCAACAGATTTTTTATCACCATGTTCATCATAAAACCGCAAAATCTTTGAACCACCCCTAACGCCATTTTCTAACAATGACGACGGCAACTCTTGATTTACTTTGTAAACCCTTAAAAACAAAAGAAAACCAGTTTTACAATTAGAAAAAAAATTAAAATAAGACTTTACAGTAAAAGATGGAATATAATCTCTACTAAGTTGTTTTATAACCGAAGGATTGACATTAAACTCGACTTCTGAATCAATCATTGCTACATAATTACTAGAAGGAGCAAGCTCATTATCTTCAATCGAAAATCGGACTTTCGTTACATCATTATGGTTCTTTTCATAAGCACCAACAAACGGGGCAAAACTAATATATTGCCGAAAAAATTCAGGACGAATAATACTCCTGCAGAAAACTGCTATCTGGCAATATTTATCGTACTTATTTCCGGCATCTTGTAATAAATAAATTGAACATGGGTCATCACGCAGAGCGTAAGAAACTTGTGGCAACTTAATAACCTCACATAAATTTATTTATAGGGAAAAGACTTCCATTGTCTAAATAATCACCCAACTGGTTTAAACCATAACACATTAAAATACGAGCAAACTTATATGGCGAGTCGCAATTTGGATACAAAGATAACATAAGGTTTTCTATATATTTATCCGAGTCAATTGAACCAACATTATAATTATTACCTTTCGAGTCATAAATGGCATCAAACTCCATCAATTTTTCAGAAGTACCAATATTTTCCCAAAAATATTTAATTGCATAGGACATGCCAAATTTAGCAGCACTCAACGCATCAGGAAAAACACCGTTCTCTTTCATTCGATTTGCTATTTCAGAAGCCTGCTTTGATAAAGCAATCGTTGTTACAGTATCAGACATAATATCACCTCTTATTCAACTTTAGTATACATTGACGATACCCTTGCTAATTTGAATTCATGAATTAATTTATTACCAATTTCTTTTCTGGCAACTTGGTCGTCAATTTCTCCTAAATAAACTAATAAAATGGATTGTTCAGCCATAGAAGACAATGTTCTGGCAATATTAGATTTATGAACAGGGTCCAACCGTCCGAAAGGTGAGTCCATAATAATAGGACCACGCAAAGGTGCATTCATATGAAGAGCGCCAATCAACGATAACGCCACAATGTGTTCGTAACCGGAAGAACGTCCCGGAACAGTACGACCTGACCGATGAATAATTTCTAATCCATAATTATCATTGATTTTTAAACCGGTATAATCCTTATCACCAGTTAATTTAACAAATAAATTAGTAGCATCTTTTTCAACATTTTTCTTTAATCGTTCACGGTATAAAGACTTGCTCTTATCAAAAATTTTATAGAGATGCTCACATAACTCATATCGACGACTTGCAATACGATAATCAATACCGCCAGCAGTTTTATCAATTGCTTTAGAAACTCTTTCTTTATCTGATTTTAATTCATTTACTTTTTTAGTTTCCTCATCAATACCTCTTCTTATATCTTTAATGGTCTGCTCAACTTCACTATGCTCCCTAGTTATATTTAAAATACTAATTTCATCTGTTTCATTATCATACCTTGATATATTATCTCGAATTTCCTCAATCTGTTGTTTAGTCTGACCTATACCTAATTCTAAAGACTCTTTATGGTCTTCAAGATTTTTTACAACCTCACGAACATCCGAAACATCGGCAGATAATTTTTTAACAGATTGAAGTTGTGTTCTTAAATCATAAAGACGCTGACGTTCTTCTTCTGACAAACCTTTAAACTCACTAGTTGATTGATTAATCTTTTCTTTAAGCGATTGAATTACATCCGCTGTCACATCCTGCCCACAAACAGGGCAAACACGGTCACTAATGGCTTTTTTTATTTCCAAAATAAACTTATCTGCAACATTATGCTTCTCTTTTTTAGACTCTAAAGCAGAAATTTCCTTATCAACTTTTTCCCGAACGTCACGAATTGTATTAAGCAACATGCCACGCCATGCGTCTTTCAATAGTTCACGCAATTTTGCATTTACATCATTAAGCTCACTATCAGATTTCGCAAGACCTTTTTCTAATTCATTACGTTGTATAATCCACCCACGTAATGTTTCCGTATCTTGCATCTGACCTTCAAGAATAGATTTACGCCTAATAAAATCTCCTAAATCTGCTTGCTTTTCATTGATTATATTCTGATGTTGCTCAATATTGGCATTCAAAGTTTCCAACTCTTGACCAAGCTTTTTGGTCTTATCGTCAGCTGTAGCGGCACGAGACTTAGCACGTTCATATTGAGACAAAGAAGATTCTATATCTACAACACCATTCTGTAATACAGGCACACCAAGTATTTTTTCAATAGAATTCTTAATCTGTTCACCATCTGCTGTATTGGCTTCTAATAATTCTTCATATTCTTGTAAAAGTTCAGCATCGAATAAGAAGAACCTTGCTACCTGTTCAGGCATAATTACATTCAATTCGTGTTCTCTGTCTTCCGGGGACAAAATAGAGCCATTTTTATTAAGAGAAAAGTTCTTTTCATAATCTTCTTCGCCTGAAGGTTTAGCAACACCTGGACGCAAAACCAATTCACGGGTTAACTTATAAGTATCAGCATCATTGGTCATTTCCAAAGACACCGAAAAACCATACCTTCCCTCAGAAGCAGCTTCTAAATTACCCATTTCACTGATTTTCTTTAAAACACCGTTACGACGTTGAACGACACCAAAAAGACCAAATCTAAATGCATTCAGCAGCGTAGTCTTACCACGACCATTATTTCCCCATAGTATAGTCACACCAGACTTGCTAGTAAAATCAATAATCTGCTCACCTTTATATGGTCCAAAATCTTTAAGTACCATCCTATTGAAATGTAACATAATGTCCTCCAATTAAGATATTTTACTTACATATTCAGCAATTACTCGCATCGTATCATTTCTGGCATCAT
>CACYDA010000012.1 GCA_902773095.1 uncultured Lachnospiraceae bacterium | reverse complement strand
CTAAATCTATGCATAGCTTGTTTACGAAATGTTTCTCTACTGTTCTCAGCATAAGTCGCCCCATAATTTTCATTTACAAATGCTATAATATCATGAATTCGTATCCATTCATTTGAAGCATTTTTCCACTCATCTTTTGGTTTTAAACCAGCCATTGCTAACAAACTTAATGCACAAAGATCAGACTGCTGTGCCTTTGGCATTCCTATAGTCTCTAATCTTTGCATTTAAAAATCTCCCCAGCAATTCTTCCACTCTTCCCTTCAAAATTTTGTGACTGTCGATGGCAAGATACGCATAAGAGCCGTCACCGGCATTTTGATGCTTCTTGTTAGGGAGAATCCCCCTAAAACCCCCTAAAATCCGAATGCATTACATTTCTAAATGCATTTTCTAGCTTTTCTTACACTTTTTCTAGCTTTTTTCATTTTGCTATACATTTCTTAATGCATTCTCTGACTTTTCCTACACCTTTTAATGCATTTTCACATTTTGCATTACATTTCTTAAAGCACATTCGCAAGCCACCTTCACATTCCAAGCATCTTTATATACAAAAATGCTATCTTTTTACCAAAATGCTAGTAAAAAAGATAGCACTTTTCTTTTTTTGCTATACATTTCTGCCAGCAATATTTTTTGCTTAATGCATCTAATGAAATTGCATTACAAATGCATTTAAAATCATTTCCTCTGCCACCATCTTTGCCTCGGTAGTGTCAAGAGCTACCCTATTTTTTTCTTAATTCTGCCTGCCATGGAGGTATTTCTTCATCCGTTTTCTTTCATCAGATATCCTTGATCCAGTGTCCTTCGGAATCCAGATAATACTTCTCGTTTTCTACCCATTCATCCCTAGCCATGCTGCCATTGGATTTCAGGTAATAATAATAGCCGCCTTCTTTGTACCAACCGGTCTGCATATAGCCGTCTGCACCGAAGTGATAATACTTTCCATTCTCTTCAATCCAGGTGTTTTTCGCATAGGTCTTATCCTCGAACTGGTACCACCAGCCCTTATTGTCTTTTTTCCAGGTACCGGTTTTTTCTTCAACCTTGATCTTACCCTGCACCCATTTGCCGTTTGCATCAAGGTAGTATTTTCCGTCTTCCACCCACTCATCGCAGGCCATCGAACCGTCTTCCTTTAAGTAATAATAGGTGCTTCCTTCCTTGTACCAGCCGGTCTGACGGTAGCCCTTGGCATCGAAATGATACCATTTGCCATCGATCTTCTTCCACTGGTTCTTTGGATAGGATTTATCCGGATTCTGGTACCACCAGCCGTTTTTGTCCTGTTTCCAGCCGCCTTCGTTTTCCTTGACCTTGCCTTTGATCCATTTGCCGTTTGCATCGAGGTAGTATTTATCATTTTCCACCCATTCATCGCAGGCCATCGAGCCGTCTTTCTTCAGATAATAGTAGGTTTCTCCCTCTTTGTACCAGCCGGTCTGCATGTAGCCATTTGCATCGAAATGATACCACTTGCCATCGATCTTCTTCCACTGGTTCTTCGGATACGTTTTGTCCGGATTCTGGTACCACCAGCCGTTCTTGTCCTGC
This sequence comes from uncultured Lachnospiraceae bacterium, assembly GCA_902773095.1. Taxonomy (GTDB): domain Bacteria; phylum Bacillota; class Clostridia; order Lachnospirales; family Lachnospiraceae; genus Bovifimicola. The sequence goes on along the minus strand of CACYDA010000012.1, from coordinate 7,273 downwards.
TTCCAGCCGCCGGAGGACGGTACGGTAATCGTAAGATTTATTACGTTTTTGCCGTTTTCATCCACTATGTATCCATCCACTATCTTTGCCTTCTCCGGCTCGGTGATACTGCAGCCAACCAGCGTGATACCATTATTCACCGCAAATCCGCCGATTGCCATATCAAATTCATATTTCGTGTAAGACACATTAATTGTCAGATTGGAACTGTCAATCGTCATGATTGCAAGAACATCCTGCTCCCCGATTCCTTCTGTTATAATACCATACCAGACTACATCCACCAACATGTCAACATGGTCAAGTGTCAGATGGCAGCCTTCACCTACTATGATACCTGACTTTCCGCGAAGAACCAGCTTTGCGGAACCACGTATCGTCGTATCACCTCCCAGTCCCAACACACATCCTTCGTCCTCAATCTGTTTCAAAACAATTTCCTGGTTCCCCACCGTCTCGATGATGAGATTCTTTATCTCTGATTCAAGAAATAGTCCACCATTTACACTTACACTCTTTTTAATCGTGAGAATCTTTTTTTCCGGATCATAGGAGAGGGCGCCGTCTCCAAGAATATCATCACAGTTTACACTGGTGACCTCTGTATCCCCGATCGCAAGCATATATTTTTCTATCGCCACGATCTCCACCGAAGAGGTCGGGACATTTTGTCCGCTATAGATGGTTCCGTTTTGAATAAATGCAGCGGCAGGTGACTTAATCGAACAGAAATCCATCTTGATACCATCGGCACTACCGGCAAACCCCGCAATAGCATAACCCTGGTTCGTGTTCACAGACAGATTACATGTTTTGAGAATAAGCTTTGACTTATAAGGGCCACCCATGCCATATTCTGCATATTCCACGTTTCCACCGATGATACCATAGTGATCGGCGTTGATTGTCAAATTGATATTCCACACATCAAGGAAGGCATTTTCTGAGACAACGATACATGGGCCATGGCTTTCCAGGTGCAGTTTTGCACTTCCCGTAATGGTCGTATCATCACCCAGTTCCATACAGGAGCCATCCTTATTTGAACTGCACAGGGTAATCTCTTCATTACCGGCTGTCTCGATCTGTAATCCATTGATTTCGGAGCGGATCAGATAATTTTCTGAAGTGGTGTAGCTCTTTTTGACCGTCAGAATATTCTTCTTCGGATCATAGGAAAAAACTCCATTTTCCAGAATATCTGCGTAATTGCCGCTGAAGACACGGACATCCTCGATATACAAATCATAGTATTCTCCCGCCATTATGAGCACTTCGCGCGCCGCTGTTCCTTCCATATCGGTAATTCTGCCGTTTTCGAAACTACCCTTTTCCGGCGAGAGAACGGCACACCCGGTCAGCTCGATCCCGTCCGAAAAATCGCCGACCGCAACATCGATTCCATTGATGTTTGCAATCGCATGAACAAATGCATGATCCACCACCAGTTTGCTCTTTCCATTGCCGGAAAGCGGCCATGAACCAGTCACCTTCAGGTTAAGATCCTTGATCGTCAGAGTCCTTTGTTCTTCACCATTATCAATGAGGATAGCGGATCTGTCGCAGTTCAGGGTAAGACTGCCATCCCCTGTGATGGTCAAGCTCTTGCTAGTCAGAATACCGCCTTGTTCACTATTGAGTACCGCTTTATCATCCACCCTGATTGTCAGCCCGTCGATCCCGTTTTGAATCAACGTATTCCCGCTTTTTCCTGAATACGTTCCATTAATGGTCAGCACGCCGTCTGCATACTTAAACACGCCATTGTTCAGAATATCCTCACAGTTCTTCTCTGTCACCGTCACGTCATCAATCTTCAAATTGTATTTGAGGATATATTCTTCAAATCCAATGCCGTTTTCATTGGCATAAGTTTCGGCCGTTGAGCCAAGGGCTCCACGGATCACAAAACAGTCCACCGGAACTTTCTCCGAATCCTGCTGGCAATAACCAACAGCCCTGATATCCATGTCCGTCACACTGGCCGGGATGATGATTTCGGTTAAAGCAGTATTAAAAAAGGCTTCAAATCCGATATTAGTCACATTATTTCCCATGGTGACAGAGGCAAGATTCTGACAGTCGTTAAACGCATAATCACCGATCCAATTAAGACTCTCCGGCAATGTCACGCTGGTTAATCCGGAACCATCAAAACCACTGGTAAAAATGCTCAGCAACCCTTCTTCAAATGTTACTTCTTTTAACGAAGTACATTTTGCAAAAGCAAACATGCTGATCGTTTGTACACTGGCCGGAATATGAACGCTTTGGACCTGATCGCATTCATAAAAGGCAAAATAACCAATCCGGATCACCCCGTCCTCGATCACGATGTGTTCAATATCCGATGCATAACTGTGCCATTCCGGATGACCTCCGTTAGCCATTCTTCCCTCTCCACTGACTGTCAACGTATGCGTTTTCTGGTCATACTCCCACGTACAGTCTCCTGTGGTACCGCTGTATACATCGTCCGCCCTGGCCGGTACCTGCCGGAACATAAGCCCTGCCACCATCAAAATGGCAAAAAGCATGAACCCGATGAATCTACTCTTCTTCATCATAATCATTCTCCTTTCTTTTTTTGCGTATAAATAGACCATTTTTCTTTTGATTTTACCATTTTCCCCTAAAAAAGTCACTGTCACAAGTGACAGTGTTTGTCTTATTGGAGAAAATCGGAAAAAGCGATTGAGTAAAAGGATAAGTTTTAAGGAGAGCATCCAAAAGAAGCTCCGGGGCATGGAGGCAGAGGCCAAGCACCGGACTGCCGAGTGGCGGCACCGCAACTGTTAGGGACAGGCGAAAATGACCAAATACAGACAGGTTAAATTCACCAAAATAGTGATGGGTGAAATTAGCCAACTATTCATGTCAATATGTTCCAAATGTCAGACTTATCGAAACAATTATGATATAATCAAAACCAGTATAATAACTCCGTAATATTATTATTTTATTGTTTATTTATTTAATAAATCTTTGTACCAAAGTCTATATTTCGAAACATTTCGACATTCACTTTGTTATCAAAAGCACACATTTTATTTGTACGAGTTATATCATTTTTCTATGTTGATAATGCCGAAAAAACGCGGATGTACTTAATCCCAGCCTAGATGCTGCCTGCCTCACAGTGAGTTCTCCTGCGTCACATTTCAAACACACTTCCTCAAATTCCACTGGCAGCAAAACCGGTTTTCTTCCAAACCTTTTTCCCTTTTCTTTCGCTGCCGCAATTCCTTCCATCTGTCTCTGCCGGATCAACTCCCTTTCTGTCTGTGCCACATAAGCAAAAATCTGCAGCACAAGATCTGCAATCAGCGTTCCTGTTAGATTCCCGTCCCTCTCCCTTGTATCCAAGAGATCCATATCTAACACGAGGATATCTGCTTTTTTCTCCTTTGTGATATATTGCCACTGTAATAAAATATCACTATAATTTCTTCCCAAACGGTCAATACTTTTTACAATCAATAAGTCTCCCGCTTCAATTTTTTTAACATTTTTTGATACGCGGTCTGTCAAAGTCTTTTCCTGACTGATAATCACAAAATATATTCTTTTTCGATATCCCAAACGGTTTCAAAGCTAATAACTGACGGTCGATATTCTGCTCCTTTGTGGATACCCTGATATAAGCATACTGCTCCATTTTCTACTATTCCTCCTTCTACCATATATCTATCTTTTATCCGGTAAATAATATTGTAAATCACAAATGAATCGATTAGAGTGCAAAAAAATGTCGGCAAGTAACTATACTTACCGGCATTTTTCTGCCATTTCCATTGATATAATAATTATTATTCATTAACCATCTAATTTCTTAAAAAGAGAAAATATGCTGCTTATCACAATTAATATCAAGATTATCTTCACTGAACATATTCACTATTATATCAACTTTTTTGTATTTCATTATTATCACATACGGTTTCTTCACTATCCAAATAATAATACAAACCTCATCATAACAGTTCCTTCATTTTTCTTGCAAGATACAGTGGCATATTTGTAATCATACCATCCTTTCGGTAACCGCGTTTAGAAAAGCGAATGGCAGAAGAAGGATTATGTTCTGAAATGTATTTTTTAAAGGATGGTGCCGATTTATCTTCTCCGCCTTTTACCTCTACCGGTATAATCTCCATTCCATGTTGAATCAGAAAGTCTATTTCTCCGATACGTCCGCTATAATAACATGGTGAAACTTCAAACTGTCCCAACATCTGTTGTAAAACATAGTTTTCCGTTAACGGTCCCTTAAACTGATAATCATTTTTTAAAAGAATTGCGCTGTTGTCAATCCCTGCCATATGCTTCAATAGTCCGGTGTCAAACAAAAAAAGTTTGAATTGATCCAGTTTTTCAAATGCACTGACAGGATGTTCCGGTTTTGAAATATTGTAGACACGGTTCAGCATACCTGCCGATACTAACCACTCAATTGCTTCTTCAAAATCTCTCGCTCTGCCACTCTCTCGCACAGCCCCATACATAAATTTTTCATTCGGCTTTGCAAGCTGTGTAACAATACTGCGAAACACCATTAAAATTCTACCGCTGTTCACTTTTCCATTATGCTTAGAAAAATCATTTTCATAAATTTGAACAAGTTCTCTTTGTATCTGCCGGATTCTCGCAGGATCTTTGTATTTTATCCATGAATCAACACATTCCGGCATCCCGCCAATGATCAGATAATTGTTATATATTTCCAACAGGCGATGATGAAATACTTCTTCAATCATCTGATCCTTAGAAATGCTTTGATAATAGGAATATAGCATCTCATCTGTAGCCATAAGAAATTCGTCAAATGTTAACGGTGTGACAGTTAAAAGATTCACCATTCCGACCGGATACGACTTCGGCTTTGCTAATAATGTTCCCAACAGACTGCCTGCTGCGATCACATGATATTCGTTTGCTTTTTCCTTAAAATATTTTAAGGCATTTAAAGCAGACGGGCACTCTTGTATTTCATCAAAAACGATGAGTGTCTTTTCCGGAAGAATTTTCTTACCCGCTATTAAAGATAACAATTCTATAATACGAGCCGGATTCTTATTCGCATCAAATATAGATTTTAGTTCATCCTCTTCATCAAAATTAAAATATACATAGTTTTCATAATAGTTTTTTCCAAATTCTTTCATTAACCAGGTTTTTCCAACCTGGCGTGCTCCTTTCAAAACCATCGGTTTACGTTCTTCATCATGTTTCAATTTTATGAGATTATTGATTGCATTTCTTTTCATTTCTTATCACCCCGCATAAAACGTTTTTCTATAGTATAACACGTTTTTTCTGGTTTTACAGTATATATTTTCACGTTTTTTTTACATTTTTTTAAAATAGTATCACGTTTTTCTAAATAGCGGACTTTTTCACATTATATCGCTGCAAAAGTTAAACGCCTACAACCAGCTTAATGAAGACATTCTCGGATAAAGAAAAGGCCAGCAAAGAATTCTCTTCACTGACCTTCCATATGCTTATTTCAATTTATTTTGTCATTCTAGGATTATTTAGTTTCCAGCCATCTGCTTTGCTACTTCAGCAGCGAAATCTTCTGATTTTTTCTCGATTCCTTCGCCTGTCTCATAACGTACAAATCCTTTGATCTTTAAGTCAGAACCTGTTGCCTTTGCTACAGAATCAACATACTGTGAAACTGACTGTTTTCCATCTTCTGCCTTAACATAAACCTGATCTAATAAGCAGATTTCTTTCATCTCCTTATTGATACGTCCGTTAATCATTCCTTCGATCACTTTCTCTGGTTTCTGTGATTCCTTAGGATCATTCTTAATCTGAGCTAAAAGAATCTCTTTCTCATGATTGATAAATTCTTCACTTACTTCATCTCTTGATGTATACTTAGGATTCAATGCTGCAACCTGCATTGCTACATTCTTTAAGCACTCTTTTACTTCATCATTGATCACTGATGTAGAAGCCTCTACAATAACACCAATTCTTCCGCCTGCATGAATGTATGGTACAACAACACCATCTGTATTGATTTTTACAAATCTTCTGATTGACATGTTTTCACCGATTACTGCAATCTGGCTCACTAACTCTTCTTTTACTGTCTTAGAATTATCCAAATTCCACTTCTCAGCTAATAATGCATCAACATCTGCTGCATCTGAAGCAAGAATCTGATCTGCTACATTTGCTACAAATGTTCTGAACTTCTCGTTTTTAGCAACAAAGTCAGTTTCACTGTTCACTTCAACGATTGCTGCTGTCTTGTCCTCTTTTACGATTGCTAATACAGTACCTTCTGCTGCAATTCTTCCAGCTTTCTTTACTGCTGTAGCCTCACCTTTTTCTCTTAACACTTCTATTGCCTTGTCAAAATCACCATCTGTCTCAACAAGTGCTTTCTTACAAGCCATAACACCTGCTCCTGTCATTTCACGGAGCTGTTTTACCATAGCTGCTGTAATTTCCATTACAATGTCCTCCTAAAAAATATATATTCTTATCTTTTCATCAATTTATTTTTTCTGCAAAATGCAACTGATATATTAATATAATCAATCCGCTTTCATCATCCATGGCAACAGGATTATGCCTCTGCTGTCTCTTCAACAGCTTCCTCTGCTGCTTCTGACTCTGCTGCAGCTTCTTCACCCTGATTTGCTTCAATTACAGCATCTGCTATCTTAGATACGATTAATTTCACTGCTCTGATTGCATCATCATTACCCGGGATCACATAATCCAATTCTTCAGGATCACAGTTTGTATCAGCGATACCGATCAATGGAATACCAAGTGCATGTGCTTCCTGGATACAGATTCTTTCCTTCTTAGGATCTACTACGAAGATGGCATCCGGAATCTTCTTCATTTCTTTGATACCGCCAAGGTTCTTCTCAAGCTTAGCCCATTCTTTCTTAATCTCAATAACTTCTTTCTTTGGAAGTACATCAAATGTACCATCTTCTGCCATTGCTTCGATTGCTTTTAATCTTGCAATTCTGCTCTGAATTGTCTTGAAGTTTGTGAGCATACCACCTAACCATCTCTCACTTACATAGTACATTCCACATCTTTCTGCCTCAGTCTTGATTGCATCCTGAGCCTGCTTCTTTGTACCTACGAACAGGATTGTACCGCCATCTGCTACAATATCAGCTACTGCCTTGTATGCCTCATCCACTTTACCAACTGACTTCTGTAAGTCAATGATATAAATACCATTTCTCTCTGTGTAGATGTATGGAGCCATCTTAGGGTTCCATCTTCT
>CACYDA010000011.1 GCA_902773095.1 uncultured Lachnospiraceae bacterium | reverse complement strand
TTTTCCAAGCGAAAGCGTGTCTGTGTTGCTTTTGTGCATTGTATACAACTAACATAATGCGAATCGCAGTTTCGCAATCACCTATTACTGTTATTTAGGCGTTAACGATTGATTTTCATTAGTACCGATTATACCATATCTGTTCTAAAAATAGGAGAGTTTTTCCTCATAAAGATCAGGTCAAAAAAACACAGCATCTGTATTTTTACAAATGCTGTGTCCCTATTATAAATCCATTATAATAAATTACACTTTTGGCTACGTAGTATTTACGTATTATTTACGTATTATTTACGTACTATTCTCTTACATCATTCCCATTCCGGGACCGCCTGCCGGCATTGCAGGTGCATCTTCTTTGATGTTTGCTACCACTGACTCTGTTGTAAGAAGTGTTGAAGCAACGCTTGTTGCATTCTGTAATGCACTTCTTGTTACTTTTGCAGGGTCAAGTATTCCGGCTTCTACCATGTTAACATATTCTTCATTTAATGCATCAAAACCAACACCGACTTCTGACTCTCTTACTTTGTTGACAATCACTGATCCTTCCAATCCTGCATTGTTTGAGATTGTGAATAATGGAGCTTCTAATGCTTTCAAGATGATATTTGCGCCTGTCTTTTCATCTCCCTCCAGAGAAGCGACAAGATTAGCGACTTCTTTGGAAGCATGAACATATGCAGAACCGCCACCTGCGATAATTCCTTCTTCTACTGCTGCTCTTGTTGCATTTAATGCATCTTCCATACGAAGTTTGGCTTCCTTCATCTCTGTCTCTGTCGCTGCGCCAACACGGATTACTGCAACACCACCAGCGAGTTTTGCAAGTCTCTCCTGCAATTTTTCTTTATCGAAATCTGAAGTTGTCTCTTCAATCTGTTTTCTGATCTGAGAAATTCTAGCCTCAATTTCCTGACTTGAGCCTTCACCATCAACAATGACTGTATTTTCCTTCTGAACTTTGACAGATTTTGCACGTCCAAGCATATCTAATGTGGTATCTTTCAGTTCATAGCCAAGTTCTTCTGAAATCACCTGACCACCTGTAAGAATTGCAATATCTTTTAACATTTCCTTACGTCTGTCACCATATCCCGGAGCCTTTACAGCTACTACATTAAATGTTCCTCTTAACTTATTAACGATTAATGTGGTAAGTGCCTCACCTTCTACATCTTCTGCTATGATAAGTAATTTTGCGCCTGACTGAACAACCTGCTCAAGTAATGGTAAAATCTCCTGAATATTAGCAATCTTCTTGTCTGTGATGAGAATATATGGATCATCTAATACAGCTTCCATCTTATCCATATCCGTTGCCATATATGCTGAGATATAACCTCTGTCAAACTGCATACCTTCTACTAAATCAAGCTCTGTGAGCATTGTCTTAGACTCTTCAATTGTGATTACTCCATCATTAGAAACTTTTTCCATCGCATCTGCTACCATGTTTCCAACTTCTTCGTCACCTGCTGATATCGCTGCTACCTTTGCAATCTGGTCTTTTCCTGTGACTTTGCTGCTCATTCCTTCGATTGCCTTTACTGCCGCATCTGTTGCTTTCTTCATACCTTTTCTAAGGATAATCGGATTTGCTCCTGCTGCTAAATTCTTCATTCCTTCATTAATCATAGCCTGTGCAAGAACTGTCGCTGTTGTAGTACCATCACCTGCTACATCATTTGTCTTTGTAGCAACTTCTTTGACAAGCTGTGCACCCATGTTTTCAAATGCATTTTCTAATTCAATTTCTTTTGCAATTGTCACACCGTCATTTGTAATCAATGGTGCGCCATAAGACTTATCAAGAACTACATTTCTTCCTTTTGGTCCAAGTGTTACCTTTACTGTATCTGCTAACTGATTTACACCTGATTCTAATGCTTTACGAGCCTCTGCTCCATATTTAATTTCCTTTGCCATTTTTAACTGCCTCCTGTTTGATTAATCGTTCAATTCTCAATTTCTTTTTCTTTACCAATCTGATATGATTCATCATTGCCACAATAGTTAGGTTTGTAATCGGGTAAAGACCACAAATCTATTCTGATGTTTATTCTACTACTGCCAATATATCACTCTGTCTTACAATGATATATGTCTCATCTTCGATTTCAACTTCTGTTCCGGAATATTTAGAATAGATTACGTTATCTCCTACCTTTACTTCCATCTTCACTTCATTACCATCTACAACACCACCCGGACCTACTGCAACAACTTCTGCCTGCTGTGGTTTTTCCTTTGCCTGACCGGGTAAAACAATACCTGATTTTGTTGTTTCCTCTGCTACTAACTGTTTTAAAACGACTCTGTCATTTAATGGTACTAACTTCATTATGATAATCCTCCATTTCTATTCAATCTTTATTTCTCATCTTCTGATTTATTAGCACTCATATCAACCGAGTGCTAATCATGTTTATTATATTAATTCTAAAGTACTAATTATGCAAGGGTAGAATTGTTAAATATTCCCATAATTATATGTCATTATCTCGTTATTTCTTATTTTTTCTTATTTTTTCTTGATTTTTCATTTTTCAACCTATTATCATCGACTATTTTCTCTTGCATAGTAAAACAGATATTGTTGTGCATATCCACCATATCCCCCGTACTTTTCTTTTGCAAATTCCATAATCTTCTTAGGATCTGTACTTTCTCCAAAATACATACTTTCCATAATCCGTTTCATCCAGACATCTACAGGAAATGCATTCCGGTAACCAAGGGCAAATAAAAGCACACAATTTGCCACTTTCTCTCCTACCCCCCTGATGCAAAGCAGTTTTTCTTTTGCATTGTCATATCCTATTTCTTTTAAATGCAGGGAATCAAAACCTTCTTCAATGATTTTCTCTGCAGCATCCACAAGATAGGGCGCTCGAAATCCTGCTTTACACTCCCTGTAATTTTCTTCTGTAATTCTTTTTAACTGGATTTGGTCTGGAAAGGCATAGTAACTATTTCCATTGATTTTTCCAAGACAATCACCATATTTTTCAGAAATATCTCTCACGATCTTTTTGATATGAGGAATTTGCTTATTCTGTGAAATGATGAATGACATTAATGTTTCTACAAAATCCTGGTTCAAAATCCTCACACCATCATTTGCCCTGATGGCTGTTTTTAATCTGTCATCCGCATCAAGCAGTGCCTGCTTAATCCTTCCATAATCCCGATCCAGATCAAAATAAGGTCGCCAGACTGTTTCAAATTCCTCTTTTGTCGTATTGATACAATATAAATCTTTTCCACTCTGCCTAATCTGCAACAGGTATTTTTTGTATACAACGGTATACTCCATCTCACCAATTTTGTCAAAATGAAAACACTGGCCACATTCCAATGTCTGTCTGATATTAAAATCTTCTACATTTTTTACTATAATGTCTTTTCCATTATCATTTTCGTATATCTTCATGTTTTTTATCACTCTCATTTTATGATGTCAGGGTAATACGGAACACTTGCTTTTAGTGGAATAAAAGCTTATTGGTTTTCAGATCAGTCCGAACCGTTTTAATGCATTACTGATTCCACCTTTGTCATAATCATCTGTTACACAACCGATTAATGATTTGAATTCTTCTGTTGCATTCCCCATTGCAACCGGGTAATTGACATAATTCAACATCTCATAATCATTCATACCATCGCCAAATGCATATGTATTTCTTAGCGGAATCTGAAGTTCGCTTATGAGTCTCTCAATACCAACCGCTTTGGAATAGTTTTTTGGTATCATTTCTATATAATACTTTGCATGAAATACAATATTAAAATCTTTCTCGTATTTTTTGATAAATCCCTCTATTTTACTTTCGTCATTAAATCTTCCACTTAATTTAGAAACAGTAATGTCACTTCTATTTCCGATATCCTTGACATGTTCCCGTACATTCTCTATGTAAGTATTGTAAATATACCTATAGCTTTCCGGCATTTTTTCTACATCAAAATAGATATTGTCAATCCCTTCCGGAATCGCAAAGATATCGTTTTTTCTCATATCTTTAATGATTTCATCTGAGATCGCTTTCGGAAGGTGATATTCATGTAAAACCCTGTCCTGAAATTCAACATAGGTACCTGCACCACCGATCAGTCCATCAAATCCTACCTCACTGATCCGGGGGAATATCATTGATTTTGTTCTGCCTGTGCATATCACTGCATAATGTCCATTTTTTCTCAACTGCCTGATTGCCTCTTTTGTATCATCCGGAACTGATTTCCCATAAGAATAAATGGTACCATCAATGTCAAAAAAAACGATTTTTTTATTGTTCACGCATTCTCCCTCACTTTTTCTTTCTCACTTTTACTCATCAAAATCCATCCTATCCTGATTCACTTTGCCACTAAATAGGATAACACTAATAAAACATTTTGACAACTCTAAATATTTTTATAAATTTTTCACAAAAATTTTTATATTTCCACTTTATTTTTATTTCATTTCGTATTACAATAGAGCTATCAAAAACAGTTGTAGAAAACTTGAAAGGAGTATTAACATGGCAAAATTTGGAAAGGCATTATTATTAACAACAGCAGCTGCAGCAATCGCAGCAGGAGGACTTGCAGTTTACAACAAATTTAAAGCATCTACTGATGATTTCGATGATGATTTCCTCGACTTTGATGATGAGGATGAAGATTTAGATGATCTGGATTTTGATGATGAGGATGTTTCGGATCATGATGAAGATGATGAAGATGATAAAGACGATGTAAAGCGTGATTATGTTTCTTTATCAAATGATACAGCAAAAGATGAGGAAGCAGATGAGAATAAGGTAAATGTAACTGTTAAAATAGAAGGAGATTTCCACGACGATGAAGATGATTACTTAGATGATGATCGTGATCTCTTTAAACCTGCTGCTGACGAAGAGGAAGATTCTGAGGAAAAGAGTGAAGATTCTGATTCAGCTGCTGATTCTTAAGGAAGAATAATCCCAAAAAAGACATTAATATTGCCGGAAGAAACGATTCTTCCGGCTCTTTTTTATGTGCACGCCCCGCATGAGGAATGTTCCGACTGTGTCGGATGCGGGGCGGCACAGCGAGTAGGAAGGGAACAAGTTCCCACCTGCTTTATTGTACACCATTAATTCTTATCATCAAGATTTCCATCGATGGTCACAGTCTTGACAATTGACCTTGGAAGTGCATCCTTTGAATTCTTCCACGGTTCATCCTTGTGTCTGTAATCGAATTTATCAATAAACCACTCTAAATCAGCAGTCACTCTCTCCATGTTTTCCATATAGATTTTATTCGTAACAGCAATAAATTCATCTAATTTGGCTCCACCAAGATTGATTGCTGCATGTTTTAACAAATCTTCATAATGTCTTGTACAGAATCCTTTGGAATTCTCATATTTTCTTCTGAAACTCTCATCATTTGCCCAAAGATGGTGAATGGTTCTCAAGTATCTTTTAAATGTCTCTTCTATTCTGTTGCAGACATAACATGATGTATTCAATGTATTCAGATAAGAAGTAAGTCCTGTGATATCTTTTTTCTTAAACAATGTACTAGGCTTTGTACTCTCTCCTGCCAATTTTTTGATGTCTTTATTGGTTTTGACCATATGAGAATGCAGAATAAGCGCAATACCGAGTTTGTTTTCCATTTTCAGGAGTTTTCTGGTATGATCCGTACAAAAACCAAGTCTGTCAGTCACTTCTCTTACATCGTCTTCCATATAACTTGGACCCATAGTAAACTCTACGGCATTTTTTTCCAATTCTCTGTACATGATACAAATTGGACACTCACAATCCACTGCAAACGCATCATTAACCGGTATTGTAAATAACTGTTCTTTCATTTTTTCCTCATTTCCGCGATTTGACAGTTTTCTATATATTCCATGCCTTTCTAATCTTTGCAATCCCTGTTTTGATCTCTTCCTGGGATAAACTGGCAAATCCTATTAAAACTGTCGACTTCGCCACATTTTTCTTGTCTATGTAATACTGCGAAATTCCGTGAATGATGATTCCCTCTTCTTTTGCTTTCGCAATTAGTTTTTCCTCAGACATCTGATTATTCACTGTTAAAATAATATGAAGACCTGAATTTTCGCCTGAAATGCTTATTTTCCCATTACATTCTTTTAATAGGGATAGAATCAGATCGTGCTTGTTCCGGTAAACAGCACGCATTTTATTCAAATGCCTCTCAAAATACCCTTCTTTCATAAACCGGCTTACAATCATCTGATCCATTTTTGAGACTGTCTGTGAATAAAATGATGTCCTCTTTTCAAACTGTTCCACAAGTATTTGAGGCAATACCATATAACTCATACGAATTGACGGTGCGATTGCTTTTGAAAAGGTTCCCATATAAATCACTTTTTCATTACGGTCAATGCTTTGCAATGCCGGAATCGGTTTTCCAAGATACCGGAATTCACTGTCATAATCATCTTCTATGATGTATCTGTCAGTTCCATTCATTGCCCACTCTAACAGCTGTAATCTTCTCTTAATCGGCATTACCACACCTGTAGGGAACTGATGCGACGGCATGACATAGGCAATTTTCGCATCCGATTCCATAAGTTCTTTCACAACCATTCCATTTTTATCAACTTTTATGGGAATAATTGTATTTCCATTCTGTCGAAATACATGAAATGCCTGTGTATATGTCGGGCTCTCCATCGCAATCATGGGGCGGGTACAAAAAAGCTGATTGATCATCGCAAGCAGGTACTCATTACCTGCACCCAGAATAATATGTTCCGGCACACATTTCACACCTCTTGCTTCATATAGATACCTGCTGATTTCAAGACGTAATCCATATTCACCTTTATAATGACATGGTGCAAATAACTCTTTATTGTCGATACTCAACAGAGCTCTGGATATTTTTCTCCATGCATTATATGGAAAACTGCTCAGGTCGATTCCCCATGGAGAAAAATCGATGCCATCTTTTTCTTTTGGTACAGTCTTTTCCTTCGCAGCTTCTTTCTCACTGCTTCCTTGATCATAGAGCAGCGTAATCTCTGACACATAATATCCTCTATATGGTTCTGCTTCTATATATCCTTCTGAAACAAGCTGCGCATACGCTAAATCGACCGTACTTCTGCTCACGGCAAGATGCGTGGCAAGTGACCTTGTCGATGGCAGTTTTGCCTTACATGGTATGTTCCCATTTTTAATCTCATTTTTGATGAAATTGTAAATCTGTTCATATAAAGGTATTTTATTATTTGTATTCAACTCTATTGTCAATTCATACATACAAACCACCCTTACTAATCACGGTCATATTCTCTTGTGCATAACAATCTTGTGCATGACAAACTGGTAACTACTGTGTCTGTGCCGGAAGTTTAAATGAACTCTTTAGCGATACAATTCTGTTAAATACCAGACGATTTTCTTCTGTATCTTTTGAATCAACACAGAAATAACCCTGCCTTACAAACTGGAATCTGTCACCTTTCTTTGCATCCTTGATACTTTCTTCCAAATAGCAGTCTGTAAGAACTTTTTTAGAATTAGGATTTAAGTTCAGTGTTCCATCCTCATTTAATTTTCCTTTTTCCTCATCCACAATGTTTTCATATAATCTGACTTCTGTTTTTACAGCATGTGATGTACTTACCCAGTGAATGGTTCCTTTGACTTTTCTTCCTGTAAAACCACTTCCGCTTCTTGTCTCCGGATCATAAGTACAGTGGATTTCTGTTACCTTTCCCGTTTCATCTTTGATAAAGCTCTCACATTTTACAAAATAAGCATTCATAAGTCTTACTTCATTTCCAGGGAATAATCGGAAGTATTTCTTTGGAGGGACTTCCATAAAATCTTCCCGGTCGATATAGAGTTCTCTTGAAAATGCCACTTTTCTTGTACCCATTTCTTCGTTTTCAGGATTGTTCACAACATCGAAGTATTCAACCTGATTTTCCGGATAATTATCAATTACCAGTTTGATTGGGTCGATCACTGCCATCACTCTAGGTGTTTTATCTCTCAAATCCTCTCTGATGCAATATTCCAGCATTGCATAATCAACGGAACTGTTACTCTTTGATACTCCTACCAAATCAACAAACATTCTGATGGACTGAGGCGTAAATCCTCTTCTTCTCAAAGCCGCAATCGATACAAGTCTCGGGTCATCCCATCCGTCAACGATTCCATCTTCTACCAGTTTCTTAATATATCTCTTTCCTGTAACGACATTGGTAAGATATAATTTTGCAAACTCGATTTGCTTTGGCGGATGCACATATTCAAGTTCTCTCACAACCCAGTCATAAAGTGGTCTGTGGTCTTCAAACTCCAGTGTACAAATAGAATGTGTGATTCCTTCAATTGCATCTTCAATCGGATGCGCGAAATCATACATCGGATAAATGCACCATGTATCACCTGTTCTATGATGTGTCATATGCGCAACACGATAGATGATCGGATCTCTCATGTTGATATTTGGTGAAGCCATGTCAATCTTTGCCCTCAATACCTTTTCACCATCCGCATATTTTCCATTTTTCATATTTTCAAATAATTCGAGATTTTCCTCGATGCTTCTGTTTCTGTACGGGCTGTCCTTTCCGGGCTCTGTCAGTGTTCCTCTGTACTCGCGAATCTCTTCCGGTGACAGATCACATACATAAGCCTTTCCCTTCTTAATCAGTTTGATCGCAGCTTCATACATCTGTTCAAAATAGTCAGATGCAAAGAAAAGACGGTCTTCCCAGTCAGCTCCGAGCCACTCGATATCTGCCTTGATTGACTCTACAAATTCTTCCTTTTCTTTTGTCGGGTTGGTATCATCAAAACGCATATTAAACTTTCCATTATATTCCTGTGCAAGTCCGTAGTTGAGCAATATTGATTTTGCATGTCCAATATGAAGATAACCGTTTGGTTCCGGAGGAAATCTGGTCATGACATGATCACAATATCCTTCACTCAAATCCTTTTCGATAATGGTTTCAATAAAGTTTTTTGATACTACTTCTTTTTCTGCATTATTTTCCGTGTTATTTTCTGTATTAACATTTTCTATATGATTATTTTCCATTCTTCCCTTTCCTTTCTTAAATGCTGCCATGCATATAGAACAGTCAGGCTATTCTTTATGACATATGCAAATCAATTTTTCCTATGAATCCCATATCTTAAATCCCATATCTGTTTTACAGATACGGGAATCCATGTCTCTCTATCATAACCTATGAATAGTACACTGTCAAAAACTTTTCTAAATTTTTTTCATCTTTCACTCCCATCAGCTCTCTCGATGAGTGCATGGAAAGGAGCGGAATGCCGATATCAATCGTCCGTACCGGCAGTATTGTCGAACTGATGGCTCCAAGTGTCTGACCACCAGCCATATCTGATTTATTGACAAATTTTTGATATTCAATACCATTTTCATTACAAATCCGGCTGATTGCCGCAATTCCTACTGCATCATTGGAATAAGATTGTGAGGCAGCAATTTTGATCACCATTCCTTTATTGAGCATCACGTGATTCGTCGGGTCAGTTTTTTCAGGATAATTTGGATGGATCGCATGAGCTACATCAATGGAAAGCATCATTCCATCCAGCAAATCGTTGATCAGATCATTTCTGTTTCGTCCAAGAGCGGCATAGATTTTTTCCATGATCAGAAGACTAATCTCTGACGCGGCTCCCTGCTTTGTCCTGCTTCCGATTTCTTCATGATCAAAATACATTGCTATGTTCAGTCCTTCTTCCATCGTTGCATTGATGATTGCATTGGTCTGGGCAAATACAGAGGTAAGATTGTCAAGTCTTGGTGAGGAATACATGGATTCATCGATTCCCACTACTTTTCCCTCATCCAGATTGTAAACATAGAGTTCATAATCCAAAACATCTTCTCTGGTGATTTTTAGTTCTTGTAACGTATCCTCAAAAAGTAATTCAATCACGTCTTTTGACGCCTCACTATTTCCATTAAGAAGAGCCGTGATGGGAAGCAGATCCTTTTGTCTGTTCAGCTCCACTCCTTTATTCACTTCCCTGTTCATATGAATCGCCAGATTAGGGATGATCAAAACCGGCTTTTTTGCATCCACAAGCACCATTTGATTGTCAAAAGGATTTGTCTTGTCGCATCCTTTGATCAAAAGTCTTCCCGCCACAGACAACGGTCTGTCAAGCCATGTATTTAAAATTGGTCCACCATATACTTCCGTATTGATTTTCACATAACCGCCCGTACTGTTGTTTTCTGCCAATATCACCGCATTGGGTTTGATCTTAAAACACGGAAAGTCAGTATGAGATGAGGTGAGTCTCACCCTGCCCCTGCTGTTGTTTCCCACAGTAAATGCAATTAAGGAAGAATCATAGAGATCGACATAGTATTTTCCCATTGGTTTCAATTCAAAGTCACCGCTGCTTTTCAGCTCCTTAAAATTGTGTTCTGCTAATATCTTTTTCACCGTATCTATCGTGTGAAACGGTGATACGGACTGTTCTATCATTTTCTTCAATTCGCTTGTCAATTTGCATTCCTCCAAAGATGTAATCTGTTTGCTTCTCGATTTGTACTTTTCCAAATGATGTAATCTGTTTGCTTCTCAATTTGTACTTTTCCAAATGATGTAATCTAATAGCTTCTGATGTCGTCACTTCCGTCATCTTCTGTCTGTTCAATTTTCTTAATCTTTACATAATAGCCATAATCCTTTGACACTTCAACATAAACCCGGTCACCGGCTTTATGACCTTTGATGGCACTGCCTAATGGTGAATCAATACTGATATATCCTTTCATGGAATCTCCTCTGATGGAAGTTACCAGTTTAACCGTCATATCCTCATCATCTTCTTCCATATAGAGCTCCACAACACTGTATAATCCCACTTCATCTTCTTTGGTATCATCTTCTATGATATTGGCAGTCTTAAGAAGACGCTCTAAATATCTGATCCTGCTTTCATTTTTGTTTTTATCACGCTTAGCAGCATAATATTCAAAGTTTTCACTCAGATCTCCTTGTGCTCTGGCTTCTTTGACTGCTTCAATGGCTTCTTTTCTCACAACCAGTTTTCTATATTCAATTTCTTCTTCTATCTTTTTAATGTCGCCTTTCGTCATTTCATTTGACATAACATGGCACCTCCCATACTTTTAATGATAAGTAATTCATTTATTGAAGATACTCAAAATCTTCTTCCCGGTAACAGATACTGCAATCCATAATCTTTTCTCTTAAAGACGCATCAGTGATCACTGACTGTCTGACAATCTTAACCTGATGGTTTTCCCTGATAAATAATGGCACTTCATCTCTTGCGATTTTTACAAAATGGACACCTTTCCTCATTGATTCACACACTGTTTTTCCATCTCTTTCGAATTTTACAAATGTCATGTTTTCAGGAAGGTAAACATATCTTCCGATTGCATTCTGTAGATATACCGGTGCGATCATGATGTCCTCTCCCAACAAAAGCTGGTCTTCAATACCTGACGCAATTTCATCTTCCGGATAAACAAACGCAAGCGGACTGTACATCATATCATCATTTTCAACTGACTTAAGATATACATCATAAATGTATGGCATCAACCGGTATCTTACATCTATGATGTTTTTAAATGCCGCTGTATCCGTAAACTGATAGCATTCCTGATTTCGCGTTCCAAACGCAGAATGATTTCGAAACAATGGAGTAAACACGCCAAGCGCCATCCAGCGCATCACAAGGTCTTCCGTTGCATTGCAGCCAAATCCGCCCACATCTGCACCTATGTACATAAATCCGCACATATTCAGGCTGGGAAGCATTTTCAGATTCAAAAGTATATGCGACCACCATGAACAATTATCTCCCATCCAGATTCCACAATATCTGTGCATTCCTATATAGGAAGAACGTGAAAACATCAGAATCTTTTTGTCAGGAACCAGTTTTTCAAATGCCTCGGCTGCTGCCCGGGACATATGATAACCATACAAATTATGTACTTTGTCATGATTGATGCGTTCCCCATTCATATCGTGATACATCGACTGATAATCTTCACTATTATTAGCAACACCTGTCAGTTTCCATCTGATGTCATCCATCAATACTTGATCATCATGTTCTATATCAGATTCTTTGATCCTCTTTTTCAATCTTTCCACCATGTTTTTTGAGTAGAAGATTGCCGGTTCATTCATATCATTCCAGAATCCTTCTATTCCCAGATCAAGTAAAAACCGGTATTTTTCTCCAAACCATGCTCTGGCTTTACTGTTTAAAAAATCAGGAAAATGGGTGTAACCCGGCCATACTGCCGTGATATAATCCTCACCATTTATGTCTTTCACAAAAAAACGGTTTTTTACGCCTTCTTCGTAAACATGATATCCCTCTTCAATTTTTACGCCGGCATCAATAATCGGAACAAGTCTGATTCCTTTTTTTCTTACTTTACTGACATAGTCTTTAAAATCCGGGAATCTCTCTTCATTGATGGTAAAATCTTTATAATCCTGCATATAATCGATATCAAGATATACAGAACTGATTAGCATTTGATGTTCCTCATAATTTCGAATCACATCATCCACTCTGCCGCTATTTTCATAACTCCATCTGCACTGGCCAAATCCAAATGCCCATTTTGGTGGAATATAACTCTTTCCAATCATTTTTCTAAACTGCCTAATGATATCCAATGGTGTATTTCCCTCGATTAGATATATATACATATCCATATATTTCGGCGTAATGACCAATTGGTTGATTTCTTCATATCCCAAATCAAATGTAACCTTTCCCGGATTGTCTATAAAAACTCCAAATGGGTTTTCATCATCAATTACAAGAAAATTGTGTGCGCCATATAATGACTCTTTTTCTTCAGTATGAGAAGGTTCATCACTACAAAAACTCACATATCTGTAACCACGCTTATTGATTCCCCTGTTTGCCTCACCAAGACCATATACTTTTGTCTTTTCCGTCATCTGATAGATGAACTGATTGTTTTGAAACTCAAATCTGCTGATTGTTTTTTCTGTTACCGGAATCACTTGAACGACTGCCTCCGTCTCAACCGGAGTACCAAATACATACTTTTTTATCATACGCTTCTCCTATCTATATGCCCCGCGCATATAAAAATCAGCGAAGAATCCAGGACTGGATTTTTCGCTGTTTAACTGTCATTATCTCAAAACTACACGTCTATGCTATAATTTGGTGCTTCTTTTGTGATATGTATATCATGTGGATGACTTTCTTTGAGGGCTGCTGATGTAATCTTGACAAATCTGCCTTCCTCTTTGAGTGTCTCGATATCCTTCGCTCCACAATATCCCATACCTGAACGGATACCACCGATCAACTGGAATACTGTATCTTCCAATGTACCTTTGTAAGCGACGCGTCCTTCTACACCTTCCGGAACCAGCTTCTTCGCATCTGTCTGGAAATATCTGTCTTTGCTTCCATTCTCCATTGCTGCAATCGATCCCATACCACGGTATACTTTGTACTTTCTTCCCTGATATAATTCGAACTCTCCAGGGCTCTCATCACATCCTGCAAACATACTTCCCATCATACATACATTGGCGCCTGCTGCGATTGCCTTTGTCATATCACCTGAGAATTTGATACCACCATCTGCTATGATCGGAATACCATATTCCTTTGCCACTGCATAGCTATCCATAATGGCTGTAATCTGCGGTACACCAATACCGGCAACGACACGGGTTGTACAAATAGAACCAGGACCGATTCCTACTTTAACAGCATCCACACCGGCTTCAATCAGCGCTCTGGTACCTTCCCCTGTTGCAACATTACCGGCGATTACCTGTAAATCAGGGTATGCTGCTTTAATCTTCTTTACAGTTTCTATTATATTCTTTGAATGACCATGTGCAGAGTCAACAACAATCACGTCTACCTTTGATTTTACTAATGCTGCGATTCTGTCCATTACGTTGCTTGTAATACCTACTGCGGCGCCACAGAGAAGTCTCCCCTGTGAATCCTTTGCTGATAAAGGATACTTAATCTGCTTTTCGATATCTTTGATTGTAATAAGTCCCTTTAATGTATAATTTTCATCAACAATCGGAAGCTTTTCTTTCCTTGCTTTTGCGAGTATTTCTTTTGCTTCTTCAAGCGTAATACCCTCTCTCGCAGTCACTAAGCCTTCACTGGTCATTGATTCTTTAATCTGTTTGGAAAAATCTGTCTCAAACTTCAAATCTCTGTTTGTAATGATTCCAACCAGCTTCTTGTCGTCTGTTACGATTGGAACTCCTGATATTCTGAATTTTGCCATCAGGTTGTTAGCATCCTCAAGTGTATGCTCCGGTGATAAATAGAACGGATCGGTTATGACTCCATTTTCTGAACGCTTAACCTTGTCTACTTCTTCTGCCTGGGCCTCAATAGACATATTCTTATGAATTATTCCTATTCCACCCTGTCTTGCCATAGCTATTGCCATTTTTGATTCTGTCACTGTGTCCATACCGGCACTCATCATAGGAATGTTAAGCTTTACTGTCTTTGTAAGGTTTGTCGATAAATCCACCATATTCGGTGTAACCTCTGAATATCCCGGTACAAGTAATACGTCGTCAAATGTTATTCCTTCGCCAACAATGTGTCCCATTTTCCTTTTTCCTCACTTTCATCATATTTTTTCTACTTTTACCTTTGAAGGCTCTAAGTAATTTTATCAATTCTATCAAATTTAAATATGTATGTCAATTTGTATTTTGAACAAAATAAACGCCACAATTGCTAATATTTTATGTAAATTCATTCAATCCCGACCATAAAATGGATCTGTCGCACTAAGTGATTAGTGCGCAGCTCCTTTTCTTTGAAAAAAATAACTGCCAAACCTCGAAAAGTTTTGACCTTGGTGAAGTTTCGGGTGAGACCATTTTTATTGATGGTACAAAAATTGAAGCCAGCGCAAAATAAGTATACTTTTGTTTGGAAGAAAGCAGTAACAAAGAATCAGACCAATCTTATCATAAAACTTGCAAATTGAAAATGTAGTTTTTGTACATGGTATTGGAAAAAGAAAAACGCCTCTTCAAAAGAGCATTGAAAGCCTTGAGGAATATCTGTCTAAACTTACGGAGTACAATCAGAAAATTCATATCTGTGGCGAACGAAACAGTTATTCCAAAACAGATCTTGATGCCACGTTTATGAGAATGAAGGAAGATTCCATGTTATCATATTTACCCCAAACACACTCTCTTAAGTATAACTTCTTCCATCTCTTTAGTTCCGATACCATCAAGTCCCAGATACACACAGGTTATCTTCAACAGCTTTGATACCACTCGCTCCGATATCGGAAAGAGCTTCTGCGTTGGCAGGATATTATGAGCATTGGCGTATTCTTGGATAAAAAGATACACATCTATCGATATGGTATATCCTCTATGCTTACCAGTCTTCTGCTCTGTTATATCAAAGCAGTACCTCTTGCCATCTTTCACAAGATTACACATTCGAAGTTCCAAAACATCACCGATGCAGATGCCAAGATTATACTCTATTGTAAGAACTGTGGCTATTCTCTCGTTAGGATGTCTGACTACCCCACCATTATCTGTAAAGCCTGTTCTTATCGTACTGACAATCAGTTTGAATGTATCCTCATCAATGCACCTTGAACGCTTATTCATAATCCTCACCAATCCTTTCAATCTCACTCATAAATCTCGATAGATATATCTGTCGGAATCTAGTAAAGGCAACTAAGGAAAATCTT
>CACYDA010000010.1 GCA_902773095.1 uncultured Lachnospiraceae bacterium | reverse complement strand
TTAAGTACCGATGTTATTTTAACAGTCTGCTTATGCTTTTTGTGCACTATATACA
The DNA here is from genome assembly GCA_902773095.1 of uncultured Lachnospiraceae bacterium. Taxonomy (GTDB): domain Bacteria; phylum Bacillota; class Clostridia; order Lachnospirales; family Lachnospiraceae; genus Bovifimicola. Next base: position 21,705 of record CACYDA010000010.1, on the reverse strand, counting down.
ACATAGGTTACTTGAACTAGAGTTTCGCAATTGCCTAATCTTTCTCTTAATATACAATATAAGCAAATTAGTTTCATTTAGAAGAAAATATCACCTTTTAAACATAACCTCTGCTTGCCAAAAAACTATCCCTAATAGCCTGTGGCCAGTTATTTTCGTCAAAACCATATTGTGATAAAAATGCTATTACCCATCTTTCAATTCCAAAACCTACACATCCGGTCACCGGCAATTCGCAGCCTTTGATTTTAATATTAAATGGCGATGTAAATGCTGTACCATGAAAATTGAAAGAACCCACTGAAATAGCTTTATCCTTAGTCAAATTCATATTAATCTCATACTTACTCTTTTCAAGCATCTGTATCATTTTAAACTTTTGCATTTTTGGCATTACAAATGCATCACTCGCCACCTCAATATTTGACTCAAGTCCCCATAATTTCAAACGATTTTCAACTATTTCAATGCACTTGTTTCTATTCTCTGTCACGTAGTCTTTATCGCCAAAGAATACAATTTCTCTCACATGAAAGTCTTTTAACCTTCCTACTTCGCTATAGTTTAGTCTGCCTTCATTTCTAAATACATCATTAATAAGCGTTACCATACAGTTGCCCTCTAATGTTTGATTTTTCACCTCAAAATATGCATGAAAACATGCAGCCGGCGAAAGGGCAAGATTCGGATTATTCATAAGCTCTTTTGTATCATTCTTATCTATGTACGACTCAAGCATCTCCAACTCATTAAAGTTTTCATGTAAACTGCTACAAAAAATTGCATATTGTGGTGAATTATGAAGGTAACCTGTCTTTCTATATTCTTCAATAGGTAATAATATAGGATACCTTTTGATCACTGCCCCCATATCTATGCCTATGTTAAGAAAATCATTATCGAAAAAATCATATAAGAATAGTGCTTTTCCTCTTAATTGAACCAAACCATCTCCCATATTCAGGAACGATTCTTCATTATCCAAAATATTTTCAAAATATCTCTGCTCGTTTCGATTATTGACAAATAAAACTTTATCCTTTACAGATTTATTTACTTTTTTATATTTTTTTATTACATTTCTAAAACTCTCTTCTATCTCGTTTTTATCAGCATCATCCTTGACATCCAGAATAATACTATTCTCACCTATATCATAAGATAAAATATCCTCTGATACAAATGTTATTGCTTTTCTCAATTCACCAACGTTCACTTCTTCATTAATATCCACTATGATCTGCATATACAATTACCAAATGTTGTCAAAAAAACATTTTTTATCCTTTCTATGTTTATTGCATATAATTAATTAATCAATTTTCGAAATCACATCAATTAATCCCTGAACATCTTCACATTCTCTAATTTCTACTAAGTAATCATCTAAATCGATATTCAGTTTCTCTTCTAGCAGGATAACAAGGGATACAATCCCGAGTGAGTCAATACCACTGTCACGGGAAATTTTTGTATTCGCATCTACCTGAATATCTTTATTCTTTTCTCTAATTACCTCCTGACAACTTTCAATTACAATTTTTTCAATGCCCATCTCTACTAATCTCCTTATATCATAATAGCCTACTGGTAATTATACTCAATTTCATTATCAAATAACCAGTTTATTATCTACACTATAGAATAATGCTTTTAACTAAAAAAGTCAACTCTTACTTTACGTAAAGAGTATCAATACCAATAAATATAATATTCTTCACAACATCATCCATATGCGATTTTTGTAATAAATCGTTAATGCTCACAATACTCACACCCTCATTTTCGTTAAAGCATCCATTTTCTCTACATATTGTCTCACAGTATCTACTTCATCATTTGTAAATTCTGCCGATTCGCTATCATACTTATACCTGTAAATCAATTCCAACACTTCCTTAACCTCTCTTAGCTCATCAAGCTGTTTGACCATTTGCACATTTTCTTTCCTGGCAGAGTGTTTGTTACCTTTGATTTTCTCCAATGCATGATCCACATTTGCGCCGATTGCTTCTTCAACCATTGAGCTGTTGACATTCATTGAAAACTCTATCTTTGTTTTTTTCAGGCATTCCTCAAAAATCTTTATCAATATCCTCATATTTTTTCTGTTATCATCTGTATTGTAATCATTCACTTTCTTCTTTCTTTCTGCCATCTTATATAGGAACAAAGAGATTGCCAACAGTATCAATATTCCTGCCATGATCAAAATGATTACCATATATGATGTTTCACCAGAACCATTATTGGTACCCCTACTGACTGCATTTCCACCGATTTTGCTGCTCTCGGTATTACCATTTTCATCTGTCGCAGTTTCAGAAGACTTTTCTTGTTTCTTCGTAGTTTCCTGACCGGCCACAGTAGTCTCTTGATCCTCTCTCTTTGATTCCGGCTCATTGTGTTCTGTCGAAGGATTTTGAGGTGTCTGATTATCCTCCATATATCCCGGTGTCACTTCAATAGGTACAAAGCCAAGACCTGGTACATACACTTCTACCCACGCATGAGCACAATGATCTTTGATCTGCAGATTCACATAGTTATAATCGTAAACCGAGCTATCCATTTCCTGTTCTCTATATTCAGACGATGGGGCTATATATTCCTGAGCTTTATATTCAGAAGGCTGAATCACATATCCCTCTACATATCTTGCGGGAACTCCCATATACCGGAGCATCAGCACCGCAGAACTCGCATATGCCGTACAATATCCTTTCTTCTTATATAGTAGAAAGTCCTCAACAAAATCCGTTCCGGTCAGTTTTCCGGGTTCTAAGGAATACTCCGTATTCCTCTTCAAAAACTGCCTGACAGTATCGATACATTCTGCCAATTTTTGAGGTGTTTCATCATAACAGTCCTTCTCAAGTCCCGGTATTGTCATAAATAAATTCTGCAAATTTTCCGGAACAGAAAGGTTGGTGCTTTTGATATACCCATAAATATCCGTGGACTCATTTGCCAATGAATACTTCTGGTATAGCTCATTTTCTGCCATTCCTGTAAACGTATACTCATAATGACTGTCCCTCAAATCTGCTGTTCTTTTTGGCCGGAGTGCATAAAACAGTTCTACATCCTCATTCACTGCAATATCACTGAAATACGGATAATACCTATATATCCCGGGATCATTTTCATAAGCTATCGTCATTTTTTTATCAATTTCACTGACATAATTTTCGTATCCGGACAAAAATACATTTTTCCTGGCGGCATCCTGTTTCTCCGGCGTATCTGCATTGTATATGGCATAAAGTTCTTTCAGCTTCCAGTCCATATCATCTGATGCTGCCCTCCAGCGTGTCCCTTTATAATCTGTACCAACAAAACCTTTCAGATAAATATTATTGTGATCCGGCATCATTCCCACATTCAGCATGACTGTCCCAAAAAACATCACAGAATCCACACTGCCAAGCCTGCCTCCATTAATCCCGCCAATAGCCAGATCTCCCTGTACATTTTGCTTTTTGCTTCCATTCCCTTCAAATAAAGAACCGAAATTTCCTTTTGAAAAACTGTCTAGAGAAAACTTTCCTGCAAGATAATTCAATTTTTTATTTGCTCCTTTGTATCTGTTTTCACCATCATAGGAATCCGGAGGACACACTAAATAAATCAATCCGATAATGCAGACACTCATGAGAACGAGTGCCATGAATCTCGCCGGATAAATCACTTTGCTATGCTGATACATGAAACATGTCATATAATAAATCATCAGCAAACTAACAAAGAATGAATTTGGTACTTTTCCAAGCACTAATCCCGGCAGAACAAAACAAAGCGACAACAGAATATGAATTGATGCAAATAATTTGTACCATGTAGCTGTCACAAGGATCAAGCAATCAATGGCCGTCACAATTACTGCAGCAATAGTAGTATACCTTTTGACATCATGATAACTCAATGATCTTTTTATTTTAAAAAATCCGATATCTCCGTCAAAATATTTATTATATACATCAATAATACTGTTTGATATAGAATAAATGCCGACAATCAGCTGTTTACGCAAAATCACAATGGTCGCCACAAGAATTACAACCAACAATATATGAAATATGATTTTGCATTTTTTCCCCGTCTTCGAAATGCCAAGAAAAATTCCGGCGAATAATATTGACATCAATATCATCACCGGCATATACATCGGCACATCAAACATATTAACGAAAGCGCCGAGACTTGCAATCACTCCCAGCGCAACAATGATCCATTTTCCTATAAAATCAAAAGTCTTTTCTACCATAACCTATCAATCTGCTACTTCTTTCATCAATCTAAAACCAGCCATACTTCTTCTCTCTTCCGTTCCATACAGCGGACAAGCCATCAGTTCCATTATCGTATTCTGAAGTTGATCCATACTTGTCACCAGCTGTCTTTTCAAAACCAGATTTCCCACTCCCGGATGATACTCCATCCATGCGACGTACAGAGGATATCCCATGCTTAAAATCTTCGCACTGAGTGATGCTTTTTCTGTAAACATCTCATCCATGTCTTCATCATCACAAAGATCAAAGAAAACATAACTCATAGTATCGTACTCCGTCCGGCCTTCCCTGACCATCAGCTCATCTTTTTTCGAACTCAATTTCCAATGAATCCTGTTTAACTTATCTCCATTCGTAAATTCTCTGATCTCATACCGTTCAAGCCCTGTATTTGTGACTTCCTCACCAAAACAATCCTCTGCTTCCTCCCAGGTCATGACACATAACTTTTCTTCCTCCACAAGCACATCTGACACTGCAGGAAGAACAATCATGCTAAGCCCCTGTTCATTCAAAAAACATTTTTTCCCGAGCCTTAAACTCGAAAAACCAAACATGTCGTATAACACAACGCTTTCTATCATAAAATCATAGTATCCGCATCCAAGTTTTCCAAGATATATATGAGCGACCTGTTTTTTTCTCTCACTCAGATCCATCCAGGCTGTCAATCTCATATACTCATTGTCATATTGGTTTTTAAACTTTAGGACATATTCCATATTTTTAAATGGAAAAATGCTTCTCTTATTCATCTTAAATAGGATTTCTGCATTCTCATCATTATAGATTAGATTTCCTTTTGCAAAACAGATACTTACCCTTACCCTTCTTACCATAATCATAAATGCCACAAACTGAATCAGCATCACATCAAACAAAAGTTTAAATGGTATCTGGGCACTATAATCTACATATAAAAACATGATACAGAGCAGTATCATAAAAATCACAGTCAAATAGATCATATTAGCTACAATACGTTTTTTTCTTCCAATCCACATGATTTCCCGCCTTTCTGACGCCTCTCCTGTTCATCACTACTGCCTATAAGGCTGCTTTCTTTAAAATATTTTCAACCACTTTATTTACCGTGATTCCCGCCACTTTTGCCTTCGAACTCAAAATGAGCCTGTGTCTTGCACAAGGAAGGAATATATCGTTGACATCATCCGGGACAACATAATTCCTGCCATTCATATACGCTGCTGCCTGTGCAGCTCTCATCACCGCAACACTTCCCCTCGGACTGATGCCAAGCTCAACCTCTTCCATATTTCTGGAAGCCCCTGCAATTCTTGAAATATAATCATAAATCTGGTCGTGGATAAATACCTTTGCTGCTTCTTTCTTAATGATACTAAGTCCCCTTGAATCAATAATCGGAGACACTAAATCAAGAGGATTCTGACCATATTTTTCTTTTAACATCTTCGCCTCATTCTCCACAGTCGGATATCCCATTGAAAGGCAGAACATAAATCTGTCCAGCTGTGATTCCGGAAGCATGTGTGTTCCTACGGAACCTACCGGATTTTGTGTGGCGATTACATTAAACGGCTGTGGCAGCTCATGGGTTACGGAATCAACGGTAACGGTTCCTTCCTCCATCGCCTCTAGCAAAGCTGACTGCGTCTTTGAAGATGTTCTGTTAATCTCATCTGCCAGAAAAAGATTGCACATAATAGCGCCTTCTCTAAACTCGAACTCTCCACTTTTTTTATTATACATGGTAAAACCGGTTACATCCGACGGAAGAACATCCGGAGTAAACTGCATTCTATTATAATCTAACGACATTGCCTTTGAAAAAGCAAGTGCAAGGGAAGTCTTTCCAACTCCCGGTATATCATCAATCAATATATGTCCATCTGCAATCATCGCAGTGATGACATGTCTGATCACTTCATCTTTTCCAACAATAACCTTTTTTACCTCACCTATGATTTTTTGAATTGCTTCATTTCCTGTCATTTTAATTTCCTTCTAACTTTCCGTGACAGATTCAATATCACAATATCTCGTTGCCACTCCTCTTGTTGTATTCTTACCATAATACAACGCAATATCCGCATGCTTTTGCAGTATTGAATACTCTTCTGTACTGGCAATTCCATGTCCTGTCTCTATACCGATGGAACAGGTGGCCATGCATGCGTCAGGGATCTCAACACCCTCTTTTTTATATTTTTCTACAAACTTCCTAAAACCTTTTTCTTTTTCAATCTGGCTGTATATACACTCTACCGTGCTGTTGATGACAGAATCATTAATTGTATTCAACAGAATAATAAATTCGTCACCACCAAACCGGATTACATTACCATTCGAACCACATGCCTCCTTAAAGATTTCCGCAAACCGAATCAGTAATGCATCTCCCAAATCATGTCCAAATGTATCATTATAATATTTAAAATGGTCTAAATCCATATACATAATTGTGATATCCACATTCTTTCCGGTTCTGTTCGCATAATCCACATACCTGTCAAGAATTCTGTAATATCCTTTTCTGTTGTACAATCCTGTAAGCTCATCTGTAATTGCCTGATGTTTCAATTCTTCATTCAGCTTAAACTTTTCAAGTGCATCAATAATCTGTCTGAACACGATCATGTACATACTTCTCTCGTCATCATCAAGTGCACCTCTTCCAATCGGAGCATTCCATGTATCAGGGACTTTCACAAATGTGATAAAAATACTGTGCAGTTTATCAAATCGGTAAATTGGCGCACCAATAATAGAGAAAATCTTACTTCTCTCAAATATATTTAGTATTGTCTGATAATCATTGTAATTATTACTAAACTTAGAAAGTGAAAAACCTGTTGTGTTCGTTTTAAAATAGGAAACCAGTTCCTCTAAATTCTCATCTGAAATCCTATATTCCAAATCACTGAATTCAATCTTTCCTTTTCCATTTTCACAGCTGACAAAAAGAATATTATCCAGATTGAAATTCACCCTGAAGGTCGTGATCAATTTTTCCATCATATGTCTCACTGAATTGTATTCATTATTGACAAGTTCCTGGAATGTTCCGAAAAATCTCAAATGTCCTCTTGTTGAAACAGCCTCGTTTTCAATACTCTTTAATTTGATATAATCTACGACCTGTCCTATTGTCACGCTTGTCAGATTCAATACCAGTTCCGGTGGAGTCCAGGTTCCTTTATTAATATAATCATCAAACATCTTCAGACGAATCGGACTTCCCAGATCATCAAAATACTTTCTTGCTTCTTTTAAAAGAACAAGCGCCTCATCAACACGATTCATCTTCTTTAAAAGTTTCGCCTTATCTTCTGCATAAAAAGCAAAGTTAAAAAATTTGCTTCCATTACTCTTAATCATGAAAACCTCAGATTCTTCATAAAACCCAAGTGCTTCCTCATATTTGCCGGCAGCTTCTTCCATCAAAGCCTTTACATAGAAGTAAAGAAACATATCATCACTCCACATATATGTCTCAAACTCCTCAATGCTACGGTAGATGATATCTCCAAGAAACTGTCTTTCCTTATTGTTATATAACTGCGCAACATAATAATTTCCCAGTTTAAACGCAGCCACAGAAATCAGACCGAACACCTTTGAAATGTTACAAACTCTTAAGCTGTCTTTCTTTAATATTCTTAAAATATTACTTACCGTTGTCAGATACTCTAACGCATGAGCATAATCTGCGCCAAGGATTGCATTGATTCCCATATTATACAGTGTCTCTACAATATAGTCCTCTGATTTCTGATGATAAAAGATTTTTAACGCTTTATTGTAATACTTGTTGGCAAGCTCAAACCTGTCAGCTGTACAGCTGGTATATCCCAGTCCGTTATAGATGTTTGCCTCTTCAAATTCATCTTTATTCTTCTTTACAATCTCTACTGATTTCATATAGAAATAGGAAGCCATATCAAAATGTCCATTACACGATGCCATCATAATACATTTTTTAAAAGCCTCCAAAAGAAAGATATCATTTCCGATTTTTTTTGCAATCTCTATTCCTTGGATTACCTGTGGTATTTTTTCTTCAATATCCTCAGGACCGGCGTACCGTTCATAATCATTATTAAAACTGTACACCAAAATATGAGCCATATGATTGACATAACCATATTTTTTACACTGTTCAACTAATTCAAATGGAAGTTCTTTTCTGATATCTCCTGTCCATACATTCTTCCAACCTGAAATTCCCGACATATTTTTGATCAGCGCCGCCTGAAAAATATAAAAATCGTCATCTAAAACCCGTGCTGCTGCCGCACACTTATCCGCTTTTTCCCTCGCACTGTCTTTGTTGCTGATATACATTTCAGCAAGAGCCTGGTAATAAAAGTACTTATATCGTTTATAATTTTCTTTTTCTTTCGCATTAAACTCATTAAACTTATCACACAATACAAGAGCATAGGAGTAATTTTCCCTGAAAATACTTGTAATAGTATAGAGAGAAAGCAGTTCCATCCTGTAATTCATCGAAATAATGACCTTCTCAAACTCAATTTTCTGATAGATCATTCCCAGATAATAATCTGCCTGCTCAATTGCCAGTGTGTAAAACATATTTCTGATTTTGGCCAGCTCATCAATGGAATACTTAAACGAGATTGTTCTATCATTCTTTTTCTCTCTTCCAAACTCACCAAAAGCCCAGTCTACAACAAGACCTTCAATGTCACTCTGTTGAATAAACCGGCTATATCTGTCTTCTACATAATTTTTGATATTACTCATCTCATCAGTAATCACCATTACCTTAAAAGATGTACTTTTTCTTTCTTTGAGCTCTTCCAAAACGGAGAGAGTGGAATCACACATATAATTACCATTATTAATCAGAATAAAGATTCCATATTTTTCAGAAAGATTCATCAACAAATTTACAATGCCATTCACAAATCGTTTTCTCTCATAGTCGCGTTCTCCCAGAAGCAGATCTTCCTCTCTGGTTACCACGCCGGTTGCTAAATAGCTGCTAAATGAGTTTTTTTGAAGACTATAAATATCTGCCTCATCGATCAATGCATTGATATCAATATGAAATTTTTCCACCATATCTTTTATCACATGCAAAAAAGGGTCATATGCACTGATAATCTCTGACCCTGAAAACTCACAAAAATATTTATTATCTACCCCTGACAAATCTAATCTGTCTATATCCTCCTGATCAATTTCTGAGGCATAATTCTGTTTCATGATACTGATAATATTGTCATCACGAAATATTCCACGTATAAAATTTGAAATATAATCTAATCCTTCTTTAGTCATCCAAAGCTCCATCTCCTGATTATTAACTAAATTTTCACATTTCCTTTTTACACATTCATATATTCCAATCTCTTTTTTGTCTCATGAGTTAATACTATCCAAATCTACTACAAAAGTCAACCATTAATTTATACAATTTAATAAAATGGCAGAATGCGTTCAGGGCCAAATGCTTTGTTCCACGGCAAGATTGCCTGCCAGTGGGACAAAAGCTGATTGACCCTGATCTCAATTTTCTTTTACACTACTTACTCATCATTTGCATCTTCACCCTGTAATGCATCAAAACCTTCTTCACCTGTTCTGATCTTAATCACATTTTCAACATCATAAATGAATATTTTTCCATCTCCATAATTTCCTGTATAAAGAACTTTCTTTGCTGTATGAATTACCTCTGTTACCGGAACTTTGCTGACAACCACTTCCACCTTAACCTTTGGAAGAAGAACCATATCCACCTCAATACCACGATAGTATTTTGGATTTCCTTTCTGTGTACCACATCCAAGAACATGTGTGACTGTAATACCCATTACTCCGATTTCATTCAACGCTTCTTTCAGTTCTTCGAATTTACTCTGCTTACATATAATATCCACTCTTGAAAGTTTTACATCACTGGCAATATTTCTGTCATCCGAAACAACCTGAACCGGAACTGCTTCTGACTCTGATACCTTTGATTTCTTTTCACTCTCGGACTTTGTGCTGTCCTTTTCTTTCTTTGTTCTCTTCTTTGCATCCTTTAAAGGACTTTCTCCTGACAATACAGTAGGAACAGCAGGCATAAAGTCTGCATAAGAAGACTCAAGATTGTGTTCTGTAATATCAAGACCAAGGACCTCTTCTTCTCTGGAAGCTCTAAGGCCGATTGTATGTTTAATCACAAGGAATACAATTGTCATTGTGATAAATACCCATGCACAGACGGACACTACACCAAGTGCCTGAATACCAAGCAGCTTTGCATCCCCACCTGTCAGTAATCCTTTTGCAGGCTGTCCATCAATCTCGATTGTTCCATCTGAAAAAAGGCCAACACAGATGGTACCAAGCATACCATTACAAAAATGAACTCCAACAGCACCCACCGGGTCATCAATCTTTAATACTTTATCTACAAATTCTACCCCAAATACTACCGCAAATCCGGATAGGATGCCAATCACTGCTGCACTCGCAGGAGATACTGTATCACATCCCGCTGTAATTGCCACAAGACCTGCCAAAGAACCGTTAATTGTCATAGAAACATCCGGTTTCTTATATCTGATCCACGTGATTACCATTACGGTAAATGTTGCAACTGCTGCTGCAAGGTTTGTTGTCACAAATACTTTACTGGCAAGTACAATATTGTCACCTTCCATTGAGACTGTAGAGCCACCATTGAACCCAAACCAGCAGAACCAGAGGATAAATGCGCCAAGCGCACCAAGCGTCAGACTGTGTCCGGGAATGGCCTTTGGCTTTCCATCCTTACCATATTTTCCAATACGCGGGCCAAGAATTGCTGCACCGATCAATGCTGCCGCGCCACCACACATATGTACTGCTGTGGAGCCTGCAAAATCATGAAAACCTCTTTGTGCAAGCCATCCGCCGCCCCAAATCCAGTGTGCTTCAATCGGATAAATGACTAAACTGATGATAAAACTATATATACAATAGGAAATAAATTTTGTTCTCTCTGCCATTGCTCCTGAAACAATTGTAGCTGCTGTTGCACAGAACACTGTCTGAAAAATCAGGTATGCATAAAACGGAACCCCTTCCGGTAACATAGAATTTCCATAGTTTGCCTCTGATGCAACACCTTTCATCGTACCAATGAATCCATTACCATCACCAAACATCAGACCAAAACCAATCAGCCAGAATACCGGTGTTCCGATACAAAAATCCATTAAGTTTTTCATTATAATATTACCGGCATTTTTTGCTCTGGTAAAACCTGTTTCCACCATTGCGAATCCTGCCTGCATAAAAAATACCAATGCTGCTCCAAGCAGAACCCATATTGTATTAACTGAACTAAACTGCATATCAATTCCTCCATTCTCTTTTCAATTTTAGAATTAACTCGCGCGATTTAAAAGCAAAAAATAAGGACATCTGAGAAATCTCAGACATCCTTGTCTTTCATGTGAGTTATTATACACCATTTCGAATGAATGTCAAGAATTTTTTAAATTTTGTTTTTATCGTTGCGATTCAACACGAAAGCCTGTACTTCATGCTTGATAAGATGAATTTATTGTGTTATATTTCTATTTGACTTTATTGAAATTCTAGCAGATTACACAAGAAGTAATAATATGATATCAGGGTCAAAATCCTTGTTCCACGGGAAACTTGCTTACAAGTCGGACAATGGTCTGATGACCCACCCCGACATGAGCAAGAAGTGGAGCAAAGCTCCTTGAAATTGCGAATGACGGGCAGGATTGTGTGAGTGCGAAGCACGTAACAATCCGTGATATCACTTATGACCCCAACATCATAATATAGAGGTATAAAGATGATCGAAGTGAAAAACATCAAAAAGAAATATGGCAATAATCATGTACTGAAAGATATCAGTTTTGAAATTGCACCGGGAGAATTCATCGGCATCGTTGGTGCCAACGGAAGTGGCAAAACGACGCTTCTCTCCATTATGTGCGGACTCAACCACCCTGACAGCGGAACAATCCTTTCAGATGGTAAAATCATTTCAAACTCCCCACAGAAGCTTTCAAAATATATCAGTTATGTTCCACAGGAGAATCCTCTGATCAGTGAATTAAACGCTTTTGACAATTTAAGACTGTGGTTTCATGGTTCAAAACGGGAGTTAAAAGAAAAGCTGACAACAGGAATTCTCAAAGAACTTGGAATTGATGCATTTCAAAACACCATCGTTTCCAAAATGTCAGGAGGAATGAAAAAAAGACTCAGCATCGGAATTGCATTGTTAGATAACCCTTCCCTTCTTATTCTCGATGAGCCTAGTGCTGCACTTGATTTGTATGGAAAATACCGGATCAGAGAATACACAAAGTATTATACATCAAAGATGAACGGTTCTGTTCTCATTGTTTCCCATGATTATAGTGAACTTAGCATATGCAGTAAGCTTTATCTTTTAAAAGATGGTCACTTACAACGCATTGATACCGGTCTTTCTGAGAACGAACTGATCAAACTGCTCAAGTAATTGTATCTGTTTGATTCTTTACTTCCATCATGAAGAAAATACAACACGCCAATCAACGGAGGATATAAGCGAATGAAACTGTTTCGAAAAAAGAAGAACACCTGGGATGATCAGATTAGTGATCTGTTTTTTCAGAATGCAACTCCTGATGAACCCTCTCATCAAATACAAAATACTTTCAACAATCCAAAAAAGAATCGAAATACCATTCTGACTGCAGTCGCTTTAGCATGCATCATGATCGCGATCGTTGCGTTTTTTGCAGTCAGGCTAAACAAAAAGAAAACTTCTTCCGGCAAAAACGTTCCTGATTCTTTTGTTTATACGAATCAATCTGTATTGAACGGTATTATTAATTTTGATACCCCCATTACAGAATACCTTGGAACAAAGGATGTGATGTATGCCATGTCAGCAGGCTATGCATCTGTCAAAGGTGATCTTTCTTTGGATAATATAAAAAACGCCGGCAATACAATTTCCGGTATGTCTCTGTCTTTTGATTTAAAACATAATGCCCCTGACAAAATTGTCGTTCTCAACTCCTCATTAATGTATCGGGGGGAAGAGGCACTTGCCATACAGGCCTATCTAAATACAGAAGCCTTATATTTTAAAGTACCAAAAAAGTCTGACAAACTTTACTCTGTATCATTTGGTAATTTAAGAAGTAACCTTATTACGAACAGTATGGAACGGTCTGAGAATGAGATTGACACCGATTATGTGTTAAATCTCTTATCGACAGACAATATTTCAAAACTATGTGGAGACTGGACACAGTTCAGTGCCGGAGCTGACATTGTGACAGTTTACCTAAGTGCAATAAAAAAAACTTATCCTAAAGATTATCAGACCATCCTCGACAATATCATCATAGAGGATGCCGAAGCTGACAATTTTGGAAATCCCGGCAAAACATATACCATTACCGAAACAGGTGTAGAAACTTTTGTCAAATCCTTCCTTCTTGTGACGCTTGAAAACGAGGAACTTTACAACCGCTTTTACCCGGTGCTATACTATCTGATCAAAAATGATATGATTCATATACCGGAAAAAGAGTCAAATGAAAACAATACTTCTACATCCGGCAGTGACGACAGCAATAAAACCAGCATTGCAACTGCCATAGATGATTTATTATATGATATACAATCCGCTTCTTTAGCATTTGCGATGGTCTATAGTGATTCTCTCAGTTTTACTGCATGGTTTAATAATGAGGGCATGCTGGTTGGCTTAAGAGGTAATAATGATATCCGGATCAATAATAATACGGTATCCGTTAATGTGATTGCAGAATCTAGAAATGAAGCAAATCCTATTGACAATTCCAATACCGTAGTATTGATCACTTATGGAGAAGAATCATTTCAGTTCCAGTTTAGCAGGCGAACAGAACGTAATGCACTTTTAAAATCTTATGATTATATCTCATTTATTTTGAATAACCAAAACAAAATCGAGATTCATTCAACTCAGTCTCTTGACACTTCTGATAACGAATACGAACACAATATCAATATTATTTCGTCAGAAGACAGTAATTCTCAGATTACGCTTACGTGCCTTGGGAACTTTTCGAATATCGTGAAAGGAAATTCTTTTGATTTTCATATTGAAAATCTGTATATCAATGAAGGTTTTTCTAATTTGCTTACCTCTAATGGGAATCTATCGATCAACACCAATCAACCGGAGATCACAAAGCCTACAGGTGAGACAAAAGAGTTGACAGAAATGTCTTCCAATGAGCTTGCAGCACTTTTGGGATTTTCAGTGAAATAATAATAACAATGCGAGGTCAAAAATGAATAAACTGATTTATTTTAAACTTGAATTAAAAAGAAATATCAAACTGCTCCCGTATCTGCTCATCGGCGCAGCAGCCATTTCCGCAATTATGGGTGTGATTGCTTTTTGTTCCTCTAAAATCATGTATTACCATAAACCTCCCGAAAAAGCAACGATTGCACTGGCTACAGATGACAAATCACAATTGGTCAGTCTAGTGATTTCATCGCTGTCAAAAAACGAGAGTATTAGTACTCTTTTTCAGGTAAAACAGACAGACAGCATCACTGCCAGAAAAATGGCAATTTCGGATAAGGCCATCATTGGTATCATTGTTCCCAAAGATTTCTTTAGCAGTCTGTCAAAAGGGATTAACCCTCCCATTAAAATCTATTTTTCATCGGTTACCTCGATTAAAACGATGATTGTTACACAATTAACGGTTGCTCTGCAAAATGCCCTGCGTGCCGCAGAAGCCGGAATCTATACCAATTATGACTTTTATGCTTCCTATAAAGAATACGAAGCAGAACGTGTGGCAAATGAAAAGCTTGATGAAGATTATCTTTCAGAAGCTCTGCTTCACAAGAAAACCTTTCATAAAGTGAGATTATCTGCAACCGGTTCCCTCGATTTGAAAACCTATTATATCGCTTCAGGAATCATGGTTGTTCTGCTCTTATTAGGGTGTATCTTTATTCTCAGGGCAAAAAATGTTGATACCATCGTTTTATTGAAATTAAAACAGAATAAGATCGGGGCTGCTTTACAGGCATTGATCCGAACCACTTGCATTTTTATCACCTCTTTTCTGGTTTTTGGTATAGGAATCATTGCGTTTTGTTTCATCAAAAAGCAGATTGCCATCCATGTCAGTCTCACATTGAGATCAACATTGATCAATGGCGCTTTATTATGCCTGTGCTGTAGTGCCATTATCTCATTTTCATGTTCCATGATGAGCCACAGACTCAGTGCCATTTTGTTTCTATTTACATTTACCATTGGGTGTGCTTTTGTATCAGGTGCTTTTCTTCCTACCATCCTGCTTCCTGACACTTTTAACCGGCTTGCAAAGTTTTTACCAACAACTTATCTCTTAAAAACTGCAGGATGCATTTTTAAAGGCGACATTGTAAAGAAGAATAGTCTGATCCTGTTTTATTATTATGTAGGATTTGCCATGGCTGATCTAATACTTACTAATCACGCACTACTTGGCCCATTAAAATCAACAAGGAGGGACGATGCATGAAAAAGTTCTTTTTATTTCATTATCTGTTATTAAAAAGAAGTTTTAAAAAAATATCCTTTATCATTCTTTTATTATGTATCCCTGTACTTTGCTATTTACTGAAAGATAATTTTGTGAATGGTCGAAGAAGCACTATTTATATCGGTGTATGCCTTGATGAGAATAACGAACTTGCAAAGAAAATTTTTGATTCCGTTGAAACAGAATTTGACAGTTTTGAATTTGTATTATGTAAGGATGCAGATACCTTACAACGCAAAGTCATAAAAGGAACTTATGACTGCGGATATGTTTTTGATGAACACTTTGATGAAAAATTTTATTCCAACGACATGTCCAAACTGTTAACCTGCTATGTTTCACCATCATCAACTGCTTCTGCTATTGCCAACGAATACATTTTTTCAGAAATCTTTAATGAACATGCATTTCAGATTATGATTAACTATATTAAAGATGATGAAGTATTTAAAGACCAGGATTTATCCAATATTGAGGAAGAACTCCGTCCAATCTATGACGATTATTTGTACGGAGAGGATACATTCGCTTTTGAGTATATTTCATCCGATCATACTGTGCTTAGTAATGACAGTATTTTTCATTCGTTTACGCTTTCTTCCATCAAGGGACTTGTCGCACTGTTAGTAATGTTTGCCGCTTTTATCGGCACACTCAATATTTATAAGGATGACAAAACCGGAATATTTTTTGCATTTCATACAAATTTTAAATTGTTTTATAAAATGGCAGAAATCTTTACCATAACATTGATTGCCAGCGCTTCCGGCTTAATCTCTATTTATCTGTGCCATTTAAGTGATGGATTTTTACTTGAAATTTCCAGATTACTGGTATATACTCTTGTATGCACAATTTACTTTTACGCTATTTATATGGTAACACCAAACCAGTATATTTTTGCAACACTGATTCCTGTTCTCGTTCTGGGAAGTATCATATTCTGCCCAATTTTCGCAGATTTATCAGAGGTAATTTCTATCCCTCTGTTTAAACATATATCATGGTTTTTTGTACCAAAATACTACTTTATCATGTAAAACACATTTTTTCACAAATGAAAAGAAAGGATATTTTATGGGATATAAAATTATTGTACTTGATTTAGATGGAACACTGACGAATTCAAAAAAGGAAATTTCCGGAAATACTCTGGATGCACTTCTGGAAATCCAAAAAAACGGATATAAAGTGGCATTAGCTTCCGGAAGACCTACTCCCGGCATTACCAAACTTGCTAATCAACTGGAATTAAAGAAATATGGAGGATATATTTTATCGTTTAACGGAGCAAAGATTATCAGTTGTCGTGACAATGAAGTGATTTTCCAAAAGACATTACCTGCCGGGGTCATTCCACAGCTTTATCAGACGGCTGTAGAGCATAAGATCGGTATTGTAAGCTATGACGATGGAATGGTGATTGCAGGAAACGGAATTGATGAATACATCGAACTCGAAGCAAGAATCAATGGTCTTGAGATTAAGGAAGTACCTGATTTTGTTTCCTATATCAATTATCCGGTCAATAAATGTCTTATGACATCTCCACACGAAGTACTCGAAAATGTCAGAAAAGATTTAAAAAGCAGATACAATTCCCTGCTCAGCATCTATTTTTCAGAGCCATTTTTCCTTGAAATTATGCCACAGAATGTAGATAAGGCACAGTCACTTCTCACCCTGCTAAATACAATAGGCATTAGCAGTGAAGAAATGATTTGTTGTGGTGATGGATTTAATGATATTTCCATGATACAGGTTGCAGGTCTTGGCGTAGCCATGGAAAATGCACAGGATGCCGTAAAACAGGCAGCAGACTATGTGACGCTTTCAAATGATGATGAAGGAATCCTGCATGTCATTAAAAAGTTTATGAATTAAATACTTCACGTTTTTTTTACTTTGCTATAATTCCAGTCAGGGTAGATCATATTGTTTTCATCCTCCGGATTTCCGGCATAGATGCTGTAACTTCCCCTGTAAGGGAGGATTCCTATATAAATATAGTCACCTGTGGATAATTTTGTATTATAATTTTCTCCCAGTCCCTCCCTGATTTTTTTATACATTCCCTCCGTTTTTTTGATCTGATCATACATTTTTTCTATTTTGTCACCTTTTCAAAATCGGAGGCCGGGTGCTTACAGATTGGACAGATAAAATCCTCCGGAATTTCTTCCCCTACATACTCATATCCACAGATGACACAGCGCCATATTGTCTGCCCATCTTCGGTCTTTCCTACCTGCTGAGGCTTTGGTTTAATATTTTTATGATAATAATCGTATGTTACAGAAGCATCATCACTGAATACTTCTGCCTTTGTTACCTCTGCAATCAAAAGGGTATGACTTCCCAAATCCTGTGTCATTACCACCTTTGCCAAAAGATAACTATTCGTGCCTTTTGTCACATATCTGATGCCATTGTCTGCCGTTTGAAAATCTTCAAAATCTTCAAACTTATCGACATCTCTTCCTGACCGGAACCCAAATCGTTTAAATAATTCAAAATCCGCTTTTTCACTGATCACCGAAACAGCAAATTCTTTTGTTTCCATGATCATATCATGGGTGTAATTCGCCTTATTGACTGCAACACAAATCCGGTTTGGCGAAGATGTGACCTGCTGAACTGTATTCACAATACAACCGTTCTCCTTCTCCCCCTGCTTTGCCGTCAAAACAAATAAACCATAACTCAACAAATTCATCGCATTCTTTCCCATACACATTTTCCTCCTTGATTTTCTATTTGCCATTGCTGTCCGCAATGCAACATCACTTACCTATTATTATAACATAAAGCAATGTCAAATATCAACAAGAAAACATGTTACGATTCCTCTGCTACTTTCAAACTTGCATTGTTAATACGGCAATATTCATACCCATCTTCCATGTAGGTTTCAAATTCTCCAACCACTTCTACTTCTGTATCATCTTTAGGGTATTCATCAGGATAGATATGACTTCCATCTCCCCAAATAAATTCAAGACCCTGGGAACAGCATGCCGTCGCATCCTGAATAATAACCGCATGATAATACTGTTGTGTTCTTTCATACCATGTAGCAACATATTTTCCCCGCATCCTGACTGTTTTTCCAATATAATCTTCCGAATTAAATACCAACTGATATACCGTGGCATATACCATATCACGATCCATGACGGTCAGATCAATATCTACATCGGTATCTGCCGGTTCCGGTAATTTTGTAGAATCTGCGGACGCATTGGCATCCTTTTTATTCCCCATTTTCTCTTGAGCTGCAGTTTCACTTTGTGATTCAACTCTTTCTCCCAAATTTTCATCAGATACTTTGCTTTTATCGCCTGATGATTTGTTATTGTCTGCTGCCACCTGACTATCTAACACCTGATCCACATTATTTCCACCTGATATTCTGGATGCCTTTTGATTTCCGCAACCGGAAAGTATCAATACACATGCCATCACAATACTCATTTTTTTAAATTTATGCATCTCCATCACTCCTTACATTATATGATGTTGTATATCGTGCACCAAAAGCATAAGCAGACTGTAAAACAACATCGGTACTTAAACCGTACCCGGGTGCTTTATGTTCCATTATGTTGTTTTCCAGGCGAAAGCTCATCTGTGTTGCTTTAGTGCATTTCGTTATGCTTTCTTATTGTCCTTTTACCGTTCCAATGAAGGAACACACAAAGAATACGATCATATCCGCAACTACGATGGTGGAACCCACCGGTGTTGAAAAGAGAATGGATACAATCATTCCTGTTAGTGCACAGCAAACGGAAATAATAGCAGAGCAAATGACAACACCTTTAAAATTTTGTATCATTCTCATAGCTGACAATGTCGGAAAAATAATCAATGCTGAAATAAGAAGCGAACCTACAAGATTCATACCAAGTACAATAATCACTGCAATCATAATTGCGATGAGCAGATTATATCTGTCTGATTTTACCCCTGTGGCCTTTGCAAAATTTTCATCAAATGTCACTGCAAACAAACGGTTATAATAAACTACAAAAAGAACAATCACGATAAATGACATCACAATGCACAGCCATACTTCTCCCCGGCTCAATGTCAGGATTGATGTAGAACCAAACAAAGTACTGCACACATCACCGGATATGTTGGATGATGTTGAAAAAATATTCATCAGCATATAACCCACTGCCAATGAACCTACTGACAACATGGCAATCGCCGCATCTCCCTTGATTTTGGCATTCTGCCCGGAGCGAAGTAGTATGATTGCTGCAATGATAGTAACCGGCATTGTAAAAATTGTCTTGTCTGCTATATTCATCACTGTCGCAATAGCAATTGCCCCAAAAGCAACATGTGACAAACCATCTCCAATAAAGGAGTATCTTTTCAATACCAATGTTACTCCCAGAAGCGAAGAGCATAATGCAATCAGTACTCCAACGATTAATGCATATATCACAAAATCAAATTGCAGATAAAATCTTAATTTATCAATATTACTCATCTTCATCACCTCCGTGGCCAAATAATTGATATGCTTCACTGGTCAAATAATCTGAAGTTCTCCCAAAGAATAATTGTTTTCCTCCAACATGTAAAATATGGCTTGCATATTTCGTTGCTGCATAGATATCATGGGATACCATAATGATTGTAACGCCAGATTGATTCAGATCACTAATCAACTGATAGAATTCCGCTGTCACTTTTGGATCCAGTCCACTCACAGGTTCATCTAAAAGCAGAATATTGGTAGTGGCGCACAAGGCCCTTGCAAGGAGTACTCTTTGCTGCTGTCCACCCGATAAATTCCGATAGCACTTCTTTCTCAAATCCCAGATATCCATTTTTTTCATGTTTTCTTTTGCAATTTTCTTCTCTTCTTTGCCATAAAACGGTCTGAAACCGCATTTTGCAAGATTTCCCGACAAAACGATTTCATATACAGATGCCGGAAAATCCTTTTGAACAACAGTCTGCTGTGGCAGGTAACCAATCTCATAAGGTTTGATTCCATCACCATGGATAATCTCCCCTGAAATCGGTTTTTGAAGCCCTAAGAGTGTCTTCATCAGAGTACTCTTACCGGCACCGTTTTCACCTACGATACAGAGATAATCTCCTTTATTCACTTCAAAATTGATATGCTTTGAAACTGCTTTTCCATCATATCCCAGCGTCAAATCATCACAGGTTATATATGCCATGTTTATTCCTCCATCACTTACCGTTGCATCACGTATTGTTCCATCACGGATCTGCTTACTCTAGTGCATCTTTCAAAATTTCCAAATTCTTTGTCATCACAGACAGATAGGTTGTTCCTGCATCAATATCCTTTTTTGTAGCTGACTGCATAGAATCCAGCTTTATCACTTTCTGATTTTTATCTTTTGTATTGCTAATTATAGTCCGTGCCAGCTTCTCATCGGAACTCTCTGTCACAATGATACAGTTCAGATCGAGCTCATCCATCTTTTCGGCAAGAAAAATAATTGTGTCGAAACCAGCCTCTGTCTCAGCACTGCATCCCACAAATGCCGCATAATATTTCAAATCATAATCATCTGTCATATATCGGAATGGGAAACGGTCCCCAAACAGAAGCGTATCTTTTGTGCCATCCTTTACCACACTTTGGTAGTCCCCGTCAAGTTCTTCTAAATCAGATAAATAATTCTCTGTATTTTTAATATATACTTCTTTATTTTCTTCGTCTACTTCCTGCAGTGCTTCTGAAATGGAGGATATCAGAATCTTGGCATTTTTCACAGAAAGCCATACGTGTTCATCATATTCTGCCTCATTTTCCTCCTCATCAGCTGCCTCTTCTTCATCTTCTTTTT
>CACYDA010000009.1 GCA_902773095.1 uncultured Lachnospiraceae bacterium | reverse complement strand
TTTCTGGTTAAGATATCTCCATTATACAGCAAATACACCATTTCGTCTTGTGTTTACTACAGAAAATATGAAGTTTTCAAAGTACTACATATGGGCTTTTGACCCCAACATCTTTTTATAACTCGATTATAAATAATTCTTATTACTATTTCAACCAGAATTAAAACTTGTACTATTTTATTTCCCATGCTAATATAATGATAAGCAAACAATCCATGCACTTTCACATAGGAGGTCTTGTATATGGAAGAAAAGAATACTTTTGTTTTACCGGAGGGATTTTGTTGCAGTTATACATGTTGGGATTGTAAAAAATTAGATCGAAATGAATATCACGAAAGCATTGGTACTTTGGGGTATTGTTCAGGATATTGGTGTAATGCCATTAGAAGTTATGTAAAGTCTAACTCGGATGTGAGCGGATGCTCTAGCTTTGAGTCAAGATAATATCATTGATAATTGATAGTACAAAAGTGCATGGATGTGAACTATGAAATTAACCATATTGAAATCAGTAATGAATAATATACAAGAAACTTTTTCTATGTATTCTTATGAAACGGGAGGGGTGCTGCTTGGAAACGAAGGTCTTATTTCTTCATTCATTTTCGATGAAGGAATACAGCACTGTGATGTCTCTTATATTCCTGATATCAAACAATTGAATACCCAGATACAATCAAAAATGAATACCGGATTTCAGGTGTTTGGATTTGTTCATAGTCATTTTGAACGAAGGACCCTTTCAGTGGCAGACATCATCTACGCAAAGAAGATCATGGAATTGAATCATGTCGATCACATAAGGATGTTTTTGTATGTGATCAAAGACAAAACTTTGTTTTGCTACATTGTTCGTAAGGATACTGATTTATTAGAATTCCATTTAGAAACTGTTCCAATCAAAGAAATATAAAATTTTGTCCCTTCATCATTCATACAACTCTTCCATAATATCACAACATACTATCGTCTTATTTTCATGATTTCCTGTATAAATCACATCATTGTACTCATCATATTCCTCTTTCGTGCACTGTTGCTCTTCATTGTTGACGATAAATCCCCCTGTAAATCCTTTACTGACATCCCCCACATCTATATCCTTATAGTACTCCCGCTCGTCATCACCTCTAAAGATTGACCTGCAGGCAGAAACTCTTTCAAACCCCTCCTCTGTTAATCGAAGTGTAACACTAACAAAAGCACCCTGACCTCCAAAACTTGAAGAGATAAAGTTCTCCCCTCTTACATAACTAAATGCGCCAAACTCACCAAATTTTCCCATATACTTCCACTCACCGTCTACAATTTTATAAATCAGTGCCGGTGAAACATGATAGTTTCCTATCGCAGTACATAATTCCTCCAGATCATCACCATCCAAATCCACGTACAGATATTTTATAGATATCTCGCCATTGTATTGATCAAAATTTTCATCAACCACCCGGGCAGCCTCGATTCTTTTCTTCTCATGGTCACTCAATTGTTCCATATCAATTTTCGCATCTTTATAATCATCTCTTAAACAATGCATGCCGTTATTATCAAAAGAGCAGTATATTGCGCCTACTGTTAAATCCCCTAACAATGTTTGAAATTCTTGTTCCGTCAATTCAGTTTCCTCTTGTTGTTCACCTGTGTATTGATTATAAGTAATCTGATAATACTGCATTTTTTCATTAATCTCATCAATGTTGCATTTTTCCAATATCTGTTTTACTTTATTTCCGTCATAATAAAAATACTTTGTCCTTCCGAAACGTTCATCCTCCATACAAAGGATCTTCACTTCGCGATCCGTATCAAATTGATACCATCCTGACAGGCAACCCGAACCCACAACAGGTACAACCTTCCCCTCCCGATATTTATAAATACATGTGATATTCTTACTTGCATGATGAATAATCAGCTCATGAATGTCATCATCATCCAGATCTATGTAGCAATAGTACATATTTTCCAAATCGTAAAATGTATATTCCTTATTTGAAGAATCAGCTAACATCTTTACTTTACCTGATGATAAGAATTCATCATAGATATGATCATCGTATTCCCTTCCTTCCGTAGAAACGGAATCTTCCATATGCTTTTTGCTACTATTATTTGACTGCTTCACTTTTGTCAAAATCCATGCGAATATAACTCCTGATGCAAAAGAAATAAGCACAACAACGAGTAAAATGATTCCTATCCGTTTCCAATTCCACTTTTTTTTGTGTTTTGTTTTCATTTTCTCCTCCAAACTTTACATCTGAGCACATTTCTCCAACTGATTCATAATCCAAACCACCATTTGTACTCCCATTTTTAAAACGATTATTATAATTCCAAATATACAAAGAACCTCGATATTATCGAGGTTCTTAAAAGAGGCGAGTACCAGATTTGAACTGGTGATAGCGGTGTTGCAGACCGATGCCTTACCACTTGGCTAACTCGCCAAACATATTGAATTGTCTCCTTAAGTGAAACAACAGTAGTATTATAACAATACTAAAGTGTTTCGTCAAGGACTTTTTTGATTTTTAGATGAAATAATTTTATCATTTTATATCATTTT
>CACYDA010000008.1 GCA_902773095.1 uncultured Lachnospiraceae bacterium | reverse complement strand
TCCTTCAGACAATACCAGAAAACGGTATTGAGAATGTCTGTGAAAATCCAAAGCATTTTTGCCATAAATAACGGTGTCATTGCTTCTGTCGAAATACTGGCCCAGTGTGCAAGAGAGTTCCTTATGTTCTGCCCAACATTCGAAGGAGCCGTCTTTTGAAGGAAAAACGAAAGATTTTTAATGTGGTTTTCTCCAAAGATATCAACCATGTATGTATTGCTCGCTACGAGCAATTCACCAATAGTTGCTTTGTTGATTGGTATGTATTGCTCGTCCTTGGCAAGATGCAAATACAGAAGCCTCAATATCTTTTCTGAGAAAGCGCACGCAAACATGGATGCTCCATAGCACATTCCGTGTGTCACATCATTGCTAATTTCCAAATTATTTGCAACTAATTGAACCAGCCCAGAGAACATTCCCACATCTTGCTGAAGCTGTTCTCACTCAACATTCAACTGCTCGACAATCAATTGCACCGCAGACGTCACGAGGTTCAGGTAATCAATTAGTGTGTCCTGATTCCTGAGTATACCTATCATTGTCCCTGTTCCGACACTTGCCATGATTGAGAGTATCTGCTGATGGCTCATGGTAAAGAAATCGTCTGTGGGGACATTGGTGCTGACAAGATCAAACAGGAAATGCTTTGTCTCGGGCTCCCTTGACAACCGGCTGACGCAGGTAAGGGAATCTTCGTCAGGCTTCAAATCATGCGTTATAGATAAAAGGCGTACTTCCCAATTTTCGGTGTTCTTCCATCTACCGACTATTTCTTCAACAGGGATTTCATAATGAAAAGACTGGCCTCTTTCGAGAATATTCTTAGAAAGCAGTTCTGCCGTTGCCTTTGTATATTCAGCAAACTCATTTGCCATAGGGCTTTTAATTCGCTGTAAAAACAGGTGGAATTGCCGTATCGTCCCTTCGACCTGCATTATATTGTCAATCGTAGCTGTCTTACTCAGTATTTTGATATCTCCCGCAAGTACTGCTACACGCTTTTCTACGATTTCTTTTAAATTGCTTTTCCCTTTGTTCAGAATATGACTCCATATATCCAAGGTCTTTTCAACTTGAAAAGAATTAATCTCGTCCAAGTGCCCCGTGGGATAAATAGATTCGAACAAATCCGGGTTCTGTTCAAAAATCTTCTCAAATTGATCGAACCGATCAATCAGCAAATACCCATAGTCCCCACACAGAAAAGCAAATACGTCTTTGCTTATACCAGCACTGTATTTCGCGATAAGATCAAGGGTAACAAAGCAGATGTCGTGGAATGTTTTATCCTTATCAAAGATATCTTGAATATTATCGTTTATAAACTTTACAACGTCTCCGTTTTCAACAACAGAGAGGGCTTTTTCGGCATCATCGGAAAGCGTAGAGATAATATCTTTATGAATGTCTTGCAAAAGCGCAGGAATAACCGCGCGCATACCAACAAGCTTATGGGAGAGCAAATATAGATAATAATCACCCAAATCGGAAAGACCTGTTAAAGGATATCGAGAGTATAAATCGTCAAATACATCTGGATTCTCAACAATTGACTTAACCTCCCAACCAGTCCCCCAATCCTGAGGATCAAAATTGCGAAGCGACATTATGATATTCTTGCTTTGTAATAAATCTTGAAGAGAATCCATCATTTTCCCTACCGTTGCTTTAACCAAAATACTGCTGCATCAGGCTGTCAAAAAGGACTTGTGCTTCATCCAAAGCGTTCTGTACGGCAACTTTGGATTTGTCGACTTGTTTAACGAAGATTTCAAATCGTCTTAACTGCTCCGTCTCAGGGACAGCAACATTCAAATCTGATAATATTTTTAGGTTAATATTCTTCTGCGCAACCTGTGGTGCCTGCTCTTCTAATATCTTCTGAAAGAAGCTAAACCAATAGTGGATATACAAAGAATCAACTTCTCCATAAGGTACAAAGCCGACTACACTATCAGGAAAACATGCATCAAATGTCATGATAGCAGTTTGTGCAATATTCGCCGCTATTGTTATACATAATGTTCCGGCCTTCCACATTTTACTTTGTTTCAAGCCAAGTTCAGAATAGGTATTATGATATTCTGTGATATAAAGATCTGATGCGGAAACCTCGCCTGTTTGAATTAGCGGGTACGGACCATTTAGTAGCTCAGGTGCATTTCGTGGTCTATGCTGTGATCTTCCTCTATCCAGAGAACCCAACTCGGAAAGCTTTTTTAATGGTAAATTCAGAGGGTTACTTACTGGATCTCCGAAGAGCTCGACAAATCGGGCTTTGATGAGGTCATCAAGATCAGATAGCTGTTGA
>CACYDA010000007.1 GCA_902773095.1 uncultured Lachnospiraceae bacterium | reverse complement strand
TAGATAACCCTATTCTGAACCATTTTCTCAGTTATTGGTATTGTAAATCCATTTACAGAATAAAAAAGATCACCATCATTATAGTTTCTGCGCAGATTATCAGGAAAAGAAATATAATAGAAGTCGGTAGGAATCTCTCTTTTGAATATAAGCCCCTCTGTTTTCGTTTGCCTAGAAATTTCAATATGAATAGAAAGAGGAACATCATATCTAGGAGAAACCATCGCCTGATAACTCGGGGCGTACAAGTAGCATTCACCACTGGATTTGTTGCCTTCTCCCGCATTATCTGTACAACTAATCACAGTATATGAACTAGCTTCTCCGTTCAATGGACATCCACGATATCTTACTTTAGCAGCAGCAGAAACAAATCGCAGATAAACGCCGGGAAACACCTCTGTATAGTTGTCTCTTTCTAGAGAAATTGTTTCAAGTTTTTCACAAATGGTATTTATATAATCCTCCGCTTTCCTTCCGAAAGGAGTCTGAATAATAAATACCCCTTGTCCTGGCGAATGATCCCATTGAAGATTCCCGGTTGCACTATCACGCCTCAGATTTGTGGAGTAGTGGTTGGAATCATAGGGGAGATATTTGTATTTCATATGCATACCCCCTTATCCATTAATCAGGTTGTCCTTTGTTACCTCGAAAATTTCAATTGACTCTGCTGCATTACCGTTTCCGGTATCATAATAGTAAATTGTATTCGGAAGATTATCTATTAGGCTTTTATGCAACTGAGAACCCTTTTTCAACAGCAAACAAGATGCAATTGGCATTTTTAGTCCAAAATTAACTTGCAAATATGTTCGCTGGCCTTCTTTTGTTAGTTTATCTCGTATGTATGATTTAGCGTCACGCTTAAATGACTCCTCATTCAAACGCGCATCCAACTCTTCTTCAAACGGAGCTAGGAAGGTTTTATCATCGCTGATTATTCGATCAATGATTTTTTCTAAGAATAGCTCTAAATTCTTCCGAGTTCTAATCGTTATGAACTCTTTGGAAATATTTGACCAATTATAATCAAAAAACTCTCTGACACGGCGGGAATAGAATGTTTCAATATTGCTATCCTTTTGCATAAACATACGGCGTCGTGATGAAATTAGGCGCTGCCATGCATTTACAAAGTCTTCGGCTAAATCTCCTTGCTCTCGTAGCGCATCAATAAAAGTTTCGTTCACAACGGCGCTAGTTGAAAGCATATATGCAATCTGCTCTAAAGCCGATTGAAGCACTCGGGAAGAAATGGGCGGTTTATGCCTTTGAGACAACCTCACTTCAATCTGTTGGGTATGATTTTTGAGGAAAATTAATTCCTCCAAAGAAAACTCCGCTACAAAGTGACTTGCAAATGCATTTTTCCAATCTTGATGTATCGCTGTTCCAACTGACATTTTACTTTTAACTTTTTCAGTTATCATCGCAAGATAACCCGTCCAAGCTCCAAGCGTTATTTCATCAAACTCATCTGCAAACAACTCGCACATTGAACCGTAATTTGTATCGTCACGCCTCGGAAATAATTCGAGTTCTGCTTCTGAAGGCAAAAGTGAAGAAAATGATCTTGCATACTCCTTAACCACATCGAAGGTGCCATTTTCGGCGATGCCAAGCCGTCCAAGCAGAGTATCATCAAACGAAACGGCTTCATTGGATGTTGCGGTTCTGCGATGCTCTAGCTCGTTTATTATAGAGTTGATGACAACTTGACCTATTTCTGCGGTTGGCTTCTCCTCTACGTCATAACTGGCTGTGAGAATAGAATTTGCAAAGAAAGATGAAGTTATTCGCGAGTCGCTATTATCTGATAAGCGTATAACCGCAGAAATGATTCTGTAGCACAAATTCCAGTCTTCCAAAATGATACTGTCATCTCGTCGGTTACTGAGTAACAAAACACTGTTACATTGTAGAGTGCCATCAGAGGTGTTATATGAGCAGAGCCAATTGCGAATGTCGTTAGCTATTTGTTTATGAGAAAAATCTTCATTAAGCAAAATTGCAACCATTTCTAAGATGTCTAAATTTCCTACCCCTAAAGCGATCTTTACCGCTTCTATTGCCTTTGCCCACTCTTCAATTTGCTCAATTGATCTGATATCTGATGTATCTAAAACATAGTAAACGAGCAACTTACTTCGGTCTCTATAATGTGTTTTTAATCCAAATAAAGAGGACGCTATAGCTCTAACATCCATCTCAGATATTTCACGCATCTCGTTGTTATCCATACTATTTGACGTTAAGTATGAAGGCAATCCATCACTGATTCTAACCCCTATACAACCGATTTCAGGTTCATATTGTGGCCAGGTAATTGTCAAATAACGACAAATCGAATTATGTGCAGAGATGGCCTTATCTCCAAGATATACAAGCAACAGGGGGTAGTTTGGTTCTTTCCCACCGAATTCTTCCAATTCTTTTTTATTTATTTCTTTCAATCGATTGATGAAGTATTCTATTAACCTTTGAATTGAAAGCTCTGCCATCACCGTGGTACCCCCATTCTCTCAGAAATGGGAGCTGCAAACGAGAATTTACAGCCCCCATTTGACAAATTTATATTATTTTTAAATATACACCGAAATTAGATGCCGTTCTCCATACAGAATATGATGAACTGCTTCTTAACTTTGCTGATTAGCTCAATTATTTCACTGCGTTGCTCATAGGTTGATGCAATTTGAGCCCACGCATTGATTCTTTCGTCAGCAAGCATTGGCTTAAGCTTTTCTCCATTTTCAACTATGACAGATGAGTTGGCGTTATATCTATGATTGGATTCCTGCTTTATTTTACTTTTCGTTTCCTGAGATAGCGACACATAGGTTAGATAAGCTTGGTATATCGGAATTCTGTTAAATTCAAATTCATCGGATCTCTTAGACAATGTGGTTTCGTTCACAATGCCAAATTCTGTTTGACGATATGTTATCACCATTCCATCAATTTCAATTACGCCGGTAAATAGCGCATCGCAGTAATCTGCGATTGCCTTTCCACCGCTTACGATAGAATCGATGCGAGCT
>CACYDA010000006.1 GCA_902773095.1 uncultured Lachnospiraceae bacterium | reverse complement strand
TACAGCAAAGCTCTAACCTGACATATCGTCTTTATGATTACGGCAGAACGGATAAGAACGGAAAGCAGCGTCCGTTGCACATTGATAAAGCTCTGGAGGTGGCAAATCTTCAATCGTCAGCAATCCCCCGTCAACCCATGCGCGTACTAAAATATAAAAATGGAACAGCGAGTGAATTGCTCACTCGCTGTAAGTACTTTCAGGTGGAAAGGCTTTTACTTAACACAGAAGTGCACCGGGATATGGCGGATTTTAAAACAGGATTGAATTCTTTTCATGTCCTGCTTTGTGTGGATGGTTGCGGTTCGATCAGCGGTGATGAAGTTCATCTTAATTTCTTTAAGGGTGACTGTATTTTCGTGCCGGCAAATAGTGTTCCATTAAAACTTCATGGAAAGGCACAGATACTTAACGTGAGCTGTTGATTGTTTTTTTGCATTTGGAATAAGGGAGGTGGCTATGTGCTATTTAATTCATTGGAATATGCTGTGTTTTTACCCACTGTTTTTTTAGTATACTGGATCATACCTCATAGGTTCAGATGGATATTGTTGCTGATATGCAGCTACTACTTTTACATGAGCTGGAATGCGAAATATATCGTTTTAATTGCTGCCACAACCATTGTTAGTTATTTATGTGCTGTATTGATTGAGAAAACGAACAGAGTGGCTTTTAAGCGCTTATATGTTATTGGAGCACTTATTGTTTCTTTAGGTGTTTTATATTTGTTCAAGTATTTTAATTTTTCAATGAATGTAATAGAGCATTTCATCCCTGTTAATATGGTAAGGCTGAATTTACTGTTACCTGTCGGGATATCTTTTTACACATTTCAGACGTTGAGTTATGTAATTGATGTGTATCAAGGAAAAATACCGGCGGAAAAACATATTGGTATTTATGCCACATTTGTTTCTTTTTTTCCGCAACTTGTAGCCGGACCTATTGAGAGAACTTCTAACCTTCTGCCTCAAATTAACAGTGAAAAAGTTTTTGATTATGGTGCGACAAAATACGGAGTCAGACTCATCTTATGGGGCTTGTATAAAAAAATGGTAGTTGCGGATAATCTATCGGTTTGGGTAGATCAAGTTTTTGGTGATATCAGGTCTTATAATGGATGTAGTATTCTATTAGCGGAGCTGTTTTTTTCGATTCAGATTTACTGCGATTTTTCCGGATACTCCGATATAGCAAGAGGTTCAGCTAAGTTGCTGAATATAAATTTGATGGAAAACTTTAAAAGTCCCTATTGGTCGGCAAGTATAAGAGAATTTTGGAGTAGATGGCATATTTCTTTGTCTACTTGGTTTAGAGACTACGTGTACATTCCTCTAGGGGGAAATAGAGTATCTAAAATAAGAAATATCATTAATTACTTAATCACCTTTATGGTTAGCGGATTATGGCATGGTGCGAATCTCACGTTTATTGCATGGGGCGGTTTACATGGTGCTGGACAGATTTATGAAAAATCATTTGAAATAAAAAATCATGTTAAAAAAGATATTTATTGGGTTATAAGGGTTATATGTGTTTTTATATTTGTTACTTTAACATGGGTGTTTTTTAGAGCAGTGAGTATTCATGATGCAACATATGCTTTAAGTCATATGTTGGATGGAATTGGTAATATCAAGCTGTATTTTATACTTGGCGCTGAGATGCTGGACATTAAATTTGATGTTTGGATCAAAGTTATTTTTTTGTATTTCATGCCAATCATGCTATATGATTTCTTTTCTTTAAAAACAGATATATGTGAATGGCTTGAAAAACAAAATGCAGTTCTCAGGTATGCATATGTCATAGGTATGTCAGCGCTGATATTGATGTTTGGATATGTGGGATCGTCATCTTTTGTATATTTTCAGTTTTGAATGAAAGAAATGTTATGAAGATAGAAATAAAAAATAGGCAAATTATTTTATTTTTAGCCCAATCGACTGTTGTTGTTGTCGCTATTTTGTTGTATTTAGTAGGAATCAACTATTCAATAGATGCTTCGGATGTCATAACATCAAAACAGTACAAGCAAATGGCGCAAATAGTATGTTC
>CACYDA010000005.1 GCA_902773095.1 uncultured Lachnospiraceae bacterium | reverse complement strand
GTATCAGCAAAAAATAAAGAATAGGATAAAACAGTATATTTATGGGGGATTTCTTATTGTATGCACAATTCAGAATCTGCTTTTTATTACAAAATATCTTGGATATTTTGGTTCGAAAACAGGAGCATTCTATAATACAAATCATTCAGCTTATTTTATGACGATTGCCATCTGTGCAGGAATAGGGTATATTTCAGAATCCCGTAATATGGTTATTAAAATCGTCGGAGTGGTATTCTATACTGTAAATATCAGCTGTCTTATACTCAATAACACATTTGGCTGTTATCTTGCGCTGATTTTTGCATTCGTATTTATGATCGCAATCAGTCTGGTGAAAACGAAAAAGATAAAATTGGAAATAATGATATGTATTTTTTTATTTATTGCAGTCAGTATCATGATCGATCAAAAAAGTGGAATTGTATCATCGAATTTTGGGGTTACAGCAAATGATGTTGCGGTGATCTCAAGTGAAGAGGGAGATATTGGAAACGCAGGTACAGGAAGAATGAAGTTATGGATTGATAATATGAAGTATGTAAAAAAGCATCCTGTGATTGGCTGTGGTCCGGATTGTATTACGGAAATTAATATTGATCAATACGGAAATGACGTTGAAACAGAGGATGTTCAAGATTTGAATGGAAATGAAGATATTACCTTTTTGAGAGAACCACATAATGAATATCTTCAATTTGCAGGTGAAATAGGTCCGGCTGCTTCTTTTGCATATGTTTTGGCACTGGTTTTGATCTTTCTTAAAAGAATTGCAAAAATAAAGAATACGGATGACAGTGTTGTTTATGATGGTGGGGCTGTATTTGGATATTGCGTATCTGCATTTTTTGGTGTGGTCATGTTTTATACTGAAGTTTTTTTCTTTATCTTTTTAGGAATGGTCAGTTCGGATGAAAAAACAGAACATGAGATGAATTGATGGAAAGATTTGTATAAAATTGATAAAAAAGAAATAGTATTGATAAAAATATATTGTAATTTTGCAAAAAAAACTCTTTTATTTTATTTGCATTTATGATAAACTAATCATTAGAAAATTTTGATTGTTGGAATGAGGGTACGTATATGGCTAGATATAATAAAATACGATTAGGCGATTGCCTGATACAGAAAGGGCTGCTCACAGATGAACAGTTGGAGCAGGCGTTAATTAAACAGAAAGAAGATGGTTCTAAACTTGGTGAAACCATTGTGGCAATGGGATTTGTGTCAGAAAGTGACATGATCGATGTTCTTGTCGAGCAGTTAGGTGTGGAATATGTCGATGTTAGAAGAATTAAGATAGATGAGAATGCGGTAAAACTTTTGAAAGAAGATTTCTTGCGTAAAAATGGAATTCTCCCTATTGGATATGATCCGTTATTGCCGAATGTACTTAGGGTTGCGATGGCAGACCCGATGGATATTATTGCAATTGATGATATCTCTATTATCACGAACCTTCAGGTTGATCCTGTTCTTTCCACGAAAGCCCATATTAATATGATGCTTGATAAAATGTATGGCGCTACGCAGGCTATGCAGGCTGCCGAGAAGTTCAAGAAAGAACGAGAAAAAGATAAATCAGCAGTTGTTAATCCGGAAGAGAATGCTGCAAATTCAGAGCTTGATAATTCACCAATAGTACAGCTTGTTCGAAGTATATTGGAACAGGGCGTAAGAAGAAGGGCCAGTGATATTCATATAGAAGCACTTGAGTTTCAGGTAAGAATCAGGTTTAGAATTGATGGTTCTTTGGTAAATATCATGACATATGATATCGATTTGCTTTCTGCAATTGTTGCCAGAATTAAGATTATAGGTGGTATGGATATTTCTGAAAAAAGAAAACCACAGGATGGTCGTATCGCTATGACAGTAGACAGGCGAGATTACGATGTCCGTGTATCAATCCTGCCGACGATTAACGGCGAAAAAGTCGTAATGCGTCTTACATCAAAGGAAGGATTGACAAGAGATAAGAAAAATCTTGGATTTACTGAAGAAGAATTGAATAAATTTGACAGAATTCTTAAGAATCCGCATGGCATTATTCTTGTTACAGGACCTACAGGTTCCGGCAAATCAACAACCCTTTACACCAGCTTAAGTGAGCTGAATACAGAAGATGTAAATATCATCACGGTTGAAGACCCTGTCGAGGCAAATATCAAGGGTATCAATCAGGTGCAGGTAAATGTGAAAGCGGAAATGACATTCGCTGCCGCGCTCCGCTCCATTTTGCGTCAGGACCCTGATATTATCATGAT
>CACYDA010000004.1 GCA_902773095.1 uncultured Lachnospiraceae bacterium | reverse complement strand
TAGGAAAATCTTCAGAATATCTTAATGTTGGTTCATTGATTCTTTTTCAGAAAGAAATCTCTTCAGAAGGAATGCGAGAAAGTAGGGAAAAGTATAAAATTTGCCATTAAATCCAATGTTTTTATTGGCAAGCTTGATACCGTAGCTGATGTCGGAATAGGTGTCTTTTTTGATCAGTTGATTCAGTGAAGCGGTGGCATTGTCGCTTGATTTGACTTCAACAGGGATCAGACAGCTTTTGTCACGAACGAAGAAATCCATTTCTACAGTTGCTTTTTCATTTCGGTAAAAATACAGACTGTACCCTTGCTTTACAAGCATGTCCGCAACCATATTTTCGTAGATGGCACCTTTATAGGTGTTAAAATTTTTGTTATCACGCAGGTCCTGTTGTGCTTCATCATCAAGAGAAGCAATGAGCAGACCGGTGTCTCTATAGTAAATCTTATAATTGTCCGGATTGAAATTTCCTTTTAGAGGCAGCTCAGGCTGCTCCATGCAGTAACAGATATTAATAATGCCCGCATCACTTAACCAATCTACTGTACCAATATAATCACGATTTCTGGCATTTTTGGAGATTTTTGAAATCTGAAACTTTTTATTATTCTTTCCCAGAAAGACAGGAATTTTTCGATAGATATTGAGAATTTTTGCCTTGTCTAATCCATTAGCATACTTGGTGATATCTTCTTCGTAGTCAAGAAGAATCTGCTTTTGCATTCTTAAAGTTCCACTATAGTTATTCTGAGTCACAAAAGAATTGACAATGGCAGGCATTCCGCCGATTACCATGTATTCCCGGAAAATGCTCATCACAACATTGTATTCTGTGTTTGAAAGAGGGACAATGTTTTGCATGTGTCTGTATAAATCATCAATCAATTCCTTCGAATAGCCTTTTGCCCACAAAAATTCCTCAAAGTCCATGGAGTGCATTTCATAATCTTCTTTATTGCCGACGCTGTTAGATTCTATTTCCTGATAATTAATGCCCATCAGTGAGCCTGAACATATGACATCATATCGATGATCCTGATGGAAAGATTTCAGGCTGGTGGCACAGTTTGGACAGTTTTGATGTTCATCGAAAAAGATGAGTGTGTCGTGAGGAATAATTTTAAAATCAGGATTGTGTAAAGTAATATTTTTGATAATCATGTCAACTTCAAATCCATCATCAAAAATATCCTTGAATTGTTTTTGTAAAACAAAATTAATTTCAATGACAGATTTGTAATTGTTTTTCGCAAAAAATCGGATTGACTCTGTTTTTCCGACTTGTCGGGCACCTTTGACAACCAGAGGCATGTGTTTTGGATTGCTTTTCCATTGTTGCAAAAATGTATCAATTTTGCGTTTTAGTAACTGCATATAATCACCTTCATTTTTTTAAAGTCTATCACATAATTCCGTCAAAATCAAGGTGTATAATCACAAAATTCTGATAAATTTTTAGAAAAAATTCACATTATTCAAGATGCTGAATTATTAAAAGATGAAAGTTTTTACCAAAGCTTGCGGTGGTCTTAAAGTCATCTGGTGAAGTGATTTATTTATAGATTAAATTCATCTTTTAACAGCAATAGATAAACAATCATAACGATGCATAGTGATAAGAACATTTTTAAGACCGGATGCTCAAAAGGCAGAAGTACCATGACAAATCTGGTACATTTCGTTACAACAAATCCTGTCATCACAGGATAAACCACCCATGAAAACAGTTGAATCGACACGGAAATATGTCTTCGAATATAAAGGTACAGACAAAGGGCATTCAGGATATTACTTGTTAAAAAACCAATGATATACCCATTAATACCATACTTTGGCATCAGAAAAACAATTGACGCAATCTGAAGAATGGTAGAGATTATCCCAAACTCAAATGTTACGGCAGTTTTTCCAAGCCCGTTAATAATACTGGAAAGTGTAGAAGTGACATAAATAAATGGACATATGATACCAAGCAGGCAAATATAGTTGCCTGCTTCTTTGTTGGAAAGAAAATAAAGTCCAATTGGTTTTCCGTAATTCATAAAAACAACGGCACAAAAAATTCCGAAAATAAGGCAGAATTGTAATGTTTTCTCCGTAGTTATTCTGATTTTTGAAGTGTTGTCATCATGATCTGCCTCTGAGATTGTCGGCAGTAACAATAGGGCCATAGAATTGATAATTGCCCCCGGAAAAAGGATAAATGGAATGACAAGTCCAAGTAAAATTCCGTAAGTCCCCAGTGCTTTCTCACTAGTATAGCCATGGAGTATCAGCATGTTGGGGATTAAGATACTCTGAATACTTTGCAGCACGCTTAACATAAGACGATTGAGGGAAATCGGAATAGAAAGCGCTGTGATTTCCCGTACAATGCCCCGTTTGTTTTTTGAACTGGTCTGATGGTGCACAGGATGGGGATGGTCTGCCAATTTTCTGATATGGTTAAAAATATGAAAGATGCAAAAAAGACATGAAACAAGTTCACCAATCACAGATCCAATGACAGCACTTAGGGGACTCGGCTTGATGCCAATGCTTTCAATATAGGTAATGATACAAACAATGGCAATCACCCTTGAAAGCTGTTCGATTACTTGTGAAACAGCTGTGATATTTGTGTTTTTACAACCGATATAATAGCCACAGATACACGCATGGATACTTGAAAGAGGAATGGAAAAAGCAAGTGCTTTGATCAGTATACTGCACCTGTTTTCAAAAATAATATTCTCGCAGATCTCGTCTGAAAAGAAGAATAAAATGAGTGACAGGATGAGTGACATGGTTACAGACATGACAAGACCATATTTTAAATATCTTTTAGAGTAGACGTTTCCCTCACAGATACTAGAAGCTGTCATTTTTGAAATAGCTGTTTCATATCCAATGGTACATATTGAATAACAGATAATCTGAATAGGAAAAATCAGCTGATAAATCCCCAATCCTTCTGCACCAATTTTGTTATTCAAGAATATTCTAAATAAAAAACCAATGATTCGCGTAAGAAATCCTGCGATGGTAAGAATCAGGGTTCCTTTGATCATTGTACTTTTTTTGATTTGATTGATGTTGGATCTGATGAAATGCATTCATTACTCCACACAAGTCTTTACAACAATATATGCAATGAAAAGGAAAGATATTCAAAATGGTGGAATGCGTTTTCGACAATGGCAATTTTTTCAATATTGACAGTCTTTTCGATGATGAATGTATTTTCAACAGTAACATTTTTGAATGATAATGATAAGAAAGGAGTAAATATATGGCAGATCAGATCATTTATATGGATAATGCAGCAACCACAAAAACACGACCGGAAGTAGTTGAGGAAATGTTGAAATATTTTACGATATTATATGGAAATCCATCGAGTGTTTATGAATTTGCAGGAAAAAGCCGTGATGCGATTGAAAATGCAAGACAGATGATTGCCAGTACACTAGGTGCCAAACCGAATGAAATCTATTTCACATCCGGAGGAACAGAATCCGATAACTGGGCACTGCGGGCAGTCGCAAAAGCATATAAAAGGAAAGGCAGACATATTATTACCTCAAAAATTGAGCACCATGCAATTTTAAACACAGCAAAAAACTTAGAGGACCTGGATTATCAAATTTCCTATATTGACGTTGATGAATATGGTGTGATAAAATTGCAAAGATTAAAGGAAAACATAAAAGATGATACAATTCTGATATCCGTCATGACAGCAAATAATGAGATTGGAACAATACAGCCAATTGATGAAATAGGAAGAATTGCAAAATCGAAAAATGTCATATTTCATACAGATGCAGTACAATATTACTGTCATCTTCCAATCGATGTGAAAAAGAGCAATATTGATTTGCTAAGTGCTAGTGCGCATAAGTTTAACGGGCCGAAGGGAGTCGGATTTCTCTATATAAGCGAGAATCTGAAAATGGTTCCACTGATTTTTGGAGGAAGTCAGGAGAGTGGTCTTAGGGCCGGAACACAAAATGTGCCATCTATTGTTGGCATGGCAAAGGCTGCAGAGATTGCGCACAAAGAGATGAACGAGCGAATCAGGACTGAAATAATGAACAGAGAGTATTTTATAGGACGAATCCTTCGGGAAATTCCTTATACAAGGCTCAATGGT
The DNA here is from genome assembly GCA_902773095.1 of uncultured Lachnospiraceae bacterium. Taxonomy (GTDB): domain Bacteria; phylum Bacillota; class Clostridia; order Lachnospirales; family Lachnospiraceae; genus Bovifimicola. Next base: position 29,408 of record CACYDA010000004.1, on the reverse strand, counting down.
GCAAGAAAAAACAGACTTCCGGGGAATATGAATTTTTCATTTCAGTTTGTGCAGAGTTTTGAATTACTTGCGATGCTTGACATGGAAGGAATTTGTGTGTCTGCCGGTTCTGCCTGTTCGAGTGAAAGTAAGGAAGCTTCACATGTGCTGACAGCCATCGGTTTAGATGATGATTTAGCGCATGCTTCCCTTCGATTTACTATTTCAGAAGAGACCACGAAGGATGAAATCGATCATGTCATTGAAACGCTCAAAAAGCTCATTGCAAAAATGCGCAAAGGGAATCAGTTGATCGGATATTATAATAAAGCCAGGAGATAATGAAAGTGATGGAAATAATCAACAATGAGAAGAAAAAGGTAGTGGTAGGAATGTCGGGTGGCGTTGATTCGTCAGTCGCGGCGTATTTGCTAAAAGAAGCGGGATATGATGTCACTGGGGTGACCATGCAAATCTGGCAGGACGATGAAGAATACGATGCTTCGTTAGAGGGTGGCTGCTGTGGTTTAAGTGCGGTGGACGATGCCAGAAGAGTGGCCCTGATGATTGGAATTCCCTATTATGTAATGAATTTCAAAAAAGAGTTTGATGAGAAAGTAATCCAATATTTTATGAATGAGTATCTTTCCGGGAGAACACCAAATCCTTGCATTGCCTGCAACCGATATGTGAAATGGGAATCTCTCCTTAAACGCTCCATGGATATAGGAGCAGAATATATCGCAACAGGACATTATGCGAGGATTGAAAAACTAAAAAATGGAAGATATGCCATCAGAAATTCAGTGACAGCAGCAAAAGACCAGACATATGCATTGTATAATCTGACACAATACCAGCTTTCACATACGCTGATGCCAATCGGAGAATATACAAAAGAGGAAGTGAGAAGAATCGCCGGGCAAATCGGTTTGAATGTGGCGAAAAAGCCTGATAGTATGGAAATCTGTTTTGTTGCGGACAATGATTATGCCGGTTTTATTGAGAGAAAAACAGAAAAGAAGATACCTTGTGGAAATTTTGTAGATAAAAACGGGACAATTCTTGGAACACATAAAGGAATTACACATTATACGGTAGGTCAGAGAAAAGGGCTAGGTCTTTCTATGGGACATCCTGTCTTCGTGTCTGAGATTCGTCCGGATACAAATGAAGTGGTTATAGGAGAAGATGCAGACATATTGAAAAAAACAGTTGTTTGTGATAATATAAACTTTATGGCAGAAGCAACTGTTGATGAGAATAAATCATATATTGCCAAAATCAGATATAATCATAAAGGAGCTGCTTGTCATTTAAAAATCAGTGAAGGTAAGCTTTTTTGTACATTTGATGAGCCCGTCAGGGCAGCTACACCGGGACAGGCACTTGTCGCATACGATGGAGAATATGTTGCCGTCGGAGGAACGATTATTTCATAATCGGGTAATGACAGATTGAAAGAAGGGTATCGGTATGAGTAAAAAACAAAAAAAAGATGAGAATAAGATCAGCAAGTTTTTAAAAATGAAAAGGAAAACAGTGAATTTTGCAAAACTGTTGTGGGAATGTATGACTTACAAAATTGTATTATTCATTATTGCTTTTGCCTATGGAATTTATGTTTTTTCCGGTTTCAGGGCAAATGTTGAAAATGAAATCAATGAAAATACAAAGACTTATTTAGGCTCCATGGTGAATGAGTCACTTGAAAAGATTGAGATGAAAATTCATGATGAATTTACTGTTTTAGGGACAATGGCACTGTTTTATGATGATGAAACACAGATTGATCTGACACAGAGTTTGTTAGATGAAATGGTTAAAACACACGCATTTCAGGGAATCAGTATAGTGGATGCCGGAAAAAATGAGGTGGTTAAATCCGGCATTGTTGAGACCAATGACAATAAATTGATCGAGGATGCACTTGAAGGTTACAATAGTATTTCTTCCATTTATGCAGATCAAAACGACAATGAAATAATCAGTCTGGCAGTTCCTGTTTATGATGATGATGAGATCAATGGTGTTATGATCTGCAGCTACAATATTGAACAGTTCACCAATATTATTGACACATCAACATTTGAACAGATTGGAACAACGATCATTTCACAGGAAGATGGAACGCTTGTCTCAAGACCGGAATCTGTCAATAGCACAAATCTGTTCAGTTTTCTGGACTCCATTAATATCAATAACGAAAAGTCCATTGAAAAACTGAAAAAGAGTATTACAAACGGTCAGGCCGGTATTATCACATATGGAAAAGAAAAGCATAAGCGATATATCTGTTATAATATCGTTCCGGATACAAATTGGTATTCTGTTTCGATTGTTTCGGCGGATTCTATTGAACCGGTGGCAAAGCGAGTATCAAGACTGGCGGTTGCTTTTATCATTCACATGTGCTTTGTCGTAGTGGTGTATTTCCTGATTACATTTGGCATTGATATGAATGTCATTAGAAAAAACAGAAAAAAGAATGAGAGTTCATAAGAAATGAACTCCCATAATTCTGATATCTAAGTATTACTAGTTTGGATATAATACATAGCCATAATCAGATAGTAATTTTCCGGCCAGTTCCATGGTGTTTTTGTCATGAAATTGAATTTTTAATACCCCGCCTTCATATTCTCTGTTGTTGACAATTCCAATATTTTTGATGCTGATCTTATTGTCAGCAAGGATATTGGCAACGTTTCGGATGGCACCTGATTCATCTATAATATCGCAGCTCAAAGAATAGATTTTCTGAATCGGACCATGATTGTTTTCGGAGAAGGAATCTCTGTAAGCTCTGCTTTTTGTGAACAAATCATAGACAGCATTTGGGGAATTCTCATTAACAGAATACATGATTTGCTGTAGGGAATGAATGTATTTGTCAAGAAGAAGCACAATATTGTCTTTGTTTGTACTGCAAATCTGCTGCCACATATCAGGAGAAGAAGAAGCGATTCTTGTGATATCTTTAAAACCTCCGGCTGCCAGTAATTTCATAATTTCGTCTTCTGAATCATTGTCTTTTACCAGATTAACAAGGCATGCGGCAATCAAGTGTGGAACATGACTAATTGCCGCAACAGCGAAGTCATGTTCCTGATCGTCAAGTATAATAGGAATTGCACCAATCAACCGGATGATTTCATATAATTCGTTAACCCGTTCACGGCTCACATTTGCAGTAGGAGTTAGAATATAATACGCATTTTCGAGAAGGTGGCTGCTGGCATTTTCGTACCCTGTCTTTTCGGAACCTGCCATAGGGTGTCCCCCAATAAAGTGTTTTGTAAGACCGAGTTGTTCAATTGCGAGATGAATATTTTGTTTCACGCTTCCTACATCAGTAATGATACATGTTGGAAGAATCAAATCTTTTAAAACAGTAAGATAGCGGATATTCTGTTCAACAGGTGTACAAAGAAAAATATAGTCACAGTCAGAAAATCTTTCATCAATTGTATCCGTTACGATATCGGCTACATGGTCATTTTGTGCGAGTATTCTCGACTTTTCACTTCTGTTGTAAGCAATGATCGTGATATTTTCATGAATTTGTTTGGCTGCTTTAGCGATGGAGCCGCCGATTAGGCCAAGTCCGATAAAACCAAGTTTTAAATTTCTCATAGGAGTGTTCCTTTCTGTAGGTGTATTTCTGTAGAGGTATATATGAAGTATTTATGAAGAAGTTTCTTCAATAAGACTCTGAATTTCATCAGCTGATTTAGGCTCGCACATCATTGAATAATTGGTATGGTAAATGACGAATCCTGGTGCAGCACCCGTTACCCGTTTTAGATTTTTCTTCAAAGTGTAATCGATTTCTACCTTTTCGCTGTCGCGGCCTTTCGAATAATAAGCGGCCAGACTTCCTGCAATTTCAAATAATTGGTCAGGCAAATCGGAACCGTCATTGCTTTTTTGCTTTACAATTACATGGGAGCCCGGAATATTTTTGGCATGAAACCACCAGTCATTTCCATTGGCAATCTTAAAAGATATTTCTTCGTTCTGATAATTATTTTTTCCAATATAAATCTCATATTCATCACCAATAACCATATGAATAGGTCGACTGACAAACTTTGATTTTTTATCAGAACTTTTCCTTCTGATATAGCCGAATTGAATCAGTTCTTCTTTGATTTCTTTTAAATCATCTTCTGATGTGGCTAAATCGAGAGAGGTGCTGATTGATTCAAGATGTTTCGTTTCTTTTTCCGTCTCCTTGATAATATCACCTAAAGCAATGGCTGTTCTTTTCATCTTACTGTATTTATCAAAATACTTTTTTGCATTATCAATTGGTGACAGGGTTGGATCAATCGGTATGCTGATTTCTTTGCCATCATAATAATTGATACATTTTAGTACTTTGTCCTCAGGGGTAAGGGTGTAACCATAAGTGGTAATCAATTCACCATACACTTTGTACTTATCACGTTTTTTGGTATCTTCAAGTTGTTTTGCCTGAAGGTCATATTTTTTGATTGATTTTGCAAGGGCGGTGTTGATCACCTGACGCAAATCGGCAGAACGTTGTCTGATCCTTGTAATTGCATTTTTTTGTGCATAATATTTTTCAAGAACGGAACTCATATCTTGATAAGAAACACAATGATATTCTGAATAAATAGATAGTTTCAATGCACTGTAGTCAACAGGTTCATTGTCATTTTTGTAATAAATAACCGGAGAGAACTGCTGATTTTTCACATCCTCCATAAAATTGTTAATGTGATGGTAAAGATGATATAATTCATCTTCTGACAGCGCCGAAGGTGGCAGGGCAGAGTCAAATCCACAGTCATTGATGATACTCTCACTGACAATCGGACTGATTCCGGTAACAGATGTATAGACTGCCTTAGAGAGTGTACATGCTTTTGAAAGCAAAAAAGTCTTGAAATCCTCAAAATTCATGGTAAGGGGATTTAGTTTTTCATCTGCATGAGGAACAAAGTATTCCCTTCCGGGTAACACCTCTCTTACAGAACTCATCTGAACATTAATATGCTTTATACTGTCAATAATCTTACCGGCATCATCACAGAATATAATATTGCTGTGTTTCCCCATCAGTTCAACGATGAGAACTTTTTTGCATAAATCACCCATTTCATTCAAATGTTCGATTTCTATATGGATGATACGTTCCAGTCCGGGTTGCGAAATGGCGGTGATTCGGCCATTGTTGATATGCTTGCGAAGGAGCATACAAAAACTTGGAGCGGTAAGGGGTGACTGTTTATTTGTATTGGTAAGATAAATCAGTGGAAGAGACGCATTTGCAGAAATCATCAGCCGATACTGCTCTTTATTTGCTTTTATTGTGAGAAAAAGTTCATCATTTTCAGGTTGTGCAATTTTAAAAATTCTTCCATTTACTAATCGATCATGTAATTCATGTACTATACATGAAATTGTGATTCCGTCAAAAGCCATTTTATCCCTCGATTCATTTACTGTTATTCAATCCATACCGTTCTTAAAAGTGGATGGAATGATAATAGAATACTTATAATTTTCTATTAGTAGTTTATAACAACAAAGGAAGTATTTCAAGAAGTATTTCAATTATCAGTCAATCTGTTCTTGAAAAAAATGGAAATATACATTATAATTTATTCTATATGTTAATTTGTTGAAGGAAAGGTTAATAGAACACAAAGAAAGGATGTATGCATGCTGCAATTGCTGTGATGTTTATGATGGAATCTCACCGGCAATCAATCAAGAGACAGGTTACATTGTAAAACTGCCTGGCAGCGGTATAGAAGGAAAGATATGCATAGGTATCATAATGATTAAGAGTATGACAGGTTTCGGGAGGGGTGAATTTTCAAAGAATAATAAGAAATTCATTGTCGAAATGAAATCTGTCAATCACAGATATTTGGATGTGAATATTAAACTGCCTAAAAAATTCAGTTTTTATGAAGCATTTTTAAGAAATCTGTTAAAAAATTATACTACAAGAGGAAAAATTGATATTTTTATTACATATGAGGATTTGTCAGAGAAAAAGACAGAGCTAACGTATAATGGTGAATTAGCACGGCAATATTATGAGTATATTGAACAAATGGGAAGGGATTTAAAGATTGTTAATGATGTAACAACAACATCGTTAATCAAATGCCCTGAAATTTTCACAATGCAGGAGCAGGATTTTGATGAAGAAGAAATAGAACAGATTTTGAAAACAGCTTTTGAAACAGCTGCCGGACATTTTGCTGATACTAAGATTTCTGAGGGAGAGAATCTGAAAACAGATTTGTGTGATAAACTTGATGAAATGATGAAATATGTCGAGTTTATTGAAATGCGTTCCCCACAGATCATTACGGAATATAAAGAAAAAATATATGAACGTGTGAAGGAACTGCTTGATACAGCTTCTGTTGATGATAACAGACTCATGATGGAAGTGACAATATTTGCTGATAAAGTATGTGTGGATGAAGAAATTGTCAGACTCAAAAGTCATATTGCCGGAATGAAGGAAACACTAAAACAGGGAGGCACAGTTGGAAGGAAGCTTGATTTTGTTGCACAGGAGATGAACAGAGAGGCCAATACGATTCTTTCAAAATCTTCGGATTTGCAGATTACGGATGTAGGGATTGAGCTGAAGACATTGATTGAAAAAGTCAGGGAACAGATTCAGAATATTGAATAGTGATTGAATAGCAGTACAATGGATATTTTAAAAAATAATTGACTATTTCAGAAAAAATTTATAGAATAGGGTGATGGTATGCAAAGGTTGATTAACGCAGGTTATGGAAATTGTGTAAATGCAGATAAGGTTGTTTCAATTGTGTCGGTGGATTCTGCACCGGTCAAACGAATTGTGCAGAATGCAAAAGATAAAGGGATGGCGATTGATGCTACACAGGGAAGAAAGACAAAGTCGGTCATAGTGATGGACGATGGACATATTGTTCTGTCAGCTCTTGTCACAGAGACTTTTGTTTCAAGATATAATAATCCGACGGAGAAAGGATAAGTTATGAATAACAGAGGTGTTTTGACGGTTGTATCCGGTTTTTCGGGTGTTGGAAAAGGAACTTTGATTAATAAACTTCTTGGTAAGTATGATAATTATGCACTATCAGTTTCGGCTACCACAAGAGGCATGAGGCCTGGAGAACAGGAAGGGAAAAGGTATTTTTTTATATCTGTTGATGAATTCGAGGATAAGATTCATCAAAATGAATTGTTAGAATATGCAAAGTATGTCGATAATTATTATGGTACACCTAGAAAATACGTAGAGGAAATGCTAAAAAACGGTAAGGATGTACTGTTGGAGATTGAAATCCAGGGTGCAAGACAGGTGAAAAAACTGATGCCGGAAGCACTTACGATTTTTGTGATGCCTCCATCAGCACTTACTCTCAAAGAAAGACTCGTAGGCAGAAATACAGAGTCATCTGATGTGATCAGGGAAAGATTGAAGCGTGCTGTGGTTGAATCACAGGGAATAGAAGAATATGATTGTATTCTTGTAAATGATGATTTGGATACAAGTGTGGAAAAATTGAATGCCATTATTCAGGCAAGCCACTACCAGTCATTTAGAAATACAAGTTTTATCAATAAAATTAGAGAAGATGTAAATGTCTTTTCGGAAGGAGAATAATTATGTTACATCCGTCTTATACAGATTTAATGGAAGTTGTAAATAGTGAGGTAGAACCGGGAGAACAGCCGGTTGTACAGAGCCGTTATTCGATTGTTATGGCTACTTCGAGAAGGGCAAGACAGATTATTTCCGGTGAGGAACCACTTGTCAATGGAAACGGAAAGAAACCATTATCAATTGCAGTGGATGAACTCTATAAATCAAAAGTCAGAATCACCGGTGATGAGGAAGAGGAAATTGAGTCAGCAAAAGCATTGGAAGAAGCTAAGGTTTCAGAAGAAGCTGTAGCGAATGACTTAGATGTTGTAGAAACAAATGCAGAAGAAACTGTGACTGAAGAAGAATAGAAAAGACAGAGTGAGGAGTCAAATTTGAAAATACTATTTATTTCTCTGGGCTGTGATAAAAATCTTGTAGATTCAGAAGAAATGCTTGGCATGCTTAGGAAGGCATCTTTTGAATTTACAGATGATGAGGCAGAGGCAGATATCATTGTGATTAATACCTGTTGTTTTGTAGGTGATGCGAAAGAAGAAAGCATCGAGACGATATTACAGATGTCAGAGTACAGAAAAAACGGAAAGTGTAAGTCATTGATTGTCACAGGATGTCTCGCACAGAGATATAAAGATGAAATCATGAAAGAGATTCCGGAGGTGGATGCTGTATTGGGTACCGGCTCCTATGATCAGATTGTAGAAGCGGTACAGAATACGTTAAAAGGTACAAAGTATGAGAAATATAGTTCATTAGATAAACTGATTGTAGCAGAAAAAGACAGAATTATCACTACGGGAGGTTATTTTGCCTATCTTAAGATTGCAGAAGGGTGTGATAAGTGCTGCACATACTGTATTATTCCAAAAATCAGAGGAAGTTACAGAAGTGTAGAGATGGAAGAATTGATATCTTCGGCCGAAAAATTGGTGGAAAATGGTGCAAAGGAGTTGATTCTTGTTGCACAGGAGACAACACTTTATGGCATGGATCTCTATGGCAGAAAAATGCTCCCACAACTTTTGAAAAGATTATGCCGGATTCAAGGATTAGTCTGGATCAGATTGCTGTACTGTTATCCGGAAGAGATTACAGATGAGCTGATTGAAGTAATGAAATCGGAGAAGAAAATCTGTAATTATATTGATATGCCAATCCAGCACGCAAGTGACAGAATTTTAAAACTGATGGGAAGGCGGACAAGCAGGCAGGAATTAACAGAGATGATCTTAAAGCTAAGAAAAGAGATACCTGATATTGTCATCAGAACGACTTTGATCAGTGGATTTCCCGGTGAGACAGAGGATGACCATGAACAACTGATGGATTTTGTTGATGAAATGGAATTTGACAGACTTGGCGTATTTACCTATTCCCCGGAGGAAGATACACCGGCAGAAAAAATGGCCGGACAGATTGATGAAGAAACAAAAAACAGGCGAAGAAATGAGGTTATGGAGTTTCAACAGGAAATTGCATTTGAAAAGGGCGAAAGTATGACAGGAAAAGAAATTCTTGTCATGATTGAAGGTAAAATCGTTGATGAAAATGCATATGTTGGCAGAACCTATATGGATGCACCTGGTGTTGATGGGAATATTTTTATTACGACAGAGGAAGAACTGCTGACAGGGGATTTTGTAAAAGTGAAAATTATAGGTTCTAAAGAATATGATTTGATTGGAAGGATAGTAGATTAATATGAATTTGCCTAATAAATTAACTTTATTCAGAGTTTTTCTGATTCCATTTTTTGTTTTATTTATGCTGGCAGACATAACAGGTGATATGGATCAATATATTGCTGTAGGTATTTTTATTGTTGCCAGTCTCACAGATATGTTAGATGGACATATAGCAAGAAAATATAATATGGTCACTAATTTCGGGAAGTTTATGGATCCACTTGCAGATAAACTGCTTGTCTGTTCGGCTATGATTTGTCTGATTGGTGAAAAACTCCCGGCATGGATTGTAATCATTATCATTAGCAGAGAGTTTATCATCAGTGGTTTTAGACTGGTTGCTTCAGATAATGGTGTTGTGATTGCAGCAAGTTGGTGGGGAAAATATAAAACAGTCTCACAGATGACAATGATCATACTCTTGATTTTTGATTTAAAATATCATTGGTTTCAGATGTTGGAATATGTATTTATTTACCTTTCATTGGCACTTACAGTAATTTCACTGATTGATTATCTTGTGAAGAACAGACAGGTATTAAATGAAGGCGGCAGTAAGTAATTGGCTGGCGCCCTTTTTTTGTGCATATATTCTATTGAAAAAATACATCTTTTGTATTAAAATATACGAGGTTTAATAAAATCAGCTCAGGTATGGAGGAATAAAGATGAAATCTTTTAAGAAAATGACAAAAGACGAATTAATGGAGTTGAAAAATCAGCTTCAGAAGGAATATGATGAAGCTGCATCAAAAGGACTTTCCCTTGATATGTCAAGAGGAAAGCCGTCAAAGAGTCAGCTTGATTTATCAAATGGCATGCTTGATGGTATTAACAGTACATCAGACATGAAATCTGAAAATGGATCAGATACAAGAAATTATGGTTTCCTCGATGGAATACCGGAAGCAAAGAAATTAATGGCAGATATGATGGGTGTTTCACCGGAAAATGTATTTATTGGTGGAAATGCCAGTCTTAATCTTATGTATACAATTGTTTCTAATGCAATGTTGTTTGGCGTGCTTGGTGGTACACCATGGTCAAAACTGGATCATGTTAAGTTTTTGTGTCCGTCACCCGGATACGACAGACATTTTGCGATTACAGAATTGTTCGGAATAGAAATGATCACTATTCCTATGACGAAAGATGGTCCTGATATGGAACAGGTAGAAAAATATGTCAATCATGATGAGAGTGTCAAAGGAATATGGTGTGTTCCAAAGTATTCTAACCCACAGGGAATTACCTATTCTGATGAAGTTGTGAAAAGATTTGCGTCACTTCATCCTGCAGCAAAGGATTTTAGAATATTCTGGGATAATGCTTATGTGATTCATGATCTGTATGAAGATGAAAAAGATGAATTACTCGAAATTTTTGCTGAGTGCAGGAAAAACGGAAATGAAGATTTGGTATATGAATTCTGTTCAACCTCAAAAGTAACATTTGCCGGTTCCGGTATTTCTGCTGTTGCAGCTTCAGTAGTGAATATGAAATCCATCAAACAATATATGACAGTTCAGACGATTGGATATGACAAGATTAACCAGCTTTTACACACTAGATATTTTGGAGATATCAACGGAATGTTAGAACACATGAAAAGTCATGCCGCTATCTTGAGACCAAAATTTGAAGCGGTACTTAACATTTTCGAACGTGAACTTTCGGACTTGGATATTGCAGAATGGACAAAACCAAAGGGAGGATATTTTATCTCATTTGAGAGTCTTCCGGGCTGTGCAAAAGAAATTGTTGCAAAATGTAAAGAAGCAGGCGTAACCCTTACAGGTGCCGGAGCTACCTATCCTTACAAGAAAGATCCAAATGACAGTAATATCAGAATTGCACCATCATTTCCAACAGAAGAAGAAATGAAACAGGCGGCGAAATTATTTGTATTGTGTGTAAAACTCGTCAGTGTGACAAAACTGCTTCAGGAAGTATAGGATATAGGATAAGAAAGGAATGTGACATATGAAGATTGGATTTGTCGGAATGGGAAATATGGGATATGCCATGTTAAAAGGAATCTTAAATGTTGTTAAGAGCTCAGATCTCATTTTTTCCGATGTAAGTAAAGAAAGATGCGTTAAGGTAAGTGAAGAGACTGGAGTTAAATATGTGGATTCCAATGCGGAATGCGCCAATAATGCAAAATACATCATTTTAGCTGTAAAGCCACAGTTTTATGCTGAAGTTCTTAAAAATATAGAAAATATTGTGAGACCTGATCATGTAATTATTTCCATTGCACCGGGAAAAAGTATTGATTATTTAAAAAAGTCGCTTGGAATTGACAAGAGATTTGTCAGGGCAATGCCAAATACTCCTGCGTTGATTGGATGTGGAATGACAGGAATCTGTTATGATGACAATGAATTTGATTTTAATGAAAAAGAAGTCATTGATATGATATTTTCTTCATTTGGCAAGTATCGAAAAGTAGATGAAAAACTGATGAGTGCTGTGACATGTGCAAGTGGAAGTTCACCGGCGTATGTCTATATGATGATTGAGGCTTTAGCGGACAGTGCTGTTAAATATGGTATTCCTAGAGATATGGCATATGAATTTGTTGCCCAGACAGTGATGGGCTCTGCTAAAATGGTGCTTGAGACAAAAGAACATCCGGGAAAATTAAAGGATAATGTTTGTTCACCGGCAGGTACAACAATTGCAGGAGTTTCTGCATTAGAAGAATTTGGATTTAGAAATGCTATCATTAAGGCGACAGATGAATGTTATAAAAAAGCAGAAGGAATTAAATAAATATGGAAAAGTTTGAAAGATTAGACCGTAAGCTTGTATATGAAGGTACGATCATCAATATGTATAAAGATACAATTAAAGTTCCGAACGGAAATATTGTTTCGTGGGATTTTATTGGTCATAATGGTGCGTGTGCTGTGATACCGGTGACGGACGAAGGAAAGATTATTCTTGTAAAACAATGGAGAAATGCTTTAGACAGGTTTACATATGAGATACCGGCAGGGGGACTCGATGGTCCAAACGAACCGATGATTGTTGGCGCAAAAAGAGAATTGGAAGAAGAAACAGGATACAGCTGTGATCATCTTGAGTTTCTGATTTCTTTGAAAACGACAGTTGCATTTTGTAATGAGAGAATCGATGTATTTGTTGCGAAAGATTTGGTAAAATCACAGCAGCATCTTGATGAAGATGAAGATATTGAAGTTTATGAATTTGAAACAGATGAACTCTTAAAGATGATTAAAGAAGGAACCATGCAGGATTCTAAAACAGTATCGGCCATACTTGCCTATTATTCATTTTACGTAAAATAAAAGTATATTGCAGGAAATAGTCATATCTTGAAATGTACTAACATATGATGGAATCAGGGTTGTAAATCGTGATACGAAGACAACCCTGATTTTTAATTCTGAGGGGTGGAATAGATGGAAATGACAGAAATCGAGAGAGAATACCATTATCATGAAACGAAGATCATATGGTTGATCGTTTTTTTTCTGACCGGTATCATGGCAGGAACTTTTCTGTTTAATGGATTGAATTTGCAAGAACAGACAAAACTGATGATTTATTCGGATTATGTGGCAGATCGAATTAAAATGGATAACATCAATCAAATTTCATTGCTTAAGTATGTTTTGTTATACCGGATGAAAGAAATCCTTTTGCTTGTGATGATGGGAATGACACAATACAAATTGGTGCTTCATTCTGGTTATTTATTCTATCTCGGGGTGAAAAATGCGGTGTTGCTAAGTATTATTACGGCTGCATACAAAAGAAAAGCAATTTTGTATTTTGCAGTGATTTCACTACCGCAGATGATCGTATATGTATTGCTCATTTGCTATACCATGAAGCTCTTTCATTTGGAACAAACAAGTTATCGGGGAATGAAAAAAAATGGAAAAGTCATCAGGATGGCTGCCTTATATTTTGTTATGTGTTTTCTGGAAGCATTTGTTAATCCGCTTGTCATTTCGGTTTTTGTATAGGATATGAATTGATTTTCATTTAAAATAACGCTATAATGGAAAGGTATTGGTTGGAATCGTTTTGAAAGGGTGGAATGAGTATTATGGAAGAAACGATAGAAAGATTCGTCATATTTTTGCGTAACATTAAGAAGGTTTCGGAAAATACTGCTGTTGCTTATCAACGTGATTTGATAAAAATGAAAGATTATTTTTTGAAACAGGGAATTGAAAGTGAAGATAAGATTACTGTGACGGGAATGAATACATATCTATTATGGCTGGAAAAATCGGGATGCGCCTCGACCACAATCTCAAGATCTATTGCCTCAATGAAGGCATATTTTCATTATCTTCTTCAGACAGGAGTAATCAGAAGTGATCCTGCAATGCTTTTAAAGAATCCGATTGTTGAAAAAAAGGAGCCAAGGATTTTATCTTTATCACAAACGGAATCACTTTTGAATGCTGCATCAGGAGATAGTAAAAAGGAAATAAGAGATAAAGCGATGCTGGAACTGATGTATGCAACAGGAATCAGGGTTTCTGAATTGATCAGCCTGAATCTGGAAGATGTGAATCTTGCCATGGGTTACATTGTTGTGGGAAAAGATAGATCGAAAGAGAGAATCATACCGTTTGGAGATTCGACAAGACGGGTTGTTTACAGATATCTTTCTGAAGCAAGAGATTCGCTACTGAAAGACCGGGAGAGTGACATTATGTTTGTCAATTGTTCAGGAAAACCTATGAGCAGGCAGGGCTTTTGGAAAATCATTAAATCCTATGGTCGTGCGGCCGGAATTGAAGAAGAAATAACACCACAGACTTTGAGACATACTTTTGCCTATCATCTGGTTGAGCATGGTGCTGACTTAGAATCAGTGAGAGATATCATGGGACATTCCGTGATTGCAACAACACAGACATACATGAACATGAAACAATCGAAAATCAGTAGAAATAATAATCTTTGAAAAATTTCCTAAGAAAAAGCTGTCACATTATGCAGAAAATCTGCACAGTGACAGCTTTTTCTTTTGGGCAAGATCTGTAATACCTAAATATGAAATATTCATTTGTGTTACCAATTTTGCATTTGGTTGTGATATCAAATTGGCAATTATTATAACAATTCAGCAATATCTAAAATCAATCGTTCTGACTCTGCCCATCCAAGACAAGAATCTGTGATAGACTTTCCGTAAACATGTTCTCCGACTTTCTGGGAACCGGATTCGATATAACTTTCAATCATCAGTCCTTTAATGAATTGGTTAATATCGGATGAATGTCTCTTACTGTGCAGAACTTCTTTAGAGATTCTAATCTGTTCGATATACTGTTTTGCAGAATTGGAATGATTACAGTCGACAATCACAGCCGGGTTCTTAAGATCTAATTCGCTATACATATTGTAAAGCCTGATTAAATCCTCATAATGATAATTTGGAATACACTGGCCATGTTTGTTAACAGCGCCTCTTAAAATGGTATGTGTGAGTTCGTTGCCGGTGGTCTTTACTTCATAACCTCTGTAAATGAAAGTATGCTTTGCCTGGGCAGCAACTACTGAATTGAGCATAACAGAAAAATCACCACTTGTAGGATTTTTCATTCCGGCAGGGATATCCATTCCACTGACAGTTAATCTGTGCTGTTGGTCTTCAACAGAACGGGCACCGATTGCAACATAAGAAAGAATGTCAGAAAAATACTGGTAATTTTCAGGGTACAGCATTTCATCAGCTGCGGTCAGACCTGTCTCATTTAAAACGCGAATGTGCATTTTTCTGATAGCTGTGAGGCCGGCTGCTAAATCAGGTTTCTTCTCCGGATCAGGTTGATGAAGCATACCCTTATATCCCATACCTGTTGTTCTCGGTTTGTTAGTGTAAATTCTTGGGATAATAAGAACTTTATCCTCAACTTTTTCCTGAACTTTTGCTAATCTGGTTACATAGTCTGTGACAGCATCTTCATTGTCAGCAGAACAAGGTCCTATTACTAATAAAAACTTATCAGATTCACCTGTAAATACTTTTTTGATCATGTCATCTCTTTCTGCTTTTAATTTTACAAGGGTTTCTGGTAAAGGAAATTCTTCTTTAATTTCAGCAGGAGTTGGCATTTTTTTTAAAAATTTGAAACTCATTGATGTTTCCCTCCTTAATTGATCTGTAAAGCCTGAATGGATAAAAACAAGTTTTGCCTGCTAATTATAATACATTTTTTATAAAAAAACAATATAAAATGGTTCAAACCGATACAAAAAAAAGTGAAAAAATGGTATAATAAATCGTATATTTGGAGGTGTTTTTATGGAGAATACTAAAATTTCAAGAGTCATATGGATTGTTCTGGACAGTGTCGGTATGGGAGAACTTCCGGATGCATCGGATTTTGATGATCTAGGAACGGATACAATTGGTCATGTAGCAGAAAAACATGGTGGGTTACATGTTCCAAACATGATAAAAATGGGACTTGGAAATATCAATGGGATTCATCATATCAAACAATGTGAATCGCCAATTGGATGTTTTGGTAAAATGGCCGAAATGTCTAATGGAAAAGATACTACCATTGGCCATTGGGAGATGACGGGAATCTATTCAAAAAATAAATTTCCTACGTATCCTGATGGATTTCCTGATGAAATCATTGATGAATTTGTAAAAGAGTGTGACCTTGCAGGAGTGCTTGGCAACAAAGTTGCTTCGGGCACAGAAATATTAAAGGAACTTGGTGATGAACATATCAGGACAAAGAAGCCAATCGTCTATACATCTGTTGATAGTGTTTTTCAGATTGCATGTCATGAAGAGATTTTTCCGCCTGAAAAGCTATATGAGTTGTGCAGGTGCGCAAGAAAACTGTTGTGTGGTGAACATGAAGTGGCCAGAGTGATCGCAAGACCTTTTATTGGAAAGAGTGCCAAAGATGGATTTGAAAGAACGGCAAACAGACGTGATTTTTCTAAACTTCCTGATGAGTTCAATCTTTTACAGTTGTTGAAAGAATCAGGCTGGAATGTTGCAGGAGTAGGAAAGATTGAAGATATTTTTGCAGGTGTGGGAATTACTCAGGCTGTCCATACAAAAGATAATATGGATGGAATGGATAAAACACTAGACTATATGGACGCAATAGATACAGGACTGATTTTTACAAATCTTGTTGAATTTGATTCAAAATGGGGACATCGAAATGATTATGAAGGATATGCAGTGGGGCTTGAACAGTTTGATGCAAGGTTGATTGAAGTGATGGAAAAAATGAAAGAGAATGATTTATTGATCATTGATGCTGACCATGGCTGTGATCCGACAACAAAAGGAACAGATCACACGAGAGAATATGTTCCTCTTTTAGTATATGGCAAAGGTATCAGAAAAAATGTGAATCTCGGCATCAGAAAAACATTTGCGGATGCGGGTCAGACAGTAGCAGAAATATTTGGTGTTGGTCCGTTAAAAATCGGGGAAAGTTTTTTAAGTGATATTTTGTAAAAAACTGATGAATGACCTATTGGTGAGGAGGTACCTGTTTTATGAGGATTTACGATATTATAACAAAAAAACGTGATGGTTTTGCATTGACAAAACCGGAAATAGATTATTTTGTAAACGGTTTTACGAAAGGTGAAATACCTGATTATCAGATTTCTGCACTTCTGATGGCTATTTATTTTTCAGGAATGAATGAGGAAGAAACATTAAATCTTACGATGGCGATGGCAAATAGTGGTGACCTTTTAGATTTGACAAAAATTGCAGGCAGGAAAGTAGATAAACACAGTACCGGAGGAGTAGGAGACAAAACAACACTTGTCATTGCACCGATGGTTGCTTCTGTTGGAATACCTGTAGCAAAAATGTCAGGCAGAGGTCTTGGGCATACAGGTGGAACCATTGATAAACTCGAAAGTATTCCGGGATTTAGTGTTTCACTTAGTGAAGAAAAATTCATTGATAATGTTAACAGAATTAACATTGCTGTTGTTGGTCAGACAGCCAACCTCGCACCGGCAGATAAGAAATTATATGCACTTCGGGACGTTACAGCAACAGTTGATAATATGTCTTTGATCGCAAGCAGTATTATGAGCAAGAAACTGGCATCCGGAGCAGATGCCATCGTTCTTGATGTCAAGACCGGGAGCGGTGCGTTTATGCAAAATGAAGAGGATGCGATCTGCCTTGCGAGGCAGATGGTTGCAATTGGTACAGGGGCAGGAAAAGATACGGTTGCTGTTGTTACAAATATGGATGAACCTCTTGGTAACGCAGTTGGAAATGCACTGGAAATACATGAGGTGATAGACGCACTGAATGAAAATGGACCAAAAGATTTAATGGAAGTTTCATACGTTCTTGGAGCGTTTATGCTTAAGCTGGCAGGAAAAACGGATACGTTGGAAGAAGGAATTGACATTCTTCAAGCAGCAATTGAAAATGGCAGTGCTAAATCGAAATTCAAAGAATTTATTGAAGCACAAGGTGGGGATTCAGATATTCTTATGAATCCTGATCTGCTTCCAAAAGCAGGTATTATCATGGATGTTATTGCTGATACGGATGGATTTGTAAGCAGCATTGATGCAAAATCAATTGGAAAGGCTTCTCTGGTACTCGGAGGAGGAAGGGAGACAAAAGAAAGTGATATTGATTATTCCGTCGGTGTTGTTTTGAAGAAAAAAGTAGCAGACAGAGTGGAAAGGGGAGATTGCATCGCCATCATTCATGCAAATGATAAGGAACAGCTAAAAATTGCCAAAAATCTTGTCAGAGAAGCATATCGTTTTTCGAAAACGCCTGTTCCAAAGCAAAAACTGATCAAATGGGTGGTAACAAAAGAAGGAATCACAAAGATATGATAGACATTTGAAATTAAATGTGGTAACATGTTGGTGAAAAATAGGAAAGGAATGAACGGTTATTATGGATACAAAATCAAATAAAGTTAAAGAAATCTGGAATGATAAGATACACAGAAATAATATCCTTCGTTTTGTATTACTTCCATTCCTGCTTGAACTTGTGATAGAAATGTTAAACAGATGTTCTGTGATCAAAGGCTTTGAATTTCTCTTTACAAGTCCGGTACAGTTCTTTTGTAATTTTATGTTTATTTTTGTTTCGCTGATTATTGGAATATTAGTGAAACGCAGAACTTTTTATGTTTCATTTATTTCGGCAATATGGCTGATTTTTGGAATCACAAACTTTGTTATGCTGAATGTGAGAGTTTCTCCATTTAATGCAAATGACTTAAGGCTGCTTGATGCGGGTAAGGCAATCATTGACCAGTATTTTACACCTTTTGTCATAACACTCACTGCCATGGGAGTGATCCTGATTGCTTTGGTGATCGTGGTATTATTTATCAAAGGTCCTAAGATTGATTATAAAATTAATTATATAAGGAACCTGATTGTGGTAGGAATCAGTGCTGCTGTTTGCATTGTAAGTGTGTTTGCAGCGATGGAAACCGGCATGTTAGCCAGAAAATTCACCAATCTTACCAATGCATATAATGCATATGGATTTGTCTATTGTTTTGGTTCCGGTATTTTTAATCATGGAGTAAAAAAACCGGCTGACTATTCGGAGAATAAGATTGATGAAATTCTTGATAAGATTGAAGAAGAAGAACCAAAGTATCCTGTAAGTGTCAAAAAATCAGATGATGTTAAAAATACACCGAACATTGTTTTTTTGCAGTTAGAGTCATTCTTTGATATTACGAAGGCGGTTGATATTGAATTTTCACAAGATCCAATCCCGAATTTTAACCGATTGAAAAAAGAATATTCATCAGGTTATTTAAATGTATTCAATGTTGGATACGGCACATGTAATACGGAGTTTGAGTCTATGACAAGCATGAATCTCGATGATTTTGGTCCCGGTGAGATACCATACAAGTCAATATTGAAGACTACTGTGTGTGAAAGTATCGCATTTGACTTGAAAGAATATGGGTACAGGACACATGCAATCCATAATAATGATGGAACATTCTATTCGAGAAATAGTGTTTTTCCTAATCTTGGGTTTGATACATTTACATCCGTTGAGTATATGAATATTGAGGAACGAACCTATGAAGGATGGGCAAAAGATAAATATCTTACAGAAGAGATTTTAAAAGCATTGAAGGAAACGGATGATCCGGATTATATTTATACGATTTCCGTGCAAGGACATGGAAGTTATCCGACAGAAAAAGTACTTGAGGATCCGGAAATTAAAGTGTTATCCGGTATAGAGAATGAAGGAAGAAGGAATGCCATTGAGTATTATGCGAATCAGATTCACGAGATGGATGAATTCATTGTAGAGTTAATTGATGCACTTGAAGATTATGGTGAAGATACGATTCTTGTCATGTATGGGGATCATCTTCCGGGCTTAGGATTTACAGATGAAGAGTTGTCCAATGGCTCAATCTATCAGACAGAATATATCATTTGGAATAATTTTGGGTTAAAGAAAGAAGATGAGAACCTGCGTACTTATCAGATTTCACCTAAAGTGATGAAATCTCTTGGCATGACAGCCGGTATCATCAATAAATACCACCAGGAATACAAAGATGATGAGGATTACTTAAGTGGACTGCAGAATCTCGAATACGATATTCTGTATGGAGATCAGATTGCGTATGATGGAGTAAGTCCTTACAGTGCGACAGATATGAAAATGGGAATAGATGAAATATCAATTTCTAAAATCCGGCCGGTAACAGTGGATGAAAAAGATTATGTTGAAGTGATTGGAAACAATTTTACAAAATATAGCGTTGTGAACATTAATGGTGATGAATATGAGACGAAGTTTGTCGATTCGAATACATTAAGGGTGAAATATGATAATCTGACACCGTTGGATGCATTTGTTGTTAATCAGGAGGATGATGACAGTGGTACGATTATAAGTACAACAAAAGAATGCCTGTATTATGGAGATGATGAGTAATTTTGAATAAAATAGCCTCATATAATTAATAACAATATTAATTATATGAGGCATTTTTATGAAAAGTATTTGCTGCAAATTGAAGAAAATGATAAAATGGATGATGATATGGATGTGTTTTCAGGGAATGATTTGTTTTGTTTTTGAAATACCTCTTAGTGCCAATACGTTGGAGACGATTAAAGTTGGTGTACAAGAAACAAATGATCTTTCACTTACGGCAGATAGTGCAATTCTGATGGAAGCACAAACCGGAAAGGTACTATATGAAAAAGATGCTGATCGAATTGTGTCACCTGCCAGTATTACTAAAATTATGACGTTGATTTTGATTTTTGATGCGATTCAATCAGGGAAAATCGATTATCATGATGAGGTTACAACGAGTGAACATGCAAAGTCTATGGGAGGGTCGCAGGTTTTTCTTGAGACAGGAGAGAAACAGACGGTAGAAACTCTCATCAAATGTATTGTGATTGCATCAGGAAATGATGCCAGTGTTTGCATGGCGGAATATATTGCAGGAAGTGAAGAGACGTTTGTACAGATGATGAATGAAAGAGCAAAAGGTCTGGGAATGGAGAATACGGTATTTCTTGACTGCTGTGGTCTGAATGATTCGATGGAACATCATACAACTGCAAGGGATGTAGCTGTTATGAGCAGAGAATTAATCACGAAACATCCTGAAATTCATCATTATTCTACCATATGGATGGAGAATATAACTCATGTGACAGCAGCAGGCAGCAAAGAGTTCACACTCGCAAATACCAATAAGCTTTTAAGACAATATGACTGGATTACCGGGTTGAAAACAGGAAGTACATCTCTTGCCAAGTATTGTCTCAGCGCAACAGCTGACAAGGATGGGAAAAAGTTAATTGCAGTTATTATGGGAGCAAAGGATTATAAGGCAAGGTTTTCTGAGGCAGCAACACTGTTGAATTATGGATATTCTATTCTTGACATTTATCAGGATAACAATAGTGATCTAATGCAAACGCTGAAGGTGAAAAATGGTACAAAAGAGGAAGTTGCAATCATTCCTGAAAATCAATTTATGTATGTATGTGAAAAGAATGAAAGGAGCAGTGACATCACAAAAACTGTAGAATTGAAAAAAGTAATTGCCCCTGTCAGACAGGGGCAGATTGTGGGAACGGTTACCTATTACATTGGGAATCAACCAATCGGTTCTGTTAATATTTTATCATCAGAAGAGATTAGAGAATCTGGATATATGGACTATTTCAAAAAAATGTGGTATAAGTATATGTTGTGAACGGATAGAAATGGATAGCGCTTTGTGAATGATACAGATGAATTGATAAATTGCCGGGATTTTTCATGAATGGCAATTATGGAGGAAAAGATGGATTTAGAGTTTAAACTTCAGGTTTTTGAAGGACCATTAGATTTGCTTTTGCATCTTATTGACAAGAATAAGATCAATATATATGATATACCAATTGTTACAATTACGGATCAGTATATGGAGTATGTCAGACAGATGGATAAGCAGGATTTGAATATTGTGAGCGAGTTTCTTGTAATGGCGGCTACTTTGCTTGACATCAAGGCAAAAATGCTCCTTCCTAAAGAAAAAAACAATGAGGAGGAAGAAAATCCTGATCCAAGAGCAGAGCTCGTTGCAAAACTGCTTGAGTATAAAAAATACAAATATATGTCGTATGAATTAAAAGACAGACAGATTGATGCGTGTAAATCCATGTATAAAAAACCGACAATACCGGATGAAGTCAAAAAGTATGAGACACCGGTCGATCTTGACAGGCTTCTTGATGGCATTACTTTGAAGAAATTAAATGAAGTATTTAAAGAAGTAATGAGACGACAAAGTGATAAGATTGATCCAATCAGAAGTACATTTGGAAAGATAGAAAAAGAAGAAGTCAGCATTGAGGAAAAGATGGATTATGTCATGGATTATATGACAAAAAACAAAAGGTGCAGTTTTAAAAATCTGTTAAGATTACAGTGTTCTAAGATACAGATTATCGTAACATTTTTGGCGGTATTGGAACTGATGAAAACGGGAAAGGTAAATATTGTACAGGAACATATCTTTGATGAGATCATCATAGATGCTGTGGCATAATAAAAATAGAAAGACAAGGTTGCTTTGGAAGGATGGATAATGTGGATATACATAAAATAGAAGCTGCCATTGAAGCAGTATTATTTACAATGGGTGATTCGGTGGAACTTGATAAGATTGCATATGCGATTGGACATGATCAGGAAACTACAAAGAAAATCATTACGAATATGATGGATAAATACGAAAGTGAGGACAGGGGAATTCGCATCTGTGAACTTGAAAACGCTTATCAGATGTGTACAAAAAAAGATATGTATGAGTATCTGATCAAAGTGGCTTCTCAGCCTAAAAAGCATGTTTTGACGGATGTTCTTCTTGAAACACTTTCGATTATTGCTTACAAGCAGCCGGTAACAAGGTCTGAGATTGAGAATATCAGAGGTGTCAAATGTGATCACGCTGTTAACAAGCTTGTAGAGTATGATCTGGTATGTGAAGTAGGAAGGTTAGATGCGCCGGGAAGGCCATTACTATTTGGAACGACAGAAGAATTTTTAAGAAGATTCGGAGTGACATCTGTTGATGAGCTGCCACAGTTAAATGCTGATAAAGAAGAGGAATTTAAAGAGGAAGCGGAAAAAGAAGTGCAATTGAAACTTGACATTTGAACAAAAAAAGTCATCGGTGTCTTTTTGATACGGTAAATATGCACAAAAAAAAATAAAAAATGATTTGATTGTAAAAAAAGGTAAATTTTTATGCAAAATGCACAAAAAAATACCTTTTTTTATTACACAGAATATTGACAATAGTAATAACGAATGATATACTAGCATAGAACAGTGGTGAATATATACGATTTTACATATTAATATAATGTTTCGTGAAATTTAACATATATTATGTAATTGTTTTGTGGATATTTATCATTTATATGTAAAAGAACGGATATATGAAACCGGGTGGGATGAATGGTATTGTGAAAAATGACGAAAAAGTATTTATCCCACTTGTTGTTATGTAACAGTCTGCGAACAGACTATTATATGAACGAGTAAGTACTGTTCGTGGAATTTTTATTGATTGAGCCAAGAGCTCGGAAAGGTAGGAAAAAAATGAAAAAGAGAATTTTAGCAAGTGCACTGGCATTGACAATGGTTGCTTCTGTGTTTACGGGATGTGGATCTGGTTCATCAGGCAGCAGTAGCAGCTCTTCAAGAAACACAACTGATTTCTCAAGTGATCAGTTAATGCAGAATTTCAAGACAAACCAGGCAATCAACACAACTGACAATATCACACTTCTGGTTTGGGAGTCAAAGAATGGTCCGGACGAATTTATTCAGAAGGCTGGAGAAAAGTTCCATCAGTTATATCCAAACATTACAATCAAGTACGAAAATGTTGAGTCAACAGACGCAAACTCAAGAATCGTTCTTGACGGACCGGCAGGTAATGGCGCAGACTTATTTGCAACAGCTCATAATAATATCGGTGTAATGGCATCAGGTGAGGTAATCTATCCTGTACCTGATACAGAAAAAGATATTGTATCATCTTCTTGTACAGCATCAGCTTTGGCAGGTGCAACACTGAATGCAGCAGACGGAACAAGCACACTTTATGGCTATCCTGTTTCAACAGAGACATATGCATTGTTCTACAACAAGAAGTTGATTCAGGAAGCAAACGTACCTAAGACGATGGGTGAATTAGTTGAATATATTAAGAGCTTTGATACATCAACAGGTGTTAAGCCTTTCCTTTTAGATGCAGGTAATGCATACTATAGTGTAATGTTTACATCAACAAAAGACAATCACTTATATGGTCCGGAAGGAAACGATATCACAGATACACATATGGTAAGTGATGATGCAGTTGCCCAGCTGGAAGACTTCAAGGCATTATCAGCTGCAATTGCAATGCCGGCAGAAGATATTTCATACTCAACCAATGACGGTTTGTTCAAATCCGGAATGCTTGCAATGGAAGTTTCAGGTGCATGGAATATCAGATCATTCGAGGAAGCAGGAATTGACTTCGGTATCACAGCAATCCCGGCTCTTACAAATTCAGGTGAAGCACCGGCTAACTTCATGGGTGTCAGATGTATGTTCGTATCAAATTACTCAGAGCACAAACCGGAAGCAGTAGCTTTCGCAGAGTTCTTAATGACAAAAGAAATGCAGCAGTTACGTTGTGAGTTAACAACAACAATGCCTGCAAGAGATGATGTATTGGACAGCATCGCAGATGAATCGATCAAGACATATCTTAACGGATTAAATGAACAGTTACAGCATTCTTACCCAATGCCTAACATGTCACAGGCAAGTTTGTTCTGGACAGCATTCGGTGCAGCATATGCAAATATCTGGAATGGTTCAGCAACAGATGTTAGAGCAGAATTGACAACAGCAGACGGTTCAGCAACAAAGAAATAATATTTCTTTAAGTTTCATATACAGTTGCATCCGTAAGTGGAGCAATTGTATATGAAATGTGATTTTACAATATATGAAAGATAGGTGAGTTTATGGACACATCCATTAAATTAGATGGATCTTCAAAAAAACAGGTTCTCGGTGCTGCATGTATTTTTATGGGACTTGCTCATATTATGTACTTGAAGCAGTATTTAAAGGGTGCCGTTTTAGCTGTGCTTGAACTGATTTTTATCATAATGTCTCCGACAATTTATGAAAATATCAGAAAATTACTTGCTTTGAATGGTAATCTTGCAAATCCTTCCAGAGTCAGGATGATCGATGGTTTGTTTTATATCATCATCGTTGCAATTTTCCTTGTAGCATATTATTTGTCAATTAGAAACGCAGTAGATTCTTATGTTGAATGTTGTCTTGATGGAAGATTAAAATCACAGAAAGAATCAATGAGTGGTATCGCAGGTAAGGCATTCCCAATCTTTGGTTTAGCTCCTGCATTCATTCTTATCGTATTTTTCGTTGTATTACCGCTTTTATTCTCAATGCTTGCAGCATTTACATCATATAGTAATAAAGATATGATCAGATTTAAATGGGTAGGCTTTTCGAACTTCGGAGATATGTTCGGTGGTAATGCTTCTTGGTCAGAATCATTTGCAGATGTTGCAGTATGGACTGTAATCTGGGGCTTAATGGCAACAGTAACCTGTTATCTTGGCGGTATGATTCTTGCAACAGTTTTGTATGGAGCAAAATTAAAGACAGTTCCTCTTTTCAGATCAATCTTAATTCTTCCATACGCGATTCCTTCACTTTTGACTGTCAGTGTTTGGACATTTATTTTAAAGAGTTCAGATATCGGTATTATTAACAAGACTTTAATCAGTTTACATATTATTGATTCGAATAGTACGATACAGTTCTTAAGCGGTTCGAATTCTATGGCGAGAGTAATGTGTATTCTCGTTAACATGTGGGTAGGTATCCCATACTTTATGTTATTGATCACCGGTCAGATGACAGCTATTTCTGCTGATGTGTATGAAGCAGCTTCCATCGATGGTGCTACTAAGTTCCAGGTATTCAAGAGCATTACATTACCATTGGTTGTATACCAGACAGCTCCATTGATCATTATGTCATTTACACATAATATCAACAACTTCGGTGCCGTTTACTACTTAACAGCCGGTGGTCCAAATACAAATGCCGCAACGAGTGCAGGTGGTACAGATATCTTTATTTCTTGGATTTACAAGATTAGTACTAACCAAGGTAACTATTATATGGGTTCCG
Organism: uncultured Lachnospiraceae bacterium; assembly: GCA_902773095.1. Lineage (GTDB taxonomy): Bacteria > Bacillota > Clostridia > Lachnospirales > Lachnospiraceae > Bovifimicola. Next base: position 3,313 of record CACYDA010000004.1, on the reverse strand, counting down.
TTCTTGCAATCTTCGTGTTTGCTGTATTAGCACCATTTGCGATCTGGAACTTCACACGTACAAAATCATTTAAGGAGGGCGAGTTATAATGGGTGGTAATACAAAAAATAAGTCATGGGTAACAGCAGTTTATATTGTAGTACTTGTTATTGCCTCTGTTGTTACAATTTATCCGTTACTGTATACAATCAGTATCGCCTTTTCTCCTGGTGAGGAGTACAATATCGGTGTAGTTCCTTTTACACAGAAAGTTACAGAAACTTCTTTCGATGCTAATGGAAAGCTGCAGATGAAAGTGGCAACCAAATTTGGTTTTAGTACAAGACATTTTCAGGAACTTTTTGAATATGATGGTTATTTGGACTGGATTAAGAACACATTTATGGTTGCAATCGGTGTAGTTTTGATCACAGTATGTATTTGTACTTTGACAGCTTATGTATTTTCGAGATTTAAATTCCCTATGAAAAAGGGTATGATGTTAACAATTTTGATTCTTCAGATTTTCCCTACATTCATCGGAATGCAGGCGGTATATGAAATCGTAGTACGTGTTGGTGGTTATAACCATTTATGGGCTTTGGTATTAATCTATGGTTCGGGTAACGTACCATATAATACATGGCTGATTAAATCATATTTGGATACAATTCCAATGTCTCTTGATGAGGCTGCCAGAATTGACGGTGCTAACCACTTTACAATTTTTGGAACAATTATTATGCCTATGTTGAAGCCTATGATTGTATTCCTTGCAATTACATCATTTACAGGTCCATGGGTAGACTTTATTTATCCAAAGTTAATTCTGAAACCGGACAATACTACATTGGGACCTGGTCTGTTACAGCTTTTAGGTACAGGTAGTACAGAGTCACACTTTACGTTATTCGCAGCCGGAGCATTATTAGTAGCTGTTCCATTCATTCTTGTATTCATCTTTGGACAGAGTGCGATGGTAACTGGTCTTGGTGCCGGAGCTGTTAAGGAATAATCTGCAAAGATTCATGATTGAGTGAAATATAAGTATTGTAAGCATCGCTTAAGCTTGCTGATCATGATTATAATTTCATAAAAAAGAGCAATTAGAAAAATTCTAGCTGCTCTTTTTTATGTGCACAAGGGCGCTGAAAGGAAGATGTCAGCTTGTGCTGAACAGCCCCCGCGCGGCGAGAGGAAGGGAACAAATTCGCTTCCTATTCAATTTTAGACTTGACAAAGCAACTCGATTGTTGTAAGATACAGACAGCTGAATAAATCAAACCGTTGATGCGGAGATAAAAATAGTTGTGCACTCACAGAGAGTCGTGATGCTGAGAAACGATAGAACGCAGATTATTAAATGGACCGCTGAGGGCTTAGTCAAAGGTAATGTTTTACCGAGTATTCTAAGACGTATGGCATACGTTAGTTGCCAGGAATATGTTGGTATTCTTTTAATGAGTGTACGATTTTCGTAAAACAAGGTGGTACCGCGAATTTGTTGATTCGTCCTTGACAGAAGTAATTCTGTCAAGGATTTTTTTATGCATATTATTAGGGGATTCTTCAGAATTTCCTAGTGGCTATCCATTTCACGAATTGCTTAGACCGTATAAAGAGGATTCCAACTGCGTCTGATGCGAAGAATGACTGCAAAAGAAATGGAGGTAGTAATATGGTTGTAAGACCAGGATTAGAGGAAGTTTATGAAATAAAAAAAGAAGGAACTTACAAGGTGGTTCCGCTGAGTACAGAGATTTTTTCTGACATTAAAACACCAATTGAGGTGATGCGCATTTTAAAAAGTGTGAGCAATCACTGTTATATGTTGGAAAGTATCGAAGATAACAGGAATTGGGGAAGATATACATTTCTTGGATTTAATCCCACACTGGAGTTTACATGTGTCAATTCGAAAATTACGATCAGGGGAGAAAAAAACGAACAAATTCTATCGAATGAACCGGGGAAGTATTTAAGAGAGATTCTTGCTGAATACAAAAGCAAAAAATATGATGATCTTCCTTCATTTACAGGAGGACTTGTTGGATACTTTTCATATGATTTTATTAAGTATGCTGAAACCTCTCTCAATCTTGATGCAAAGGATGAAGAAGGATTTAAAGATGTTGACTTAATGCTATTTGATAAAGTAATCGCATTTGATAATTTTAGACAAAAAATCATAATAATCTGCAATATGAAGTTAGACGGTGATGTTGAAGTAAAGTATCATGAAGCTGCCGAACAGATAAAATATATGATTGAATTGATCAAAAATCATCATCCGGCTAAGATAAAAAATGGCAGAAGAACTTCGGATTACAGGTACCTTTTCGAAAAGGAAGAGTACATGAAAAATGTGGAGATTACGAAGGAACATATCAGGGAAGGAGATATCTTTCAACTTGTTCTTTCAAACAGAATTGAAGCTGATTATGAGGGAAGTTTATTTGATGTATATAGAACCTTAAGAACATTGAATCCTTCACCATATATGTTTTATTTTGCAAGTGATGACATAGAAATGGCAGGCGCATCACCTGAGACATTGGTAAAACTAAAAGATGGATATCTATATACTTTTCCGCTTGCAGGAACAAGACCTAGAGGAAGTAATGATGAAGAGGATCAGGAACTGGAAAGAGAGCTTCTTGCTGATGAAAAAGAATTATCTGAACACAATATGCTAGTTGATCTTGGAAGAAATGATTTGGGAAAAGTGAGTGAATATGGTAGTGTCAAAGTTGATAAATATATGGATGTTTTAAGATACTCCCATGTAATGCATATTGGTTCGACTGTAAAAGGTGTGATGAGAAAAGACCGAGATGCAATTGATGCGATTTCGGCGGTGCTTCCGGCTGGTACGTTGTCCGGTGCTCCGAAAATTAAAGCGTGTCAAATCATCAATCAGCTTGAGAATAATAAGCGCGGTGTTTATGGAGGAGCAATCGGTTATCTGGACTTTTCCGGTAATATGGATACCTGCATTGCGATAAGGCTTGCATTTAAGAAGAATGGCAAGGTGTTTATTCGTTCCGGAGCCGGAATTGTAGCTGACAGTGTTCCGGAAAATGAATTTAATGAATGCATTAATAAAGCAAAGGCAGTATTGAATGCAATTGATTATGCTAATGGAGGTGTTGATCGTGATTTTGCTGATTGATAATTATGACAGTTTTTCCTATAATCTTGTACAGTTAATTGGAGAATTCAATCCGGATATTAAAGTCATCAGAAATGATGAATTGACTTTGGAAGAGATTGACAAACTGCATCCGGAAGCAATCATTATATCTCCCGGACCGGGAAGACCGGTTGATGCAGG
>CACYDA010000003.1 GCA_902773095.1 uncultured Lachnospiraceae bacterium | reverse complement strand
AGTTGCTCTGATAAAAATCTCTTTTTCGCTTCCCACACTGTCAGACAAATTAATTAATTTACTATATTTCATGTCATCAAGATCCATTTGGACAATCTTTGTATCATCCAAAAAATCTTCTTCCGTACTATACTCAACTTTACTGATTCCCGAACCACCTTCAAGATCAGACACCCGGCCACTTACCATAACCGTATTCTGATTCATATAGTACACTCCATCAATGGCTTCTATCTCTTCACCATCTACTGCCACATCAATGGTGTCGATCACCGGCTTTGAAACGTCAATATTCACTTCTTTCTTAATAAATGCATCTGACCAGTTTCCGGCACCATCCAGTGCCCAGAAATAAAATGTCTTCTTACCATTTGTCAATTCTTCACTGCTGATGACATATGGATTTTCTATTTTGATTCTCTCGTTTACGGCTGCCGATTCTAAGGTGGCATAGTAATATCCTTCAATATCGGTTTCATCACCCAACTGACTAAAATCAAACCGAAGGTTTTGATAATAATTTCCCTCCACATCATATTCGTTTTCATTTCCGGCAGACACCTTCACATCAAACTGTGGAGTTGTATTATCAATCCAAATCACGATTTCTTTTTCTTCACTTTGATTTCCTGCAGCATCTTTTACTACAAAAACAAATCGATTTTCTCCATCCGTCAACTCTGCCGTATCGATTTCTTTCGTATAAACTCCATCTGTATCACTTTCCAGCATGATGATGTCACTTCCACGCTTAAAAGAGACAGAGGCAACTGTGCTTCCCACATCTGTTGCTTTTACTTCAACATTGATTTTTCCATTGACTTTCTTTGATAAGTCTGTTAACGAAACTCCATCTTTTGAAAATACCACTGACTCTGCCACCGGACGATCGATATCAATCTTTAACGGTATTTCTTTTGTCACTGCATTTCCAACTGCATCTTTAAATTCTGCAGTAAACTTTACCATATCTGATGTAATAGAGGATTCCACGGAATAGATTGCATGATATTTTGTACTATCTTCTGAATCTCTATATGTTTCTCCTGCTGTTACCGATTTTGCATTTAATACTTCACCTGACACCGTAAAAGCATTGTTTCCTACTCCCTCTTGCTTTTCTGTCGCTGTCAGTTCAATTTCATTTAAGCTTCCTGTCAGCCATTCATTTTTTGAAGTATACTCCGCAATCACAGGGATATCCTTATCAATCATTACATTCACGATCTTTGTCTCACTGACATTTCCTAACCCATCTTTTGCCCAGACACTGACCCGGTAGTCTCTAGTCTGCCCTTCTTCGCATTCCAGTACTATGGTTCCACCTAAAAGCGTTTTTTCTTCCCCATCATTGATCTTGTATTGAATTGAATCAATTCCACTTCCACCTTCACCGTCAGAAGCATCCACTCCCAATTCTATGTTTTGATTCGTTTCTAATGACTCTGCGGAATCTCCTTCCACATTGACAGATACTGTCGGACCAGTCTGATCTCTTTTCACATTGATCATAAACTGGGTACTATTACTATTTCCAAGCACGTCAGTCGCTGTGATATTAAACTGATAGCTGACTACTTTTTGTTCCTCTTCGTTGTATTCCGGTATCCTGACCTGATAGAATCCGGCATTCTCTTCATCAGCTACCGCACTATATTCTGTGTCATTCACTGTATATACTACTTTTTCAGTCTCCACTTCATCAGAGACTTTTAATTGAATCAAAAGTTCATTATTCGTAAAATCCGGGTATGTATACGTCTCCCCTGATGCGATTTCCTTGCTTCCCAATTTTATATCAGAAAAATCAGGTCCTTTCTCATCAAGCTCTGCATAGAACTTGATCTTTTCTGACTCAAATACTCCATCTGTTATCACAAGTTCATTCAGTTTATCGCCATCTGTCTTTAATTTCCGTTCTTCCCCTTCTGCTCCGTTTAACCTGTATGTAATCCCTTCTATTCCTGACACACTGATTCCATTTAAATTGGTGACAGAATTCACATACATGGTATTTGTTTCTTCATTATAGATTACACCTTCGGCACTTTCAAACTTTGCCAGTTCCTTTGCAATCTTTAAATCCGCATTAATTTCGGATACTCCATTAATAGAATTTCTTGAAAGCTCCGTAAGTGTTCCTCCCTCTAAATAGGAGAGCAAGTACTTATCCTTATAGGTATCTTTGATACTCACATTATTAATCGTAATCCTATCGCCAACCACGCTTAAGACAACCGGTGTCCCGTCCTTTACAGAAAGTTTATCCTTTACTGTCTCAATATTACCAATCGTGATATTCTTTTCCCATTTTGCATATACCAAACCACTCACCGGTAATAGATCGGTGCTTTTCCCGATTTCCGTGCAGCCTGACTCATCATAGGTGAACCATCCGTTAAACACAAATTCACTATCCTTATTTTGCAGAATTTCTGCATAATCATATTCCCCTTCACCACTTACTTTTAAAAGCGTTTCCGGTTCAATTTCAATTTTTCCTGATTCATCAACCGTATATTCCGAATAACTGCCACTTAGTTGTTCATCATCATACATTTGAATATATAGTTTATCATCGATTGGCTCTGCCTTGATTTTTTCTCTCTTAACCAGATTATCCGTCCATACTGCTGCCAATGTCAGCATGACTACAAGCATAAATGCCACAATTTTCTTACACCCTTTAGAAAATCTCATTTTTTTCACTCCTTTTCATACGTATTTTCCCTATTGAAATCTACTCACCTTTCAAGCAGATTCATTACAATAAATAAACTGTTTTTGTTCTTTCTCTACAAACCATTTCACTTTGTTATTTATATGTCACTGTTCACTTTAGAAAAATAATAGTTTTTTCCATTCAGGATACAATGCATGTGTACAGAATAAATCGTGAGAAAAATCGAAATCAGTATCACTATATCCTGATCAAATCCTGATAGGATTTCATAAATAACAAACAGAATGCTTCCTGCCATCACCAAATCTGCCACTTTCGCTTCTCTGTTTTCAAAAAAACTGATGATACCTATTTTATGAACAAAATCTTCGCCATAACCTAATTCAATTGCCTTCTTCCTGTTATAAGAAGCGACTCCTGTCAGCACATATGTCAGAATGATTCCAAGCCAGAAGATTGCACCTACAATGTACATCGGAATATAATTTTTCTTTTCACTCGCTATACCGGATACTCTCATCATAGAAAGCACTGATGCGCTTCCAACCAGGCTTGTTATCATGGAAATATATACACATTTTCTACATCTTCTGCAATTTAGCAAATCCTATCACCTCCTGCCAAAGTGTTCTTTTTTTTCTTAAATCACTTCTTCTGTATGTATTAATATACTTTTTTTGATGATTACAAATCTTCTTGTACTGTTTAACATGGTGGTACCTTGCGTGCCAAGTACATCAGTCCGCCCATCAAGTACGGCTGTCTCTCCCACTCCTGTCAAATTTGTTGTGTCTGTACTCAACATCGTTGTCTCCTCTGTACCAAATTGATTGTTATGATCTGTTCTTAATAATGTTGTCTCATTACTTCCAAGTAGTGTTGTCTGTTCCATACCAGATAATGTCGATTGACTGGTATGACCGCTTATACCGCTTGCCTGTCGCATCGTATTCGATGAAGTAACTCTTCCGGTTGCGCCAATTGTTCCGGATTCTGCAAAAGAATCTGTATTGCTGTATACAGAATTTGCAGAGTTGTTTTTAGATAAGTTTCCTGTTTTAAAACTCTCTTCCTGTAGTTTTTTAACGCCCAATTTTTCTGCTTTTCCAGAAAGTATTAAATAAATCTTTTTTATATCAAAAACAAAGAATAATACTACAGCAATCAGGAAGAACACAATTGCCAATATCAAAAATACATAGAACAATGTATTTAATGTTTCAATACTCATCTTTTTTATTCCTCCTGTTTTTTATTTTGCCTGACTTGTCTCATCATATGAATTCAATCCATCATCTGTCAGATTCTTATTCATCTGTTTTTTCATTTCAGTGATATGATAGTCTAATGTCTTTAAATCATTCTCCAAATCAGAATTTGCCTCACCAAAATCAAAGCTTTGCAGCTGTTCGATCAGACCTTTCACTTTTTCTAATTGTGTAACCATTTCACTATAATCAATATCTGTTGCATAAAATCTGTCCTTGTATCTGGTAACATACTGATAATATGCTTCGTATACTCGCAGTGCCAGCATCGCATCTTTATTGACATCATAATTTGTTGCAATCAGTTCGTTCAAATCATTCCAAAAATTTCTAAAATCCATCGCTCTGGATCCATCCGGCAGAATCTCATTCGAATCAAGCTGATTGGAATATCCACATATTCTCGCTAATGCTTTTGCTTTTGTCAGTTCCTGAGACGAAAGTGTTTTGGGATTATCCTCATCGATGATGGTAAAATATTCACCCGAAGCATTTCTTCCGACCTCCGTATTTGTGTAGAAGAAATAATAGTAATTACCCAAATGGTAACAAAGCTCATAGTAATTTTTTGAATCTTCCCCTTTTAATTTTTTCAGATTGGAAGAGGTAAAAACCTGTTTCAGCTTTGCATTTTCACTTTCATCAAACACATTGTCATCTGAAATGATCACATCTTTTAATGCTTCCAAATATGCCGTACCATTTTCCGGAGCAATTTCAATTGCTTTCTCATAATTTTTCCATGCATCTTCATAGTTCTTGCCATTGACCGCCCTTCTGGCTTCTTCAATATAATAGTGATAGGTGCTGGCTTTCTTATTATTGGATGCAAACTTGAATCCTACCGTAGCAATAAGACATATGCCACACATAATCGCAGAACCAAGAAACAATTTCATTTTCTTTTTGTATTCTCTTCTGACGACTTCATCATCTTCTTTATAGTGATCCAGCGCATACATCAACTCAGCGCATGACTGATATCTGTCCTCAGGATTCTTTTGTGTACATTTCAAAATAATCTTTTCCAAACCGGGTGAAAGGGCAGGATTCCAATGACGAATCGGGTACATTTCATATGGTGGCTTTGCCGGATTATGACCGGTAACAAGATGATACATCGTCGCACCAAGACAATAAATATCTGTCCTGGCATCGGTCTGCCCCATTCCTCCAAACTGTTCCGGAGCTGCATATCCCTGTGTTCCAAGACACGTTGTATCTTCCACATTAGACGATTTAAACTCTCTTGCTGTACCAAAGTCAATCAATGTCACATCCCCATTAGGCTTTAGCATCACATTTGCCGGTTTCATATCCCTGTATATGATTGGCTTTTCCCTTGTGTGAAGGTACCCCAGCACATCACATAATTGTTTCGACCATTCGATCACATTGTCTTCCGGCTGAGCACCCTGATGCCTTAGCACACTGGCTAATGATTTTCCTTCAATATAATCCATCACAATCAGGAAAGTACCATCACCATCTATAACATCGATAATACTCGGCAGATGTGGATGGCTTAAGTTTTTTAGCATATCCGTTTCAGCTATCAGCCCCTGTTTCACCACTTCAAAGTTACTGATTCCGTCTTTACGAACCTCTTTGATTGCCCACTGCTTATTTGCTCTTTCATTCATGGCAAGATACACAACGCTCATGCCACCCTGACCGATTTTATTTAAAATTTTATATTTTCCATCTACAATTGAACCTATTTCCAGCATATCTTTACCTCATCATTTCGTACGAACCAATACAACTGTAATATTATCATTTTCTTTTCGGTATTTATTCAGATCTGTAAAATACTTTATGCATTCAAACATATGATTTTCGTCCTGCAAAACTGCCGGATTCAAATACTGGTAGAATTCTTCTTCCGTAATCAAGTGACGGTATCCGTCAGAGCATAACATAAATGCCTCATTTTCTTTCACATCACCTGTATAAAAATCAGGAACAATCACTTCACTTGCTCCCACACATTGCAGTAAAACACTCCTCTGAGGATGTACCTTGGCTTCCTCCGGGGTAAGTCTTCCCAAATCCATCTCTCTCTGGATCCATGTCTGATCCTTTGTCACTAAATCAAATGAATCCCTGATGTGATAGCATCTGGAATCACCGACATTGATACAATAATACCTGCCACCTGCAATCACCAATCCTACAACCGTCGTTCCAAGACTGATTCCAAGTCCTCTTCCATATGCGCTGATTCTTAAATTCATCTGTTGGACAACATTTTCCATACTTCTTCGTAACAGTTCCGGTGTCAGACCATGATATAATAAATCGGGAAAGTCCCTCTCAAACCATATCGCATATTCCTTGATGAGTGTGGCACTAGCCACTTCTCCCTTTGCCAGTCCACCCATACCATCACATACAACCGCAAATAGTACCTTTCCCATGTCGGTATCTGCTTCCATCAAAAGTGCTGAATCCTGATTTGTCTGTTTCTTAATTCCTACATCTGTATGCACTGCTGTTAAAAATTCCATCTTTACCTATTTTCCGTACTGATCTATTTCCAATTATTTCAAAAGGTAACCGCCTGTTTTCTCCCATATAAAGATTAAGATATTGAAAGTCGATTCACGAATGATTCCGTGCTTTTGACTCCTCCAATCATAAAATCAAAAAATACAAATACATATAGCTCTCATAATTTTATCACATATCAGAGGTTTTTTCCACATGATTTTTGTAAACGTTTAACAAACAAAAAATCATAAAACGATTTTTGTTCTATGTTTTCCACAAAAAAGCAGTCATGCAAATGAATAATCATTAACATGGCTGCTCCCTACTTATTTTTCAATTTTTTGTTTCAAAATTGTCTACTGCGGAATCTTTATATATTGGTACTTTTCCTCCGGTTTCAACTCTCGAAATTCACATTGTCCTCCATAAATATCCGGTGTAATGTATAACTCGTCAAGTGCACTTTCATCTACACAATATGCAAGATGTATTGTTCTTGTTTCATGTGCGCTGATACTGATATGATTTTTTCTCCTGGCTGTTGAGAAATATACTGCATCATAAGCCTCAATCAGCATTGCTTCATTACCATGAATATCTATGTGCGTTACATCTCTTACAGAATATTCATCAAACCTTGCACGCACCGCATCATCAAGATCTCTTTATATTTTTCAGATAACCCATCCAACAAGCTCTTAAAATTTCCCTCATTTTCAATATTGTGAAAATCCATTTCAACTTTATCATCCCTGACACTTTCATACTTTTCATCAGATGATTTCAAATATTTACTTTCACGCTTATTTTTCCTATATAAATCTATGCTTGTATTCCTGATGATCTTTTTGACATAGCGCTTTGTCTTCTCGCTCTCCGGCTCATCTATCCTGTCAATATTCTCTGACAGCTTAACAAATGCCAGTGAAACTGCATCTTCAGCCTGCCATACTGAATTTAAAATAGAATAGGCTACTCTGTACATGGGCTGCTCATATAACAAAAACAACCTTTCCAATTTTTCACTTTTTTCCATAAGTTCTGCCTTGGCTCCTCTCTGCCCCATCCGTATGCCATTGTACACCGAATTTTGCAAATTTTCTGATATTTCAAAAGAAATGATATGCATATCAACGCCTTCAAACGAATTAACGAATCAAGATTGTTTTTTGTGACAGATTCATAAAGAAGGAATCAAAAAAACTGCGAAAGCTCTCATGAGCTTCCGCAGTCTGTGCTTATAACCGAACCTCCGCACGCAGTTTCCTGCAAGTTTTTTGCAAGACATCTGTTAATTATCCTCAAAAATTTTCTTTCACATTGAACATCAACTAATAAAGAATAACAGAATAACGAACAAACATCAACAATGAACCATAACATAATGAATCCACAAAATTTGTATGTCCTGCACGGAAACCACATTAGATGTCTACTTCAAACTGTACCGTCTGATTATAGAGATCTAATGCCATCTGCATTTCCATCACTGTCTTGGAAACACGTTCATATTCTTTCTTTACCAACTCTAAATCGTAGTTGATATAACGGTATTCCGGAACCGTATTTCTTGATGAATAGGAATACTCTCCCTCTCTGGTCTTTGGCAACTGCTTGCGCATGTCATCCAAAATGGCTTTTCTTTTATTAAGCTGCGCCATTTTGATCAATATGGTGTCTATGCTCATCTGCTGGTCACCTACAGCTACTTTGGCTGTTGCATTTGACAGATTCAATGCATGCTTAATGCGCGCCATCTTTTCATCTATTTTTTCAATTGCAGTAGCCACTTCCAGATAATCATATTCCGGAATAACCGGTTCTTCGTTAATGGCTGCCACATATGTACTGGAAGAAGACTCTTTATTTCTTAAGAACATTTTATCTTCTTCAAGACTCTTTAGTAACTTATTCGCATATGCCGATGTCATTTTCATTATTATCCTTCCTCCTTAAAACCATATTGATTTATTTTTGATCTCTGTGTTGTTATCAGTATAAAATAAAATCAGACATTTGTCATTAAACCGTTGGTTTAAAAAAATATCCTTTAAACGAACAATACCCCCGTCAATGACGAGGATATCTTCAATACTTGTATGCAAAAATCTGCTCAATATGACTAAATTATCCAGGCTTGGTAATGACTTTCCCGAAATCCACTTGTAAATCGCCTGTGGATTTTCAAAACCCATCACATTCTGGACATCCTTTACTGTATAACCCTTCTCGGTAAGAAGACTTTTTATTTGATTGCCTGTCTTCTTTTGACAAATTGACAAATACATTGGTTCCATATCATAGCACCTCCTGATTTGTTGCATCGTTTCAAACACATTTTAACTCACTGCATCCTATTATACCAGATGAAACGAAAAATGTCATTCAACTTTTAGTTTAAAATATTTTTCTGCTATAATACCTGTCCCATTTTATCTCGCTTCTATTCCCATAATACAAAAAACAATACATGAAAAATCACCGATTTTCTTACGTTTTATCTTAGCATCTTCGCCTTCCAACACATCAAAATACCTCGTATCCTTTCCCATACTTTCAAGATATTTTCTCATCATGTTGATGTGTGTGATCACACTGTCGTGAAACATTGTTCTTGTTTTGTCAATCTCTATTTTTTCCTCTCTGCTTAGGAGTAACCAATTTCCTCTCATCTGTGCATAATCACGAATGCTGCTAAGAAAATCTTTTAGTATATCATTTGCATCTTCATCATTTTCCGGTAATTCTGAAAGAATTTTGTTGTATAACATAATTCCTTCATTCATATCCAATACCGGATAGGCTGTCTCATTAAGAAAACTCTCAAAATTTTTCATATTTACACAATCCTCCTTCTCATTACAATTCACATGTAACTCTATCGAATTGCAGCTCTATCTAATAATTCCAATTGACCCTAAGAATAATATAAACAAAAGAACGGGTGCGATCACCTTGATCATCGCTACATAAAGCAGCTTTCTTCCAAACCTCTCTCCATTCTTTGTCGCTTCATCAATTACAGTCTTCGGTTTCACAATCCAGCCAATCAGAATACATGTGCCAACAGCAACTACCGGCATGAGAATATTATTACTAATGTAATCCACAATATCCAATATTTGTGCTGTCACTCCATTCGGAAGTTTGATTTCAAAATAAAGCAGATTGTAGCCAAGACAAATAATGATTCCTAATACAAGTGCAATTCCCCCTTCCAAAAGGGTAGCTCTTTTTCTTTCCATTCCTGTTTTATCAATCATTCCTGATACAATTGCCTCCAAAACGGAAACTGAACTGGTCAGAGCAGCAAATAATACCATCACAAAAAACAAGATTCCACTAATCTTTCCAAATACCCCCATCTCAGCAAATATCTTCGGAATTACTACAAACATCAATCCCGGTCCTGCTGTCATGCCTTCCTTACCCATATAGACATATACAGCAGGAATGATCATAACACCTGCCAAAAAAGCAACAATCGTATCGAATATTTCAATCTGATTGACGGATTTCACGAGATTGTCTTCATCTTTAAAATAGGAACCATACGTTACCATAATTCCCATTGCAACACTAATACTGTAGAATAACTGCCCCATTGCATCCATAACGACAACAAACATATCTCTAAAGCTCATATCACTAATATCCGGTACCACATACACAAGGAATCCTTCCATCCCGGTTCTTCCTCCCTGTGTTTCATTTCCCTTTAATGTCAGTGAAAATATAGCTATACCAATTACTAAAACCAGAAGTACCGGCATCAATATTTTTGAAAGTGATTCTATTCCCTTATTAATACCACGATATACTACAATGCATGTCAATAATAAGAAGATTGCATCATAAATGATCGGCTCGAATTTCCCTGTGATAAAATTTGTGAAATATGTATCCTCAGCTGCACTCTCACCATTTCCTATCATAAATGTGATGCAATATTTCAGTACCCATCCGCCTATAATGCAATAATATGGTAATATCATAAATGGCACAGCACTTGAAAATGCTCCGAGCCACCCACTTTTTTTACTCAGTTTTCCATATGCTGTGAGTGAACTCTGTTTTGTCTTTCTGCCAACAGATACCTCTGTGATCAAGAGTGTGTAACCAAAAGTGATGGCCAGTATAATATAAATTAGAAGGAAAAAACCTCCCCCATCCTTTGCTGCAAGATAGGGAAACCTCCATATATTTCCCAGTCCTACAGCGCTGCCTGCCGCTGCAAGCACAAAGCCAATCGAACTTGAAAAAGAGTTTCTTTTTTTATCCATTCTAAAAAACCAAACCTTTCCGCAGTCCACATTAACAATAACATTTCCATAACATTTTATATTTAATTTTCGTAAATGCATGTGAACTTTACTTTATTCTCAAAAGAATAATATACTTTATTATGCGGATAATTTCAAGTGCTATACAGTAAATATACAGTCAAATTTCAGTCATTTGCCCCAATCAATACCTTTTTTCCTTCGAATGCAAATCCATATTTTCTGATCTGTTCTTTCTGAAACCCAAATGCAATAAGCTCTGCCTCATAATTCTTGTCTTCAATCTGTTTCAGTGCCGCTTCCACTGTCGCCTCAAGATTGGCTTCTCTCTTTTCTCTTCGTACCTTAAATTCAATGATAATACCATCCTGCCTGCCGCTTTTCTTGTCTTTCGGATAAATCATGATATCATATCGCCCAAAACCGCTTTCCCGATTCGATTTGACGATATATTCTTTCGACATATCTACCATCAGCCCCAATACAAACCCGTGATAAAAGCGTTCCGGTTCACTTTTTCTAAACTCTGTTTCTCCATGCCCTCCTGTATCAAAACTGCTGAAAATCCGGGATGTCACTCTCTCCATATATTCATTCATCGCATCCAAATCACCAATTAATAACGCCTCTATAAAATCATTATAACTGCCCTTCACACTGCCAAACCAGTCACTGACCATCTGATAAAACATTGTCTTTACTTCTTCATTTGTCAGTGTCAGTTTGTAAATCGGTTTTCTGTTACCGGTATACTGTTCACCTGTCTGGTACTCCAAAACTTTTAAATAACCTGTGGCAAGCATCAGGCTCCAGATGGATGCTTCATTGGTATCCAGATTGTGATAAACAATCTGTTCATCCACCGGAACATTGATTGTCTCACCTTCAAGCAGACTTTCAAACAACTTTTTTGTCTTTGCCTCACTTTCACGAATCAATTTTCCCACCAGACTGTTCGAACTGGTATTCGCCCAATAAGCGGTAAACTTTTTCTTATCCAGATAGTTGATAATCGACCATGGATTATAGATATCTGCTACATTTCCAAATATGAACCCATCATACCAGCACTTTACTTCTTCCTTATCTGTTAGTCCCAGTTCATCCATCGCCGAGAATACTTCTTCCTCGGTAAACCCAAATGCTGTTTCATATTTCTCTGATGTAACAGTCACCACTTCCAGATTGTTTAAATCCGAAAAAATTGACTCTTTACTCACTCTCGTAATCCCTGTCATGACCGCCCGTTCCAGATATGGATTCGTCTTGAAGGTAGAATTAAACATACTTCTGATAAATGATGTAAATTCTTCCCAGTACCCGTTCACATACGCTTCCAGCATCGGCGTATCATATTCGTCTAGTAGTATAATCACTTTTTTGCCAAAATGTTTCATCATATATGATGCCAGATCATTGACCGCCATCACAGCATCCTTTATCTCTATCTTCCCAGACTGCTGCATGATTTTTCCTTTTTCTATCTCTGTTAATTTTTCCGACTCCAAAAGATAGTTGTTCTCCAGATAAAGTTTCTGTATAATTTGGCATATACGGTAAACCGCAAGCTCATAATTAGTTTCTTTTACATTCGCAAATGAAAGACTGATAACAGGATATGTTCCCTGAATCTTTTGATACTTTTCATATTTCCAGATATTCATATGTTCAAAAAGGTCAGCTCTGTTCTCATATTTGTTGGAAAAAAATGCTTCAAGCATGCTCATGTTGAGCGTCTTTCCAAAACGGCGTGGTCTGGAAATGAGCGTCACACTGTCTCCACTTTCCCACCATT
>CACYDA010000002.1 GCA_902773095.1 uncultured Lachnospiraceae bacterium | reverse complement strand
TGTGTATGAAAAAATTCATGCAAGCAGTATAGATGATATACAGGTATATGAACCGAACGGATGTGAAGCATGTGGTAATACGGGTTATCATGGACGAATTGGTACATATGAAATTATGCCTGTTACAAACAGCCTTAGAATAAAGATTGCGGCAGGTTCCAGAGCAGACCAGATCAAAGCACAGGCTGTTGAAGAAGGAATGCATCCTCTTGGAGAAAGTGCAACCAGATTATTCCTTGAAGGAACAACATCATTTAATGAGGCACTTAGAATTACATATGAATCAGAGTAATCAAAGACGGAATGTCTTGAAGTGATTTACATTGACATATACATATTTTGATAACGATTAACAATAGAAAAAAATAGTGGGTCATCATATTAGCAGATCTGCTGTAAAAAAATCAAAATGATTTATATATGAAAAAATACGGAGTAAGGAGGACATAGTGTAGATGGTGTCGATTGAAGAAATATTAGGAGAAGCTGCTAAGTATAATGCTTCAGACGTACATATTACAGTAGGCGTACCGCCTAAGATGAGAGTAAATGGTGCACTGATCAATATGAATTATCCGGTTTTGACACCGGAGACAGCGGAAGGCATTATTGGAACAATCCTTGATAAACATCATAAAGCAATTTATGAAGAAAAAGGAGAAGTTGACTTTTCAATTTCAGTTCCGGGAATAGGACGATATCGTGTAAATGTATTTAGACAGAGAGGAGTTATGGCGGCAGCCCTTCGTATTGTAGGTACAGTAATACCGAGGCCGGAACAGTTAGGAGTTCCAAAAGCGGTACAGGATCTTCATACAAGAAAAAGAGGATTAGTACTTGTTACGGGACCAACTGGTTCAGGAAAATCAACAACGCTTGCATCGGTCATCAATTTGATTAATGAAGATTCAACATCTCATATTATAACGCTTGAAGATCCGATTGAGTATATGCATACACATAAACGTGCGATGATTAACCAAAGAGAGGTCGGATTTGATACACAGTCGTATAATAATGCGCTTAGAGCTGCACTTCGTGAGGATCCGGATGTTATTCTTGTAGGTGAGATGCGTGACTATGAGACAATTTCAATTGCTGTTACAGCAGCTGAAACAGGACATCTTGTATTTTCTACACTTCATACAATTGGTTCTGCAGCTACAATCGACCGTATCATTGACGTATTTCCGACAAATCAACAGGCACAGATCAGAGTTCAGCTTTCAATGGTTTTAGAGGCGGTTATTTCACAGCAGTTACTCCCGACTGCAGATCAGAAACGAAGGGTAGCAGCTTTTGAGGTTATGATTAGTAATCCGGCGATCAAGAACCTGATTCGAGAAGGTAAGACTCATCAGATTCAATCAATGATTCAAACAAACAGGAAGATTGGAATGCAGACAATGGATGATGCGTTGTATGATTTGTACAGACGTGGTGAGATTACCGGACAGACATGTGCATCGTATGCACAGGATATCGTTAATATGGATAAGAGATTAAGAGGGTTAGCATAAATCACGTTATCATAAAGAATTGTAAAAAATGTATAAAAAAAATAGGATAATATGTAGAAAATATGAATATTGTTAATAAAATATTAACAAAATAAAAACAAGTGGTAAATTTTATGAGTATGTGATATAATTTACAAAACAAAAGTAGTACGATACAAAATAGTGTCCTATCAAAAAATACTCGAAGAGAGGAGTGCAAAAATGCCAAGTTTTAAATATACCGCTTATGGTAAAGATGGTAAAGAAATTAAAGGCTCAATTGATGCTGAAGATAAGCAGGAAGCGATTCAGATGATCAAGAGCGAAGGTAATATACCTATTGATGTGTCGGAAGCAGGTGCGTTAAACAAAGATATGAATATTTCGATTGGTGGAGGGAAAAAAGTTTCATCAAGAGATTTGAGCGTATTCTGTAGACAGTTTGTTAGTATTACAACTGCCGGTGTTACGATTGTAGATGCACTTGATATGTTGTCGGAGCAGACAGAAAGTAAGACACTGCAGGCAGCAATTGCTGATACAAAATTATCGGTTCAAAAAGGTGACACATTGGCGAACAGTATGGCAAAACAGGGAGATAATGTATTTCCTAGAATTATGATTAGTATGGTTGCAGCCGGTGAAGCTACAGGTAATCTGGAAACAGCGTTCGACCGAGTTGGAGCACAGATGGAAAAACAGACCAAACTTGCCGGGATGGTAAAGAAAGCAATGATTTATCCAATTGCTTTGTTAGTAGTTATTGTTGCGGTTGTTGTAGCAATGATGATCATGGTTATTCCTACTTTCTCAGATATGTATTCTGATATGGGTCAGGAATTACCTTGGATTACAAGAATGCTTGTTTCGTGCAGCGATTTCATGGTAGATAAGTGGTATGTTGTAATCTTAGTTGTGGCAGCAGTTATTGTCGGCATTAAGATGTTTAAAGCAACTGAGATGGGTACATATCTATTTGCTAATATCTCAATCAAAGCTCCAATTTTTGGAACACTTACAGTTAAGACAGCTTCTGCGAATTTTGCAAGAACATTATCAACATTAACTGCTTCCGGTATTTCAATGATCGAGGCACTGGAAATTACAGCAAGAACCATGAAAAATGTGATATTTAGAGATGCGATTATTGAAGCGAGAGATAAGGTTGCACAAGGTAGACCTTTATCTGAACCACTTAGAAATGGTGGAGTATTTCCAAACATGATTGTACATATGATTGGTATCGGCGAAGAAACAGGTAACATGGAAGACATGCTTGTTACAGCTGCTACTTATTACGAGGAAGAAGTTGAGCTGGCTACAGAGTCAATTTCAGAAGTAGTCCAGCCATTGATTATTGTTGTACTTGCCGGTATTTGTGGAACAATCATCATGGCAATCCTGATTCCTATGTTTGGTATGTACGATTTGGCATCAGGTGGAGATATATAATACATGTTTATCAATTAATTCTTATGATATATATTGCAAGGCACATACCGGTCTGGCAATTTATATAAACAAAACAAACAAAACAAAGTGGAACAAAGAAAAGGAGAATGAAAATTATGAAAAAAATGAACAACAAAGGTTTCTCGTTAATCGAGCTTATTATCGTTATTGCTATTATGGCTGTATTAGTAGCAATCATCGCACCAAACTTAACAAAATATCTTGGTAAATCTAAGGATCAGACAGACAAGTCAAACCTTGATGAAATTAAGAAACAGACAAAGAACGCTATTTCAGATGCTTCAACAGATGATGTTAACGTAGTAACAAATGATAACGGTACATCAAAGACAGCTAAATTCAAAATCCTTGGTAACGGAACAACTGTAACAGTTACAGCAGATACAGCTACAGATGCAGATACAGCATTCGAAGCTTACCTTAAGAAAGCATATGATGATGATTTAAAGACAGTTAGCAAGAAGAATACACAGCTTAAGTCAGTAACAGTTACAATCAAAGGTTGTGCAAGTGATGGATTTACAGTTGATGCTAAATTCACATCATAATCTGAGTGCATTTAGATAGTATTAAAATACGAAATGAATGGTGCTATGAATAGGATTGATGAAGAAATTCGTGATTCTATTAGCGGTAGCGAGAGACTATTTCAGACAAAAGACAGTCAAATGTTGGGAGTCTGAAGGGTGTCAAGTACAATGATAGTGCAATTACTAAAACGATGGGTGGCAATTATGAGTTTGGATATATTCTACAAGATAATAATTATTATATATGGAGTATTTATAGGAAGTTTTTTGAATGTATGCATATACAGGATTCCTAAAAAAGAAAGCGTAGTTGTTACTCGTTCTCATTGTATGACATGCGGAGGTCAACTTAAGTGGTATGATTTAGTACCTGTGTTGAGTTTTCTGACATTAGGAGGAAAATGCAGGTATTGCAAGACAAAACTTTCATGGCAGTATCCATTAGTAGAATTTGCTAATGGTGTTGGGTATGCAGCAATTGTTATTGTCAAGGGAGTTGGTATCGAGTCGATATTATATTGTTTATGCGCCTCCGCTTTACTGGCACTCAGTGTAATTGATTGGAGGATTTATGAAATCCCCGTTGTCTTTAATATCTTCATCGGTATTTTAGGCATTATAAGATTACTTACTGATTATAGACAATGGTATTTATATGTTATTGGTTTTTTTGCAGTAAGTAGTTTTTTGTACATCTTGATGATAGCAACTAATGGAAGAGGAATGGGCGGCGGTGATGTCAAATTAATGGCAGCGGCGGGCTTATTAATCGGTTGGAAAAGCATAATCCTTGCTTTAGTGCTGGGTTCAATTCTTGGTTCTATTATTCATTTGGTTTGTATGAAAATCAAAGGCAAGGATCATCAGCTGGCATTCGGACCGTATTTATCATTAGGTATCTACATATCAATGTTGTGCGGGAATGAAATTATTCAGTGGTATTTAAATACGTTTGTTCAACGTTAACAAAAAACTATTTTGAGGGAGGCTAAAAGAATGGCATCTAGAACACTAACGATTGAAGTTGGTAATGAATTCGTCAAAGTCTGCGAGATGCAGCGTGCCAAAGGCAGTGTAGTAGTTCATCACGCAATTTCAGTACAGACACCACCTGATACAGTAGAAGATGGTTACATCAAAGATATTGGTCAGGTTGCAGAAACTATCAGAAGAGCTATGACTGAAGATCAGATTGTTGCGAATGAAGTTACATTCGTTTTAAATTCTTCGAGAGTGGCAACAAAGGAAGTAGTTCTTCCTTTAGCAAAACGTGACAAGATTCAGGAAATGGTAAATATGAATGCGTCAGAATATTTCCCGGTAAATATTGATGACTATGTGCTTTCATATACTATTCTTGAAGAGAAGAAGACAAAAGAGGAACAGAAGACAAGAATTCTTGTTTTTGCTGTGCCTGAATTGATGGTTCAAAGCTATTTTGATTTAGCTGGAGTTCTCGGAATGAAAGTAAAAGCTGTTGACTATGCAGGTAACTCTACATTACAGCTGATTAAAATCCAGATTGATGCAAAACCGACATTGGTTGTACAGCTAGGTATTGATACAACAATTGTTTCTGTTATGACTAATAACATTTTGCAGCTACAGAGAACTATCCCTTATGGTGAGTCATTACTTCTCAACAAAGTTATGGAGAGCAGAAATTTAAAAGCAAAAGCAGCTCTTGAATTGCTTGCTTCAGCTCAAATTGTTAAGGATTCCCTTGACAGAGATGAAACAACGAGTTCATTAAAGTATTTGATTAGTAATGTTAACCGAGTAATCGAGTATTATTCCAGTAGAAATCAGGGAGCGCCGTTACAGAAAATTGTTATCATTGGTGAAGGTGCAGATGTGCTTGGAATGGATGTTTTGTTTGCGAATGAAACCGGATTACCGACAGAACGTCTTACATTATTAAAGAATGTAGAATCATATAACAGAATTAAGATTTCCACGTCGCTTTTGAAGCAGTATATGGCAAATGTAGGTGCTTCACTGGATCCTATTCACTTACAGCCGAAGGCAAATGTTACCGGTAAACAGGCCAAAGCAGAAGGTGGAGGCGGAAGCCTTATACCATACATAGCAGTTTGTGGTGTGTTGGTAGTTGCTGCAATTGCATTGGCAGTTGTTCCGCTGGCAAAATACAATTCTAAAAAGACTGAAAAGAGTAATTTGAATAAAGAAATTGCAAGATTGGAACCAATTGAAAAAGAATACGAGGAATATTATCATTCTCTCGATCAATTAAAAGATTTACAGGAGTTCCATCTTACAACTATTAGCGATACGGAATGGGTAGTTGAGTTTATTGACTTCCTGGAAGAGTATATGCCAAGTGCTTGGCAGTTCTCGTCATTGTCTATTTTGGAAGGAAAAGTAGCAGTAAATGGTGTCTGTGTATATGAATACGAATTATCCGGATTTATGAAAGATCTTGAAGAACAGGAACATATCACAGATGTTGTTACTTCGGGTTATACCAAAGTGTATGACGAAAATGGAGATGAAACACAGAATATTGTTACATTTGATTTAACATTTAACATTTTAGCTGATGAAAATGTAGTTGATTTAGATGATGATATGACAGGCACAGAAACAAATGGAGAGGAGGCACAATAGTTATGAATGAATCGGTTAAGAACGGCAGCTCAAAAAATCTTGGATATATGTTGGTTTTACTGGGAATTGTGTTAGTTTTCTTATCTTGGTATTTTGTATATAAGAAAACCAATGTTAAAATTGATGATATCAATAGTGAGATTAGTGCATTAAAGAGCAGAAGAAATCAGTTAAAGCGATTAGAAGCTGATCGTGCTGCAATGCTGGAAGATAAAGCAGATGCTGAAAAAGCATATGAGGAGCTGATAAAGGGATATGATGGTGGCATCACATACCGTAGCGTAATTATGGATGCTTATGAAATGACACAGGAATTTGATATTCAGATTACAAGATTATCTCTTTCTCCTTTTAATGATGTGTATACGTTTGGCGCAATTCCTAGTTCTAACCCCAATGGAGGTACAGGTGGAGCTAATCCTAGTTATGTAGGAATGGAAGAGCAGTATAACATTACTATTACATCGGATTACGATACAACAAAAGAAGTACTTGCTTATATTGTTAATGGTGGTTGCCCGTATAGAGAAGATGGTAAACGTAAGGTTGTAAGATCAGTTATATTTGTTCCAAGTCAGGAAGAACAGACAGTTACTATGGACATGACGATGTCTGACTTTGCTATCACTGGTGATGATAGAGAGATGACAGAAGTTCCTGAATATGAATATGATAAATCTACTCCTAATATCTTCTGGGGCGATGAGATTATAGCACAATAAAATATTGATATTTTTTAGCTTCTGCCGGTATTATTATGCCGGCAGAAGTAGGATTATGTAAAAGTTTATATTTATGAAACAAATCAACCATGAAAACCTTTAGAAGGGAGACAATATGAATGTGTTTTGACAAAGATTTAAGAGAGAATAATAGAGGTTTTACATTGTTAGAGCTGATTGTAACAGTTGTTATATTGGCATTAGTAGCGGCTCCTTTCTTAAGTAGTTTTGTGAGTGCTGCAAGAACCAATGTAGAATCGAAAAGACAGGAAGAGTCGAATGAATTGGCGCAATACATTATTGAGCAGTTTAAAGCTTCTTCCATAGACTATATGAAAGATAATTATGGCATGACGGAGACGACAGCTGCAATTGTTGATTCTGATTTAACAAGTGGATATTCAAAAAATTCAAAATCATATAAAGCAACAGCAGTTGATATGAGTGGATTAACGATTGGCTCGTCAGATTATAAGAATTATACCGTGGATATTGATCTGGTTCCGATTAAGACAGAGGTAAACAGGGATGATGCAATTCCGAGTATTGATGGGGTTGACCGTGAAAAATGTCTGGTACTTGTTGATAATCTTACAAAATTTGATAAGCCAACATCACATCACAGGGCAATTACAGTTGTGTTAACCTATGATGATACTGAAAAAGCTTTTTTTGCTGAAGCTACGATTGAAACATTTGATTCTGCAAACAACTGGGTGAGTGGTTCTGTAGGCAAGTGGAAATATGAAAAGGGTGTTCCGTCTGTATATATGTTGTATCTGCCACTTCACTCAACTGATAAGATTGTGGTAGATAATCAGATTCAATCTGATGATTATGATGATTTTAATACAGCATATGCTTCTGAGCCTGATTTTGTACCAATATCAATTGATAAAGATAAAGTGGGCGTATATATTGTGAATCAGAAAGCGAATGATTCTTCATATGCGGTAAATTATGATGGCTCTTATGTGACCATTATCGAGCATAATGGTGCAGCCACCAACAGCCAGACATTAGCCAGATTATTTTTATTAAATACCAGCAAAGAAGATGCAAACATATTTGATAGAACAGTTGTTTATTCAAATATTTGGAAAACAACTTCTACACAGCCGATTACTTCTATTGAAGGAAGATCCGATAAGCAGGACACTGTAAATGATACGGTAAGATTGTTGAAAGCTGATACAATTTATAATATTACTGTAACTGTATATCATAATGGTAAATATATAGCAAAGTATGAGTCAACAAAGACTGTAAGTGAATAGGAGGTGACAGGATAGATGTTTAGTAAACTTTTTTTGAAACATGATAACAGAGGTAACACATTGGGTATCGTATTAATAGGCATTTTTATTTTGTCAATACTCGGAACTCTTATCTTAGGTGTAACTGCAACGAACTATAATATGAAATTGAATGATAAGAAGTCTAAAATGACTTTCTACAATGCAGAAAAAGCCATGGATGAACTTTATACATCTATGGGTGCTGATGTTATGGATGCAGTTACTGATTCTTATTCATCTGCTTTGGAATTATATAAAAAGAATAAGGCAGCTAATCCTACGGCAACTCAGGATGCAGCAGACAAGGCATTTAGAGAAACTTTAAGAAATAAGTTAGTGAATCTTTATGAAGATGGCACAGTTTATACAATTCCTGGTGCAACAGATACATCTCAGGAACGATTGTTGGCCAGATTGACTGGCTATTTGCCAACTGCAACAGGATATGAGTTTTTTGTAGATGCTCCATCAGGTGATATCGAAGTAAAGTATTTAAAATCAGATGGTACAGATAGTACAGATATCGCATCAGTCGATGTCATTAAAATTAATAATGTCAGAGTAGAATGTAGATCAGAGAAAACCGGATATGTGTCAAAAATTGTATCAGATTTTGAGATAAGTGTACCGGAAATTGCTCTTGATTTTACAGATTCTCCTATGACAGATGGGATTAACGATTTGGCGAAATATGCACTTCTTGCTCAGGGATTCCAGTTGCATCCAAATGTGAATCCTAGTCTTGCTTCCTCAACGCTTAGAGAGACTTCTGCTATTTCGCTTGATGATAGTGCAAGAGTTGTGGTTAAAGGTAATGTATACTCAGATGGTTCCATCTATAATGCTACACCTGTAACTGGTGTGGTTGATGGCGTAACTTATTACAAGAATGCAGGTTCACCTGTTAGTAAGAATCCTTCATTGACAGTTGGCAAAAATGCAGTCTTGGATATT
>CACYDA010000001.1 GCA_902773095.1 uncultured Lachnospiraceae bacterium | reverse complement strand
TTTTGAAGATGAACCTGAATCAGCCTTTGAAAGCCTTGCACCCTTCATCGCCCATGCCAACCGCCGCGAAAAATCCATCTTCATCGGCGAGATTCTCGGCGAGCATCACAACGCGCCGATTCCGGAAGGAACACAGTCGAAATA
Source organism: uncultured Lachnospiraceae bacterium (assembly GCA_902773095.1). Taxonomy (GTDB): domain Bacteria; phylum Bacillota; class Clostridia; order Lachnospirales; family Lachnospiraceae; genus Bovifimicola. Next base: position 2,305 of record CACYDA010000001.1, on the reverse strand, counting down.
CAACGTACCGAATGAAGAATGTAGCCGCAATCTCATCAAACGCGCCCTCGATGTGTTTCGCGGCAGGTTCGGGGAGAAAGTCGGCTACGGGGTGTACAACCTGATTGATGCGGTAAAAATGGTTCGATTGGATATGGCCAACTCGGATTTTTCAAATCTTGATTTCACATATATTTCACTTAATAAAGTAATTCTCGGGCATAAAGAAACTGGTGGTTCCATATTTGAAGGCGCAAAAATACTCATGGAAAATCTGCTTAATCAAGGGCATAGAAACGGGATTAGCTGTATTGCGTATTTGCCCGATGGCAAGTCCTTTCTCTCCGGATCATTCGACGGTACGATAAAGGAGTGGATAATTGCAACCGGACTATGCGTCAGGACATATGAAGGTCATAATCGCTCAGTTAAATCTATTTCAATTAACCCTAAAGATAATAGTACCTTTATTACTGGGTCTGATGACTGTACAATCAGAGAATGGGATAGGATTACTGGTCAGTGTATAAACGTCTACACAGGACATAGAGAATCTGTAAAATGTGTTGTATTTTCTTTAGATGGTATTTTGTTCATTTCGGGCTCCAGTGACAAAACTATAAGATTATGGCAAAAAGGGCGAAATCATTCACTTATTACCTACAAAGGGCATAGTGATTCTGTCACTTCCTTAGCGTTTGCTACGAATGGAAAGATTTTTATTTCGGGTTCTGAAGACGGAAGTATTATGCAATGGAACATCCATGAAGAAAAGGCTATATTCACATATAAAGGACATTTATGCGGGATTAATTCCATTGTATTCTCACCATGTGAGAATGGTTTTCTCTCAGCCTCTAAAGATAATACTATTATAGAATGGCAGATGGATGTAGCAAATCCCATTTTTATATACCAAGAGCATAAAAACTGGGTAACAGCAATTGCGTATTCCCCTAACGGAAAATCATTCATTTCAGGTTCTAAAGATAGAACAATAAAAGAATGGCAGATAAGAAATAATCAATCCATCTTCACATATTCTGAAAATCGAGATTGGGTACGTTCAGTCGCCTTTGCTCCTGATGGAAAATCTTTTCTTTCAGGATTAGGAGACAACACTATCACACAATGGTCAATTGAATTAAACAAATGTTTGAGAATATTTTATGGTCATGTAAATTGGGTATCTTTTGTTGCTTTTTCACCTGATAGTAAAATCCTACTTTATGGGTCAGGCGATAATAACATAAAAGCTTGGTCTATTATAGATAGTAAGCCAAAATACGTTTATGAAGGACATAAAGGCTGGGTTCGCTCGGTGGCATTTGCCCCTGATGGCAAGTCTTTCATTTCAGGTTCTAAGGATAAAACAATCAGGGAATGGAGTGTTGAGGGAACCAATTGCTTGCACGTTTACGAGGGACATAAAGATTGGGTATGTTGTGTTTCGTTTGCACCTGATGGTAAATCCTTTATTTCTGGTTCGTGGGATAATATCATCAAGCGTTGGCATGTAGGCAATCCAAATTGTATTCACACATACAAAAAACATAGTGATTGGATACGAACTGTAGCATATGCTCCAGATGGAAAATCATTTATCTCAGGATCGGCTGATTGCACAATAATGGAATGGGATACTTCTACAGGACAATGCATTAACACTTATGTTGGACATGAAAATGATGTCAACTCTGTTGCATATGCACCTGATGGTAAATCTTTTATTTCGGCATCTTTGGACGGAACGATTAAAGAATGGCGTATAGGAAAACCCAAATGTCTACATACATATAAGGGAAATGGGGAGAAGATACGCTCAGTTGCATATGCACCTGATGGAAAATCATTTATTTCCGGATCATTTGACGGAACTGTAAGGGAATGGTATGTAGGAAAACCACATTGGATACGGGAATATAATAAACACAATAACTGTGTTGAATGTGTGGTCTATGCTCCTGATGGAAAATCATTTGCCAGTGCTTCTGATGATATAATATGTATTTGGTCAACTGAAACAGGCGAATGTTTGCAGATTATATATAATTATTCCGGATTAATTGTATATAACTGTGACCTGCGCCATTTGCACCCCGACAGCGATCTCTCCGACGAAGACAAGGATATCCTCCGCCGCTACGGCGCGATCGTGGATTGACGCAGCCACATGAATAAAACTACATAACTCAAACACAACAACGGCTCCCGATACGCTGCTGCATACCAGCAGGCTCGGAAGCCGTTGCTTTTTTCCTATGGTGGTTTATCCGTTACGTCTTTTTTGCCTACTCGTTTCCCATTCTATGCGAAATGATCAGCC